>NZ_JBSVWB010000050.1:0-48038 GCF_054071795.1 Pseudomonas sp. SDO5271_S396
GACTGCGCCGGAAGTGGGGCGAATTATAGACAGATAAAATTCGACGTCAACACCTTTCTTCACATTTCTGTCATATCGGTCAAAAACACGCCAGAAACGCAAAGGCCGACCCCAAGGGCCGGCCTTTTCTCATCCCACCTTAAAGGCTAGGAAACGCAAACTGCGACGCCTCATGACTCGCTCGCTGCGGCCAGCGCTGAGTAATAGCCTTGCGACGGGTATAGAAACGCACCCCATCCGGCCCATAAGCATGCAGATCACCAAACAGCGAACGCTTCCAACCACCAAAGCTGTGATAGGCCACAGGCACTGGCAGCGGCACGTTCACCCCAACCATGCCCACTTCGATCTCATCACAGAACAGCCGCGCCGCTTCACCGTCACGGGTGAAGATACACGTACCGTTCCCGTACTCATGATCGTTGATCAGTTGCATCGCCGCTTCCAGGCTATTCACCCGGACCACGCACAATACCGGCCCGAAGATTTCTTCTTTATAGATGCGCATCTCAGGCGTCACGCGATCAAACAAGCTGCCGCCCAGGAAGAAGCCGTCTTCATTCCCAGCGATGCTCAAGCCACGGCCATCAACCACCAACTGCGCACCGGATGCCACACCGTCTTCGATATAGCCACTGACCTTGTCACGCGCCTGCCCCGTAACCAACGGCCCCATGTCCAGCCCGCAGGAAGTACCCGCGCCAATCTTCAGCGCCTTGATCTGGGGCACCAGCTTGGCGATCAGTGCATCCGCCACCTGATCTCCCACGCACACGGCCACCGAAATCGCCATGCAGCGCTCGCCACAGGAGCCGTACGCCGCGCCCATCAGCGCGCTCACCGCGTTATCCAGGTCCGCATCCGGCATCAGCACCGCGTGGTTCTTCGCCCCGCCCAACGCCTGCACACGTTTGCCACGCTTGGTCGCTTCCGCATAAATGTACTCGGCAATCGGCGTCGACCCCACGAAACTCAACGCCTTTACTTCCGGCGCCTCGATCAGTGCATCCACCGCGCCTTTGTCGCCGTGGACCACGCTCAACACGCCTTTAGGCAAACCGGCTTCCTGCAACAATTGCGCAATCAGCAGCGTCGAACTTGGGTCACGCTCCGACGGTTTCAGGATGAAACAGTTACCGCAGACGATCGCCAGCGGGTACATCCACAACGGCACCATCGCCGGGAAGTTGAACGGGGTAATGCCGGCCACCACGCCCAGCGGCTGGAAGTCCGACCAGGCATCGATGTTCGGTCCTACGTTACGGCTGTACTCGCCCTTCAGAATCTCCGGCGCCGAGCACGCGTACTCCACGTTCTCGATCCCACGCTTCAGTTCACCAGCCGCGTCCTCAAGGGTCTTGCCGTGCTCCTCGCTGATCAGTTGCGAGATGCGCGCCTCATTCTGCTCCAGCAATTGCTTGAAACGAAACATCACTTGGGCACGCTTCGCCGCCGGGGTGTTGCGCCATGCCGGGAAGGCCGCCTTGGCGGCGTCGATCGCGCCTTGAATGGTTTCACGGCTGGCCAAAGGCACCTGGTGAATCACCTGACCGGTCGACGGGTTGTACACGTCGGCAGTCCGACCGGAATCACTGACCAACTCACCATTGATCAAATGCTGGATAAGGCTCATGCAGGGCTCCTGAAAAGTTGTTCTATATAGAAGGAGAAATCAGTCGATCTTGTTCAGTACTTCGCCGACCGCATCGAACAAGCGATCCAGGTCCTGCGCCTTACTGTTGAAGGTTGGTCCGAACTGCAGGGTGTCGCCACCAAAACGCACATAGAAACCGGCTTTCCACAACGCCATGCCGGCCTCGAACGGGCGCACGATGGCATCACCGTCACGCGGGGCAATCTGGATCGCACCAGCCAGGCCATAGTTGCGAATGTCGATCACATTCTTGCTGCCCTTCAACCCATGCAGCGCATTCTCGAAATGCGGTGCGATTTCGGCCACGCTCTGCACCAGGTTTTCCTTCTGCAACAGATCCAGCGCCGCCAGGCCAGCTGCGCACGCAACCGGGTGCGCCGAGTAGGTGTAGCCGTGGGGGAACTCCACCGCGTACTCCGGCGTCGCCTGATTCATGAAGGTCTGATAGATCTCGCTGCTCGCAATCACCGCGCCCATCGGGATCGCACCGTTGGTGACTTGCTTGGCGATGCACATCAAGTCCGGGGTCACACCGAAGCTGTCGGCACCGAACATCGAACCGGTGCGACCGAAACCGGTGATCACTTCGTCGAACACCAGCAGGATGTTGTGCTGGTCACAGATCTCGCGCAGGCGCTTGAGGTAGCCCTGAGGCGGCACCAGTACTCCCGCGGAGCCCGCCATCGGCTCGACAAAGACAGCGGCGATGTTCGACGCATCATGCAGCTCGATCAGCTTGAGCAGCTCATCGGCCAGCGCGATACCGCCCTGCTCCGGCATGCCTCGGGAAAACGCATTGCTCGCGAGCAAGGTGTGGGGCAGATGGTCCACATCCATCAGCGCCTGACCAAAAATCTTGCGGTTGCCATTGACGCCGCCCAGGCTGGTACCCGCGATGTTCACACCGTGATAACCACGGGCACGGCCAATCATCTTGGTCTTGGTGGCCTGGCCTTTCAGGCGCCAGTAGGCACGCACCATCTTCACCGCGGTATCGGCACATTCGGAGCCGGAATCGGTGAAGAACACGTGGTTCAAATTGCCCGGGGTCAGATCAGTGATCTTTTCCGCCAGTTGGAAGGACAATGGATGGCCATATTGGAAGCCTGGCGAGTAATCCAGAGTGCCCAATTGCTTGGCGACCGCTTCCTGGATCTCCTTGCGCGTATGCCCGGCGCCGCACGTCCACAAGCCCGACAACGAGTCGTACACCTTGCGCCCCTTGTCGTCCGTCAGCCAGCTGCCTTCGGCGGCCACGATCAAACGCGGGTCACGCTGGAAGTTGCGGTTGGCGGTGTAGGGCATCCAGTGCGCGTCCAGCTTCAGTTGGCTGGCCAGGGACGATGGGGCGTTTTCGGGCATGTTCATCAGCAAAACCTCGCAGGGCAAAAGGCAGCGTCGGGATTGAAAAGCGTTGTTGCAGCTAAGTTGCCACGACGATAAAGTCGGTGAAATTCAACTCTTCTAACCTTCAGTCAGACCGCCACTAAACTATGAGCAGCCGTCGACACGATCCCCTCGCCCAAGTCAGCGACTTCGATATCCGCCTGCTGCGCATCTTTCGCAGCGTGGTGGAGTGCGGCGGCTTTTCAGCCGCCGAAACCGTGCTCGGCATTGGCCGCTCCGCCATCAGCCAGCAGATGAGCGATCTCGAACAGCGCCTCGGGCTCAGGCTTTGCCAACGCGGGCGCGCCGGTTTCTCCCTCACTGAGGAAGGTCGCGAGGTCTACCAGTCAGCCCTGCAACTGCTCAGCGCGCTGGAAAGTTTTCGCACCGAGGTCAACGGCCTCCATCAACACTTGCGCGGTGAACTGATCATTGGCCTCACCGACAACCTCGTCACCTTGCCCCACATGCGCATCACCCATGCCCTGGCGCAACTCAAGGAACGTGGCCCGGACGTGCGGATACAGATCCGCATGATCTCGCCCAACGAGGTGGAGCAAGGCGTACTCGATGGTCGCCTGCATGTCGGCGTCGTGCCCCAGGCCAGTGCCCTCTCCGGCCTTGAGTACCAACCGCTGTACAGCGAACGCTCGCTGCTCTACTGCGCAGTCGGCCACCCGCTGTTCTACGCCGACGACAAGCAATTGGATGACGCCCGCATCGACCGTCAGGATGCCATTGCTCCCACATTCCGCCTGCCCGCCGAGATCCAGGCGCATTATCAGCCACTCAACTGCACCGCCAGCGCCTCGGACCGCGAAGGCATGGCCTTCCTGATCCTCACCGGTCGCTACATTGGCTACCTTCCCGACCACTACGCCAGCCTTTGGGTACAACAAGGACGACTGCGCGCGCTGAAACCGACTACACGCTTTTACGATTTGAGCCTCGCATCGGTCACGCGCAAGGGCCGTCGCCCCCATTTGGTGCTGGAAAGCTTTCTGGACAGCCTGGCGGCGACGCGCTAATTCGGGCCTCATACAAAAAGCTGAGCACCTGGACAGCTTTTTGCAGAAACACAAGGACACAGACCTTGAGCTAACCCACCATGCCTCCAGAATCCTCCAGCCCCAACGACCTCATCTACGGCCTCAACGACCGCCCGAAGCCCACCGCCGCCATCCTTGCAGCACTGCAACATGTGCTGGCCGCCTTCGTCGGCATTATCACGCCACCCCTGATCATCGGCTCGACCCTGGGCCTCACCGCACACTTGCCCTACTTGATCAGCATGGCGCTGATGGTCTCCGGCGTCGGCACCTTCATCCAGGCACGCAGGCCATTCGGTATCGGTGCCGGAATGATCTGCCTGCAAGGCACCAGCTTTGCGTTCCTGGGCGCCGTATTATCGGCAGGCTTTTTGGTGAAACAACGGGGCGGCAGCCCGGAGGACATCATGGCGATGATCTTCGGTGTGTGCTTTTTCGGCGCCGTCGTACAAATAGTCTTGAGTCGTTTCATCGGGCAACTGCGCCGGGTTATCACGCCGCTGGTCACCGGAATTGTGATCACCCTGATCGGTATCAGTTTGATCAAGGTCGGCATTACCGACCTGGGCGGCGGTTTCAACGCGCCGGACTTCGGAGCCCCCGCCAACCTGGCGCTGGGCCTGTTTGTGGTGTTGACGATCATCCTGCTCAACCGTTCGAACACACCGTGGGTGCGTCTCTCGGCCATCATCATTGGCCTCGCATTCGGCAGCCTGGCCGCCTGGTTCAGCGGCAAACTCGTCCCCCAGGCGTTGCCCGGATTGCCTCTGGTCAGCCTGCCGATCCCGTTTCGCTTTGGCTTCAATTTCGACTGGAGTGCTTTCCTGCCGATCGCGCTGATTTATCTGATCAGCAGCATCGAAACCGTCGGCGACCTCACCGCCAATTGCATGATCGCCCGGCAGCCCATCAGCGGCCCCGCTTATATAGGCAGGCTCAAAGGCGGCGTATTGGGTGACGGTGTCAGTTGCATGATCGCCGCCACCTTCAGCGCCTTCCCCAATACCACCTTTGCTCAGAACAACGGCGTCATCCAACTGACCGGCGTGGCCAGCCGATACGTCGGCTTATATATCGGCTTACTGCTGTTTTTCCTCGGCCTGTTTCCGTTGATTGGCGCCGTGCTGCAGCAAATCCCCAAACCGGTATTGGGCGGCGCCACCCTGGTGATGTTCGGCAGCGTCGCCGCCGCGGGTGTGCGCATCCTCGCCCAGGCGCCGCTGGACCGGCGCAGCATGCTGATCATCGCCACCTCATTGGGCGTCGGCCTGGGGATTGCCGCCCAACCGAACCTGCTGCACCTGATGCCGACGCTGGTGCAGAACCTGTTTGACTCGGCCATCACCAGCGGAGGGCTGACGGCCATCGTGTTGTGCCTGTTGCTGCCGGAGAGCAAGGCTCCTTCAGAGGCCGCAAAGCACGCGCCGGAAAGCGACACCCTGGAACCGCTTTGACGGTTTTATTGCATCAGGACTTGTCTGAGGCTTGAGGGTGGGTTATCAGTGCACACGTCGTCTCCATCGATCAGCACGGAAACCTCCATGAGCCTCGAAGTTCCTGCCCACAGCAACCACGCCGGTAAGCCCGCCAGCCGCATTCGGCAAAAGAACGAACAAGCGATTCTCCAGGCGGCCGAAGACGAGTTCGCACGCCATGGCTACAAAGGCACGAGCATGAACACCATCGCGGCCAGTGCCGGGCTGCCCAAAGCCAACCTGCACTACTACTTCACCAACAAGCTGGGCCTGTATATCGCGGTGCTCAGCAATATCCTCGAACTGTGGGACAGCACCTTCAACGCACTGACCGCCGAGGATGACCCCGCCACCGCCCTCACCCGCTACATCCGCACCAAGATGGAATTCTCGCGACGCCAACCGCAAGCCTCGCGGATCTTCGCCATGGAGATCATCAGCGGCGGCGAGTGCCTCACCGAATATTTCAGCCAAGACTACCGCGCCTGGTTCAGCGGCCGGGCCGCGGTGTTCCAGGCCTGGATCAACGCGGGCAAGATGGACCCCGTCGACCCCGTGCACCTGATCTTCCTGCTGTGGGGCAGCACCCAACACTACGCCGACTTCGCCACCCAAATCTGTCGCGTCACCGGGCGCACCAAGTTGACCAAGCAAGATATGGAAGACGCCGGCACCAACCTGATCCACATCATTCTCAAGGGCTGCGGCATCAAGCCAGCCCTGTAAACGAAGCGACTTATGCCTTTCACACTGACCGGCCTTTGCGAGTTTCGCGAAGAAATACGCAAAAGCCGCTTCATCACCTTCGCCGCGCCGATCAGCAGCCCGCAGGACGCACAAGCGTTCATCGAGCAACACAGCGACCTGAACGCCACCCATAACTGCTGGGCCTGGAAGCTCGCGGATCAATACCGCAGCAACGACGACGGCGAACCCGGCGGTACCGCTGGCCGGCCAATCCTGGCAGCCATCGAAGCGCAGGGGTTCGATCAGGTCGCGGTGCTGGTGATCCGCTGGTACGGCGGCATCCAGTTGGGCACCGGCGGCCTGGCCCGTGCGTACGGCGGCGGCGCCAATAAATGCCTGCAAGCGGCCGAGCGCATCGAATTGATCAGCCGTGTCCCCCTGAGTTGCGCCTGCGGTTTTGCCGAACTGAACCTGGTGAAACTGCGTGTTGCCGAATTGGGCGGGCTGGTGGTCGAAGAAACCTTTACCGCCAACGGTGTCGAATTGCAGCTCGCGGTGGGCGAAGCGCAGATCGACACCCTGCAACTTCAACTCGCCGACCTCAGCCGTGGGCGTATCCTGCTACAACGCTGAACTCCCTGAACCGTGATGCTTAAAGGAAGCCTTTCATGCCTACGCCAAAAACTGCATTGATCATCGGCGCCTCTCGTGGGCTGGGCCTTGGCCTGGTCAAGCAACTGCTCCAGGACGGCTGGAACGTGACCGCGACCGTGCGCGACCCGAACAACGCCGATGCCCTCAAAGCCCTCGGCCCGGTACAGATCGAGAAACTCGACATGGACGATCAGCAAGCCGTGATCGCCCTGAACCAGCGCCTCAAGGACCGCACCTTTGACCTGCTGTTCGTCAACGCCGGCGTCAAGGGCCCGGCCAATCAGGAGCCGGGCCACGCCACCCTGGCGGAAGTCGGCCAATTGTTCTTCACCAACGCTGTGGCGCCGATCAACCTGGCCCAGCGCTTTGTCGGGCAGATCCGCAAAGACAGCGGCGTGCTCGCCTTCATGAGCTCGGTGCTGGGCAGCGTGGCACTTCCCGACGGCTCGGAGTTGGCGCTTTACAAGGCCAGCAAGGCCGCGCTCAACTCCATGACCAACAGCTTCATCACCCAACTGGGCGACCACAAACTCACCGTACTGTCGATGCACCCGGGCTGGGTCAAGACCGACATGGGCGGTGAAAACGCACAGATCGATGTCGACACCAGCGTGCGCGGCCTGGTGGACCAGGTAAATGCCTACACCGGCAAAGGCGGCCATCACTTTATCGACTACAAGGGCGACACCATCGCCTGGTAAGCCGTCGGGGACCGTTATCGAGCGATTGCCGGCGATAACGGTCCACGCGTAGACTGCCCCCTCGCCCTCCCCGGCGACCCTGGATCAGCAGACAGGGCAACACTGAGCTGGCAAACCTGAACCCATCATTCAGAGGAGCCGGCCCATGCCTGCGACCCGTATCTGGTTAAAAAACCCCCTCGCGATTTTCACTGCCAATGGCCTCGATGCCCGGGGCGGCCTGGTGCTGCAAGACGGTGTGATCAGCGAAGTGCTGGCCCAAGGCCAAGCACCTGCGCAGCCTTGCAGCCAAGTGTTCGACGCGCGCGAGCATGTCGTCCTGCCCGGGCTGATCAACACCCACCACCACTTCTATCAAACCCTGACCCGCGCCTGGGCGCCGGTGGTCAATCAGCCGCTGTTCCCGTGGCTGAAAACCCTGTATCCGGTGTGGGCTCGCCTGACCCCGGAAAAACTCGCGCTGGCCTCCAAAGTCGCCCTGGCCGAACTGCTGCTCTCGGGCTGCACCACGGCAGCCGATCACCACTACCTGTTCCCCGACGGGCTGGAAAACGCCATCGACGTACAAGTGCAAAGCGTGCGTGAACTGGGCATGCGCGCCATGCTCACCCGGGGTTCCATGAGCCTGGGCGAAGCCGATGGCGGGCTACCACCGCAGCAAACCGTGCAGGAGGGACAGGTGATCCTGGAAGACAGCCAACGCCTGATCCGCGAATACCACCAGCGTGGTGACGGTGCACAAGTCCAGATTGCCCTGGCGCCCTGCTCACCGTTTTCCGTCACCCCGGAAATCATGGAAGCCAGCGCCGAGCTGGCCAACAGCCTCGACGTGCGCCTGCACACCCACCTGGCGGAAACCCTCGACGAAGAAGACTTCTGCCTGCAACGCTTCGGCCTGCGCACCGTGGATTACCTCGACAGCGTCGGCTGGCTCGGCCCACGCACCTGGCTGGCCCACGGCATTCACTTCAACCCCGATGAAATTGCACGCCTCGGCGCGGCCGGCACGGGTATTTGCCATTGCCCAAGCTCGAACATGCGCCTGGCCTCCGGCATCTGCCCGACCCTGGACCTGCTCGCCGCCGGCGCGCCCATCGGCCTGGGCGTGGATGGCTCGGCATCCAACGACGCGTCGAACATGATCCTCGAAGCTCGCCAAGCGCTGTATATCCAACGCTTGCGCTACGGCGCCGAAAAAATCACCCCCGAAGGCGTGCTCGGTTGGGCAACCAAAGGTTCGGCGCAATTGTTGGGCCGTACGGACATCGGTGAGCTGGCCGTTGGCAAGCAGGCTGATCTGGCGCTGTTCAAACTGGATGAGCTGCGTTTCTCCGGCAGCCACGACCCGATCTCGGCACTGCTGCTCTGCGGCGCCGACCGTGCGGACCGGGTGATGGTGGCCGGTAAATGGCGCGTGATCGACGGCCAGGTCGAAGGCCTGGACCTCAAAGGCTTGATCGCCGATCACAGCCAGGCCGCCCGCCAACTGATCGCCGGAACCTAAGCCCTACACACATCCAAATGTGGGAGCTGGCTTGCCTGCGATGCAGGCACCTCGGTCCACCAGCCAAACCGCAATGATGCTATCGCAGGCAAGCCAGCTCCCACACAAACCCGATCTCCATACCAGGGTCTGCGGTGCTCACAACCCCAACAGCGACAGCATGATAAAGGTCGCAAACAACACAAAATGGGTCATCCCTTCGATGGCGTTGGTTTCGCCATCGTTGAGGTTGATCGCGCTGACGATCAGCGTGATAAACACCATCACGGTTTGCACCGGCGTCATCGCCATCTGAAACGGCTGGCCAGTGTAGAGCGCCATGGCCTCCATCACCGGCACGGTCAGGATCACCGTCGACAGCGAAGCCCCCAGCGCAATGTTCACCACCGACTGCATGCGGTTGGCCAATGCAGCGCGCAGCGCCGTCAGAATCTCCGGCGCCGCCGAAATTGCCGCGACCACAATCGCCGTGATCACCGGCGGAGCGCCTGTACCTTCCAGGCCCAGGTCCAACGTCTTGGACATCACCTCGGCCAGCGCGCCGATCACAATCACGCCAAACACCAGTGTGCCGATGGAAAACGCCAGGTTGATCGGCGGTGCCTCTGCTTCCGGTTGTTGCTTGCGACGCTTTTCCGGGTAGCTGTAGCTGAAGAAATAACTGTGCGGGCCCACCTGCATGCGCAGGAACAGGGTGTACAACACCACCATCGCGCCAATGGTGAAGGCCGAGTAAATTTTCCAGTCGGCCTCGGGGATAAATTCCGGCACCACCATCGACACGCCCATGGCCGTGAGAATCATCACGCTGTAGCTGCGTGCCGAGTCATCGTTGTAGGACTGTTCGCCATGCTTGATACCACCCATCAGGGCGGCAAGACCGAGGATGCCGTTGATATCGAGCATCACCGCCGAATAGATGGTGTCGCGCACCAGGGTCGGCGAGGGTTCGTTGCTCATCATGATCGCCAGGATCACCACTTCCACCAGCACGGCGGCCAGGGTCAGAATCATCGTGCCGTACGGGTCGCCGACCTTTTCCGCCAGTTGCTCGGCGTGGTGCGCAACCCGCATCGAGGCCACGACGATGAAACCGATCAGCACCATGCCCGCGAGCAAGGCGATCATCTGCCCGCTGTGCAACATCCAGTGCTCCAGCGGGTACGCCGCGACGGCGGCGAGCAGCGCCAGCAGCAGGTATTTTTCTTGCTTGAGGGATGTGAGCATTCCGGGTCTTCCCAAACGGCAGATCAGTCATTGATGGGGTACAGACTGCGTCACGCCGCTAACGTTTCGTTACACCTTAGTTCACGCCGCCCTTGCGCGAATGCAACGAAAACAATCCTGCTGGTCAGGTTTTGCCGAATATTTCAGCCATGGCCTGTAGAATGCCGCCATTGCACCTGATGAGAATTTAGAAAATGTACGATTGGCTCAACGCCCTGCCCAAGGCAGAACTGCACCTGCACCTGGAAGGCTCGCTGGAGCCGGAGTTGCTGTTCGCCCTGGCCGAGCGCAACAAAATTGCGCTGCCTTGGAATGACGTCGAAACCCTGCGCAAGGCCTACGCCTTCAATAACCTGCAAGAGTTCCTCGACCTGTACTACCAGGGCGCCGATGTGTTGCGTACCTCCCAGGATTTCTACGACCTGACCTGGGCCTACCTGCTGCGCTGCAAGGCGCAGAACGTGATCCACACCGAACCCTTCTTCGACCCACAGACCCACACCGACCGGGGCATCCCTTTCGAAGTGGTGCTCAACGGCATCGCGGCAGCCCTCAAAGATGGCGAGCAGCAACTGGGCATCACCAGCGGCCTGATCCTCAGCTTCCTGCGCCACCTGAGCGAAGCCGAAGCCGAAAAAACCCTGGACCAGGCGCTGCCGTTCCGCGATGCCTTCGTGGCCGTGGGCCTGGACAGTTCGGAGATGGGTCACCCGCCGAGCAAGTTCCAGCGCGTGTTCGACCGTGCACGCCACGAAGGCTTCCTCACCGTGGCCCATGCCGGTGAAGAAGGCCCGCCCGAGTACATCTGGGAAGCCATCGACCTGCTGAAGATCCAGCGTATCGACCACGGCGTGCGCGCCATCGAGGACGAGCGCTTGATGCAACGCATCATCGACGAGCAGATCCCGCTGACCGTATGCCCACTGTCCAACACCAAACTTTGCGTATTCGACGACATGGCTCAGCACAACATCCTCGACATGCTCGAACGGGGTGTGAAAGTCACGGTGAACTCGGATGACCCGGCGTACTTCGGCGGTTACGTCACCGAGAACTTCCACGCGCTGCACACCGCCCTGGGCATGACCCAGGACCAGGCCAGACGCCTGGCGCAAAACAGCCTGGATGCGCGCCTCGTGAAGCCATAACGGGAAAAACACGAGCAAAAAATGTGGGAGCTGGCTTGCCTGGGATAACGGAGTGTCAGCCAAAGATATTTCGACTGACTCACCGCTTTCGCGAGCAAGCCCGCTCCCACACTGATGCCATTGCCTTCAAGCCTGGGTCAATTCTTCCAGGGTCTTGCCCTTCGTCTCCATCCCGAACACCCACACCACCAGCGCCGCTACTGCGAAACACAGCGCGCCCAGCGCAAACACGCCGCCCTGCCCGGTCACCGGAAACACCAACCCGGTCACCAGCGGACCCAGCAACGAACCGACCCGGCCAATTGCCGAGGCAAATCCGGAGCCCGTGGCCCGGGCCGAGGTGGGGTACAACTCCGGCGTATAGGTGTAAAGCACCGCCCACATGCCAAACAGAAAAAACTGCATCAACAGGCCCGAGGTGATCAGCAGGCCCACGTTGCCGCCAAACACCGCGCTCTGCCCGTAAAGAAACGCCATCACCCCGCCGCCGAGCAATGTCACCACGCACACCGGCTTGCGCCCCCAGCGCTCAACCAACCAGGCCGCCATCAGAAAACCGGGAATGCCGCCCAGGGAAATGATCACCGTGTAATACACCGACTGGGTCACGGCAAACCCCGATTGCTGCAACAGTGCGCTCAACCAGGACGTCAGCCCGTAGAAACCCAGCAGGGCGAAGAACCACACACTCCAGATCATCAACGTGCGCTGGCGGTACTGCGCCGACCACAACTGCTGGAATGCCGAGAAAAACGTGCCCGGAACACTGTCGATTCGTGGCAGGCGAATCGGCGTCGGCAAGTCGGTCTGCCCTAGCGAGTCGCGCACTTTCTGTTCGATGCCGCGCAACACCTTGTCCGCCGCGTCATGCCGCCCGGCCTGTTCGAGCCAGCGCGGCGACTCCGGAATGAAAAAGCGGATCGCCAACACAAACACTGCCGGTATCGCCAGCACCAGGAAGATGTCCCGCCAACCAATCACCGGCAGCAGGAAATACGACAACACGCCCGCCGCTACAAACCCCAGCGGCCAGAAGCCATCCATCAATGCGATATAGCGCCCGCGCCGTTGTGCGGGAATCAGCTCCGACAACATCGACTGCGCGATGGGAAACTCCATGCCCATGCCGATGCCCAGCAAAATGCGGAACAGCGTCAGCGTCTCCACCGTCTGCGCCGTGGAGCACAGGTAACTGGCGAGCCCCCACAGCACAATGCTCCACTGGAACACCGGCTTGCGGCCAAAGCGGTCGGCCAGCATCCCGGACAGCGACGCCCCGACCACCATGCCGAAAAAGCTCGAACTGGCCAGTAACCCGGCCTGGGCCGTGCTCAGGCCGAATTCGGTTTTGATCGAGCCCAGCAGGAACGTCATCATCGCCAGGTCCATGGAGTCGAAGAAAAACGCCAGGGCAATGATGATGAAAATGACGCGGTGATAACCGCTGATGGGCAACCGTTCCAATCGTTCCGCTGCACTATAGCTATGACTACCCATGCCGCACCCCCTGTGTGGAAATCCCCTCGGCGAGTGTGCGGCATCATTGGGCCGAGCTATTGCTGGATGCGACCTGACTGCAACTCTGAACGACGCCCCGGGAGACTGGGCGGCTCAGGCGCCGCCAGACGGGCAATTTCCGCCAGCCCGGTGTCATTGACCCGCAATGCCCGGGAATCGTTGACCCCGCTGATCCAGTTCGACTGCATGAACAATTGCAGCAAGCCGGCGCCCAGTGCACCGCCCAGATGCGGTTGCTGCTGGCTCCAGTCGAAACACTCACACACCTGCGGCGAAGCCAGCGCGTGGATAAACAGGCCAAGCTCCGCCAGGGAGTGCGCCCCCTTGGCGGTGATACCGAGGCGCTGCTCGGAGCGCTCGATCCAGCCCGCTGCCATCATGCGTTGATACAGGCCGGCCGCCAGTTCGCCCCCCAGGTGCCCGTTGCACAACCGCGCCTGTCGCAACGACAGGGGGGCGACCAACGCCTGCGGAGCAGCATGGGGTGAACATCGCCGAGCACTGGCCATGGTGGTACAGGCCAAGGCATCGACGGCGGCACTGACATCCTCCGCTGCCACCCGGAACAAACGCTGGCCCCGCCGGGCTTCGACCTTCAGCAGGCCGCTGCCGGTCAGGCGCGCCAGGTGGGCATTGGCGCTCGTCGGTGACAACCCGGCGAGCTTCGCCAGCTCGTGTGAGGATTTGATCGAGCCGTCCATCAAGGCCCAGAGCATGGCGGTGCGCTTGGGTTCGGCGAGCAAGCTGGCGATCTGGCTGATGCAAGGTGCTTCTTCCATGTATTCACTCCCTGTTGAATCGTTTGTCTGCTGCGGTTGGCGCCAAAGTATAGGGGCGCACGCCGCCAGTTCCGCGGCGTCTGACAGCGTAAACAGGGACGGGATCTGAGTGAAATTTCTGGATGTAGCGGAGGTTATTGCGCAGTACTCAATCGTTCCGGCCACTGCGCCGTTAATGTCGCACAACGGGACACGAGCATTTCCCGCAGCAGGTTGATCGGTTTACTCAACTGCGCACGGTGGGCACACAGCAGGTTCAGCGGCGTTCGCTCGCCGCGTAGCTCCGGCAGGATCAAGCGCAAGCGCCCGGCCAGCACGTCGGTACTTACATCCAGCCAGGACTTGTAGGCAATGCCCACACCCGCTACCGCCCAGCGACGCACCACATCGGCATCGTCGCTGAAACGATCGCCGGAGACGGTCAGGCTCACTTCGCGCTTGCCATCGTGAAAGGTCCAATGGTCGTGCACTCGACTGCCGAGCATATAAAGCAGGCAATTGTGCTGGGCCAGTTGCTCCAGGTGCCGGGGTTCGCCATGCCGCGCGAGATAGCTGGGCGCCGCGCACAACACACGCACATTGTCCGGGGCGATGGGCAGTGCGATCAGGCTGGAGTCCTCGGGCTCGCCGTAACGCAGCGCAATGTCCACCGGCTGACGAAACAGATCGGCAATGCGGTCGCCCAGCAACAGGCGCACAGTGAGTTGCGGGTATTCCTGCTGAAACTCGTCCAGCCACGGCAATAATTGATTGCGGCCGAAATCCGACGGCGCCGACAGTTGCAACACGCCGCTGACATGGTCCTGCCCACTAGCCAGCAACCGCCGTCCCTCTTCCAGCGAACCCAGCGCGGCACGGGCATATTCCAGGAAGCCCTCGCCTTCGGCGGTCAGGCGCAGGCTGCGGGTGGAGCGCGCCAGCAAACGCGTACCCAGCTGTTGCTCGATGCGCTTGAGGGCTGCGCTGGCCACCGCCGGCGACAGGTCCATCACCCGCGCCGCTGCCGAAAGACTGCCCAGGTCGGCTGCGCGCACAAACAACTGCAAATCATCAAAACGCAGCATGCATACCGTCCAATTATCAAAATTTTATTGAAACAGACTGCTGTTTTAGCCGCTTTTATCTTCACGGGAAATAGCCAATCATCTGTCCATCCCGTTCATCACGTGTCTGGAGTTGAATATGTCCACTGCCTTTAACGTCATCGCCACGCTGATCGCCAAACCTGGCCAACAGGCCACCCTGGAAACCTTGCTGCGCGGCCTGCTGGAACCCACCCGCCTGGAAGCCGGTTGCGAGCAATACGACCTGCACCAGGACCTGCAACACCCCGAGACCTTCTACATGCTCGAACGCTGGAGCGATGACGCAGCGCTGGCCGACCACGACCAGAGCGCCCACATCCAGAGCTTCCGCGCCAAGGCCGCCGACGTGATCGAACACTTCGACCTCAAGCGCCTGAAATTTCTTGCCTGATCATCCCCCCTTTTCCGGAGCCATCATGAAAGCCATTGCCTACTACGCATCCTTGCCGATCAACGATCCAAAGGCCCTGCAAGACATCGAATTGCCTGAACCCGTCGCCGGTCCGCGCGACCTGCTGGTGGAAGTCAAAGCCATCTCGGTCAACCCGGTCGACACCAAAGTCCGCCAGAACGTCGCCCCGGAAAACGGCGCCGCCAAGGTGCTGGGCTGGGACGTGGCGGGAGTGGTCAAGGCGGTCGGCAGCGAAGTGACGCTGTTCAAGGCCGGCGACAAGGTGTTCTACGCCGGTTCCCTGGTCCGCCCGGGCGGCAACAGCGAACTGCACACCGTGGACGAACGCATCGTCGGCCATATGCCCAAGAGCCTGGGCTTTGCCGAAGCCGCCGCGCTGCCGTTGACCGCCATCACCGCCTGGGAGCTGCTGTTCGAGCGCCTGCAAGTGCGTGAGGGCAAAAAGGATGAAGGCCAGAGCCTGCTGATCGTCGGTGCCGCCGGTGGCGTGGGTTCGATCCTGACCCAACTGGCGCGCCAACTCACTGCCTTGAAAGTCATCGGCACCGCCTCGCGCCCTGAAACACAGGAGTGGGCGAAAGCACTGGGCGCCGACCTGGTGATCGATCACAGCCAACCGTTGAGCGAGGCCCTGAAAGCTGCGGGCCAGGCCCAAGTGACCCACGTCGCCAGCCTGACCCAGACCGATCATCACCTGGACCAGTTGGTCGAGGCCCTGCAACCACAGGGCAAGCTGGCGCTGATCGATGACCCCAAGGCATTGGACGTCGGCAAGCTCAAGCGCAAGAGCCTGTCGCTGCACTGGGAGTTCATGTACACCCGTTCGATGTTCGAAACCCCGGACATGATCGAGCAGCACAACCTGCTCAACCGCGTGGCGCAACTGATCGACGCCGGCACCCTGAAAACCACGGTGGGCGAGCACTTCGGCGTGATCAACGCGGCCAACCTGCGCCGAGCCCACGCGCTGCTGGAAAGCGGCAAGGCCAAGGGCAAGATCGTGCTCGAAGGATTCTGAAAACCTGGTCTGGGTGTCGTCCGTTATTCATCGCAGTGATGGACGGCACCGCTAGTCCGAGAGTTGATCTTTGTCATATTTGTGAGCGTATTCGGGTTTATATTGGCGGCCTTTGCCACGATTCTTTTACGTGAGGAAGTCAGCAATGAAAATCCTGATAAAAGCGTTAGCAAAAACCCCCGGCAACAAATGGCAGGTCCGTCTCGACCAGAATGCCTTCACCTTCCGCAGTGAGGCCGAGGCCCGCGCCTTCGCCGACACCCTGCAAGCCCGCATCCAGGCCCCCCACCACTTTCCCCTTGGCCAGCAGCGCGCCGCCGCTGGCTGATACGCTTCAGACCTGCGCCTGCGCGGCCCTCGCCCGTTGCAGGCGCTGGGTCGACACCGCAATCGTCACCGCCAACACCCCGCACAAACTGATGACCATGGCCATCGGCATCGCGGTGCCATCGTGCAGCACCCCGACCAATGACGCAGCCCCCGCCGCCACGCCGAACTGAATACAGCCCAGCAGCGCCGAGGCACTGCCGGCCCGCGCGCCCTGCCCGCTCATGGCGCAGGCCGAGGTATTGGGCAGGATGCACCCCAGGCTGGCGATGCAGATAAACAGCGGCACCAGCAACGGCCACAACGCAGCGGGACGCAACGCCGTGATCCCCAGCAACGTCAGCGCCGCCAGCACATAGACCCACACCGTGCGCGACAACAGAAACGCCGGGCCACGCCTGGACAACAACCGCGCATTGAGCTGGGCCACCAGAATGAAGCCGGCGGCATTCGAGCCGAACAGCCAGCCGTAGTGCTCGGGGGCTACTCCGTACAGCTTGATGAAGACGAACGGCGAACCGGCGATGTAGGCGAACATCCCGGCAATCGAAATGCCACCGGTGAGGGCATAGCCGAGGTAGACCCGGTCCGACAGCAGCCCGATGTAGCGGCGCAACGACCCGGACAACGGCTGACGTGGCTGGTTGGCCGGCAAGGTTTCCGGCAACCCCAGTGCCACGGCAATGGCCGCCATGACGCTGAACACCGACAACGCCAGGAAAATCGACTGCCAGCCCCACACCCCGACCATCACGCCACCCGCCAGGGGGGCGAGGATCGGCGCCAGGCCCGTCACCAGCATCAGTTGCGAGTACACCTTGGCGGAACCCACGGCATCGCATTTGTCACTGACCACCGCGCGGGAAATCACCATGCCCGCGCAACCGCCCAGGGCCTGCACGAAACGTGCGCCCACCAACCATTCCAATGACGGAGCGTAAGCGCAGGCAAACGATGCCAGGGTAAACAGCGTGACACCGCTGAGCAGGGGCACGCGGCGACCGAAGCGGTCGGCCAGCGGACCATAGACCAGTTGGCCGATGGCCAGCCCGGCGAAATACACCGCCAGGGTCAGTTGGATATGTTTTTCGTCAGTGGCGAACGCCGTGGCCATCGCCGGAAAGCCCGGCAGGTAAAAGTCGATCGCCAGCGGCGCGAAGGCGCTCAAGGCGCCCAGGATCAGGATTATGCGCAGGTTCATCAGGCACCCAAGAAAGTCGGCAGCCCGACAGTCTAGCCGGGCTTGGGTGCCTTGAACATTAAGATAGCTGGCTAACTATCAAAAATCAGACGACCTCGTAGCCTTCTTCACGGATCAAACCGGCAATCACCTCCCGGCTCAGCTGGCTTTGCACACTGACCTGTTTCGCGGCGAGGTCCACTTTCACCTCCGCTGCCTGGTCCGCGCCCTGTACCGCCTGGGTCACCGCCCGAACACAATGGCCGCAGGTCATTCCTTCCACGTTGAACACTTGCATGACATGACTCCTTTGATGAAGGTTGAGCGCAGTGTCGACCTTGTCACCATGGCAAGGTCAAGTTCTGAAAACATCTGCCGGGCTGGTATTCGGGCGCGACGTCGGCCAAGCTTCAATCCTCTTAGCTATCCACCACGGAGCGTTCGCCATGCGCGGGTCGTTTTTTACCCTTGTCGGCCTGATGGGCTTGTTTGCCGCCGTGCCACCGGCCAGCGCGGCCGAAGACTATGCGGTGCTGATCATTTCCCGGGAACGTCTGGAGGTGCCGACCAATTGCGAGATCGGCCTGTACCTCAATGATCAACTGGCGGGCCGTCTGTTCCAGGAACAGGCCACCTCGTTCAACCTGCCGGCGGGCAACCTGTCCCTGCGCCTGAAGCTGCTGCCGGGCCAGACCCCGGGCTGCCAGCCGGGCATGCTCGCGCCACCGGCGCAGACCATCACCCTCAAGGCCGGTGACGTGCGCAAGCTGCGCATCGCCCAGGGGCCGGATGGCATGTACCTGAAAGCTGCCGCCCTCGAATACTGATCCCCTCTGAAGATGAAGATCGTTCCCACGCCCTGCGTGGGAATGCCGCGTGGAAGACTGAGGGCTTGACCTTCCCCACAGGTCAAGGTTGATCCTAGGCGCAACTTCTCCTGGAGGACTGCCCCAATGAACGGATCCACCACCTTTGACCTGCCCATCAGCGGCATGACCTGCGCCAGCTGTGCCGGCCGCGTCGAGCGCGCGCTGGGCAAGGTGCCGGGGGTACAGAGCGTCAGCGTCAACCTGGCCAACGAACGTGCCCACGTCGAAGTGCAGGGCCCGATGGACCCCGGCATCCTGATCGCCGCCGTGGACAAGGCCGGCTACACCGCCACCCTGCCCCAGCCCGAAACCACGACCCTGGCCGATCAGGCGCAACGCCTTCACCGTGAACGTTGGGCACTGCTGCTGGCTATCCTGCTGGCCCTGCCGCTGGTGC
This sequence comes from Pseudomonas sp. SDO5271_S396, assembly GCF_054071795.1. Lineage (NCBI taxonomy): Bacteria > Pseudomonadati > Pseudomonadota > Gammaproteobacteria > Pseudomonadales > Pseudomonadaceae > Pseudomonas > Pseudomonas sp. SDO5271_S396. The sequence goes on from NZ_JBSVWB010000050.1 coordinate 19,071, forward strand.
TGCCGATGCTGGTGGAACCCTTCGGCCTGCACTGGATGTTGCCCGCGTGGCTGCAATTCGCCTTGGCCACCCCCGTGCAATTCATCCTTGGCGCGCGTTTCTATATCGCCGCGTGGAAAGCCGTGCGGGCCGGTGCCGGCAATATGGACCTGCTGGTAGCCATCGGCACCAGTGCCGGCTATGGCCTGAGCCTGTACGAATGGCTCACAGCCTCCGCCGGCAGCATGCCGCACCTGTATTTCGAAGCCTCGGCGGTGGTGATCACCCTGGTCATGCTCGGCAAGTACCTCGAAAGCCGAGCCAAACGCCAGACCGCCAGCGCCATCCGGGCCCTCGAAGCCCTGCGTCCGGAGCGCGCGATACGCGTGGTGGAAGGGCGCGAGGAAGACGTCGCCATCAACGCATTGCGGCTGGGTGATCAGGTGCTGGTCAAACCCGGTGAACGCTTCCCAGTGGACGGTGAAGTGATCGACGGCCAGAGCCACGCCGACGAAGCCTTGATCAGCGGCGAAAGCCTGCCGGTACCCAAGCAACCCGGCGACACCGTGACCGGCGGCGCCATCAACGGTGAGGGCCGTTTGCTGGTGCGCACCCAGGCGCTCGGCGCCGAAAGCGTACTGGCGCGCATCATTCGCCTGGTGGAAGACGCCCAGGCGGCCAAGGCCCCCATCCAGAAACTGGTGGACCAAGTCAGCCAGGTCTTCGTGCCGGCCGTGCTGGTGCTGGCCTTGATGACGCTGGTGGGCTGGTGGCTGTACGGCGCACCGCTCGAGACGGCGATCATCAATGCGGTCGCGGTGCTGGTGATCGCCTGTCCCTGCGCCCTGGGCCTGGCCACGCCGACCGCGATCATGGCTGGCACAGGCGTTGCCGCGCGCTATGGCATTTTGATTAAAGACGCCGAAGCCCTGGAACGAGCCCATGCCGTGAGCACCGTGGTGTTCGACAAGACCGGCACCCTCACCTCCGGCGCGCCAAAGATCGCACATCTCGCTGCTGTGGACGGCAACAAGGCGCTGCTGCTGCAACAGGCCGGCGCCCTGCAACGCGGCAGCGAACACCCGCTGGCCAAGGCGGTGCTGGAGGCCTGCCAAGAGCGAGGGCTGAACGTGGGTGATGTCAGCGCCAGCCAGTCCCTGACCGGGCGCGGCATCGCCGGCACCCTCGAGGGCCGCGCACTGGCCCTGGGCAACCGTCGTCTGCTGGAGGAAAGCGGCTTGAACGCGGGCGAGCTGGCCGCTGACGCCCACGCCTGGGAGGCCGAAGGCCGCACCTTGTCCTGGCTGATCGAACAAGGCGCCCAACCGCGTGTGCTGGGGTTGTTCGCCTTTGGCGACACCCTCAAGCCCGGCGCCTTGCAGGCGGTGCAGCAACTCAAGGCCCGGCACATCGACAGTCACCTGCTGACCGGTGACAACCGCGGCAGCGCCCGCGTGGTGGCGCACGCCCTGGGCATCGACAGTGTGCACGCCGAAGTGCTGCCTGCCGACAAGGCCGCCACGGTTGCCGAGCTGAAAAAGACCGGCGTGGTGGCCATGGTCGGCGATGGCATCAACGACGCCCCGGCACTCGCCGCCGCCGATATCGGCATCGCCATGGGCGGTGGCACCGACGTGGCCATGCACGCGGCGGGCATTACCTTGATGCGCGGCGATCCGCGCCTGGTACCCGCCGCCCTGGAGATCAGCCGCAAGACCTACGCAAAAATTCGCCAGAACCTGTTCTGGGCCTTTGTGTATAACCTGATCGGTATTCCCCTGGCCGCGTTCGGCCTGCTCAACCCTGTACTGGCGGGCGCGGCCATGGCCTTGTCCAGCGTCAGCGTGGTGAGCAATGCGTTACTGCTCAAAACCTGGAAACCCGAGAACCCGGAGGATCAACGCCCATGAACATCGGCCAAGCCGCCCGCCAGAGTGGGCTGAGCGCAAAGATGATCCGTTACTACGAGTCCATCGGCCTGCTCAAGGCCGCCCACCGTACCGACAGCGGCTACCGCGTGTACGGCAGTGACGACCTGCACACCCTGGCGTTCATCAAACGCTCGCGGGACCTGGGGTTTTCATTGGAGGAAGTCGGCAAACTGCTGACCCTGTGGCAAGACCGCCAGCGTGCCAGCGCCGATGTGAAAGCCCTGGCACGCCAGCACATCGAAGCACTGAACCAGAAGATCCTGGAGCTTGGGCAACTGCGCGATACGTTGCAGGACCTGGCAGAGCATTGCCACGGCGATCATCGACCGGATTGCCCGATTCTCAAGGAGTTGGCTTCAGGTAACTGTTGCGCCTGAAGATACCTTGATCGTTCCCACGCTCGCGTGGGAACGCCTCTTGTGACGCTCCGCGTCACGCTTGGAGCGCGGAGCGCCCTTGACTGCATTCCCACGCGGAGCGTGGGAACGATCACCATGAGATCACTGCATCCACGGCGGTGGCGGTGGCTCGTCGGAGCCTTTGCCCGGAGGCGCCTCGTCAGCAGCCCGAATCGCCTGGCGGCGGGCTTCATCCAGCCGTGCCGCTTCGATCTCACGCATCACGCCGTGAACATCCGCCAGTTCTTCAGGCTCGTCGAACTCGCCGGTCAACACGCTGCCCGGGTGCAAGGTGCCAGCTTCGTACAGGGCCCACATTTCCTTGGCGTAGCGGGTCCTCTTCAATTCCGGGGCAAAGCGCCCGAAATAGGCCGCCATGTTGCCCACGTCCCGCTCCAGCATGGTGAACGCATGGTTGTTACCCGCCGCGTCCACGGCCTGGGGCAGGTCGATGATCACCGGGCCCGTCGGTGCGAGCAGCACGTTGAACTCCGACAGGTCACCATGCACCAGGCCGGTACACAGCATCAGCACGATCTGGGAAATCAGAAAGGCGTGGTACTCACGCGCCTGCTCCGGCTCCAGCACCACGTCATTCAGGCGTGGCGCGGCGTCGCCGTACTCATCGGCCACCAGTTCCATCAACAGCACGCCTTCGAGGAAGTCGAACGGCTGAGGCACGCGAACGCCTGCACCGGCCAGACGGAACAACGCCGCCACTTCGGCGTTCTGCCAGGCATCTTCGGCTTCTTTCTTGCCGTACTTGGAGCCCTTGGCCATGGCCCGGGCCTGACGACTGTTGCGGACCTTGCGGCCCTCCTGGTATTCGGACGCCTGACGAAAACTTCGTTTGTTCGCCTCCTTGTAAACCTTGGCGCAACGTAATTCGTTGCCGCAGCGCACCACATAAACAGCTGCTTCTTTACCACTCATGAGTGGGCGCAGCACTTCGTCGACCAGACCGTCCTCGATCAGGGGTTCAATGCGTTTAGGAGTCTTCATCAGCTTTTATTGTGGGTCCTTTATTACCAAATACGCGTCTGGCATTCCTTATACGGCAATCCACTCGCCGGTGGGAGAGGCTACCGACCTTTGACGTCTCAAGAATGCATCCACTGTGCCAGTTTGCGCGGCAATCAGCGCTCGATGATGGCGGTGACACCCTGCCCGCCCGCCGCACAGATGGAAATCAGCCCACGGCCCTTGCCGGCCGCATCCAGCAACTTCGCCAGGTTGGCGACGATACGCCCACCGGTGGCCGCAAAAGGATGCCCGGCCGCCAGGGAGCTGCCTTTGACGTTCAGCCGGCTGCGGTCGATGGCGCCCAACGGTGCGTCAAGCCCCAGGCGCGTCTTGCAGTAATCCGCATCCTCCCAGGCCTTGAGTGTGCACAACACTTGGGCAGCGAACGCTTCGTGGATTTCGTAGTAATCGAAATCCTGCAGCGTCAGGCCATTGCGCGCCAGCAAGCGCGGCACCGCATACACCGGCGCCATCAGCAGGCCTTCGGCGCCGTTGACGAAATCCACCGCCGCCGCCTCGCCGTCACGCAGGTAGGCCAGGATCGGCAAGCCGCGCTCTTTTGCCCATGCTTCACTGCCCAGCAACACCAGGGAGGCGCCATCGGTGAGCGGCGTCGAGTTGCCGGCGGTGAGCGTGCCCTTTTCGCTGCGCTCGAACACCGGCTTGAGGCTCGCGAGTTTTTCCAGGGTCAGGTCGGCGCGCAGGTTGTTGTCGCGGGTCAGGCCCAGGAACGGCGTGAGCAAATCGTTGTGCCAGCCCTCCGCGTAGGCAGCGGCCAGGTTCCGATGACTCTCCAGGGCCAACTGGTCCTGCTCCGCGCGGGGAATCTGCCAGGTCTGCGCCATCAACTCGCAATGCTCGCCCATGGACAATCCGGTACGCGGCTCACCGTTGCGCGGCAGTTCGGGTTTGAGATGACGGGGGCGAAGTTGTAACAAGACTTTTAGTTTATCCGCCATGGACTTGCTGCGATTGGCCTGCAACAGCAGCTTGCGCAACCCCTCATTGACGCCGATGGGCGCGTCGGACGTCGTGTCCACCCCGCCGGCAATCCCGCATTCGATCTGGCCCAGCGCGATCTTGTTGGCCACCAGCAACGCAGCCTCAAGGCCCGTGCCGCAGGCTTGTTGAATATCGTACGCCGGGGTTTGCGGCGACAGACGCGAGCCCAGCACGCATTCACGGGTGAGGTTGAAGTCGCGCGAATGCTTGAGCACCGCGCCGGCGGCCACCTCGCCCAGGCGCAGGCCATGCAGGTCATAGCGCTCGATCAGGCCCTCCAGCGCCGCGGTGAGCATCGCCTGGTTACTCGCCGTGGCATACGGGCCATTGGAGCGCGCGAAGGGGATGCGATTGCCGCCAATGATCGCGACACGGCGTAATTGAGTCATGGAAAGCTCCCTGATGGTTGTGGGTGGAATCATCCAGCCTAGACTGATCGAACGACTGCCGCCCCGGGGTGGTCAACCCTTTTGAACCCCAGCTTTCGGAGAGCGTTCCATGTCTGACCGTTATATCGACTTCGCCAACTCAAGCCTCGGCCATCGCCTGGTCGCCGCCCTTGGCCTGCCGTCGCCGGTACGCCTGGAACGCTGGCAAGCCGGTCGCCTGCGCCCGGTGGAAGGCGCGCTGCTGCTCGGCGGCGGCGGGCTGATATCCCACGTGCAGGCATTTGCCCACAAACTCACCGATGCCACCTACACCTACGGCACCGAGACCTCGACCTGGATCCCCGGCCACGGCCCCAAACTCAAGGCGGTGGTGTTCGACGCCAGCGGGTTGCAGCACACCGATCAGCTCAAGCAACTGCGCGAGTTCTTCCAGCCCCTGCTGAAAAACCTCGCCAACAGCGCGCACCTGGTGATCCTTGGCCGCGCGCCGGAAAGCCTCGACGATCCCTTCGCCGCCAGCGCCCAGCGAGCCCTGGAAGGCTTCAGCCGCTCGCTGGCCAAAGAACTGCGCAACGGCGGCGTGCTGCAACTGCTGTATGTCGGCGAAGGCGCCGAAGACCAGTTGGAAGGGGCGCTGCGGTTTTTCCTGTCGCCCAAAAGCGCCTATATCTCTGGCCAAGTGCTTCGCCTCGAAGCCTGCGCCACACCCGTCGAGGATTGGACCCGCCCGCTGGCCGGGCGCAAGGCGCTGGTCACCGGCGCCGCCCGAGGCATTGGTGCCGCCATCGCCGAAACCCTGGCCCGTGACGGCGCCGAGGTAATTTTGCTCGACGTGCCCCAGGCCAAGACTGACCTCGACGCCCTCGCCGCGCGCCTGGGCGCCCGCACCATCGCCCTGGATATCTGTGCTGAAGACGCCGCCGGCCAGTTGATCGAACACCTGCCCGACGGGCTCGACATGCTGGTGCACAACGCCGGGATTACCCGCGACAAGACCCTGGCCAACATGACCCCCGAATACTGGGACGCCGTGCTGGCGGTCAACCTCAACGCCCCTCAGGTGCTGACCCGGGCGCTGCTCGACAGCGGAACCCTGCACGACCACGCGCGCGTGGTGCTGCTGGCCTCAATCAGCGGCATCGCTGGCAATCGCGGGCAGACCAACTACGCCGCGAGCAAGGCCGGGTTGATCGGCCTCGCCCAGGCCTGGGCGCCGCAGTTGAAAGAACGCGGTATCAGCATCAACGCGGTGGCGCCCGGTTTTATCGAAACCCAGATGACCGCGCACATTCCGTTCGCCTTGCGTGAAGCCGGGCGACGCATGAGTTCGCTGGGCCAGGGCGGCGTACCGCAAGATGTGGCCGAGGCGGTGGCCTGGCTCGGCCAGCCGGGCAGTGGCGCGGTCAGCGGCCAGGCGCTGCGCGTGTGCGGCCAAAGTCTGTTGGGGGCCTGACGATGCAATGGCAAACATTGGATACGACGCCATCGCTGCTGCCGCTGTACATGCGCGCGGCGCTCAAGCGCAAGATCACCGGCGACACCCTGCCTGACCTGGGCTTGCGTTGCCGGGCAAACATCGACCCCAAGGCCGTGGCGGCCTATCGCAAGGTGTGCGGTTTTGCCGACAGCCCGATCCTGCCGGCGACTTATCCCCATATCCTCGCGTTCGGCCTGCAACTGCGGTTGCTCACCGACAAACGTTTTCCCTTCCCATTGCTGGGGTTGGTGCACCTGAGCAATCGCATCCGCATTCATCGCCCGCTGGGCGGTGTCAGCGAGCTGTCCCTCAGCGTGCATACGCAGCACCTCAAACCACATCCCAAGGGCGCCACCTTCGAGTTGGTGACCACGGCGCAGGATGCACTCGGTGTTTTATGGGAAGCCGAAAGCCGCATGCTGTGCCGGGGCGTGAAACTGCCCGGCGAAGCCGCCGACGATGCGCAGCCGGCCCCCGCCCCGCTCGGCGAACTGGCGCGCTGGAAAGCCCCTGCCGATATCGGCCGGCGTTATGCCCGGGTCTCCGGCGACTACAACCCGATCCACCTGAGCGCCCTCACCGCCAGGCTGTTCGGTTTCCCCCAAGCCATCGCCCATGGCCTGTGGAACAAGGCACACACCCTCGCCGCCCTGGGCGAACACCTGCCCGCCGCCAATATTGAAATAACGGTCGAGTTCAAGAAGCCCGTGCGCCTGCCGGGTGAAGTTGTGTTATTCACCAGTGCCGCCGGTTCCAGCGGCGAATTACGCTTGAGCGGCACCGGCGACATTGACCATATGCTAGGCAAGTGGCAGCCAATCGCCTGAAAAACCAAGATTAATTGTATATATACACCCTAAGTTATAGCGGACTTCCAGAAGTCCGCTTTTTATTCAAGCTACTGATTTTCATAAACTATATATCTTGATACATCCTCTCCTTATATCTTTGGCATTAGCCACTAAGTCCATGTCGGGCGTCCGTATATAAATCGTTAATACCAAGTTGAGCATTGTGAGAACGCGCACCCGGGTCTGTGATGAATACACGGACAAACGTATCGCTATCCAAGAAATAACGAACGTTTGAAAACAACCCAAGGTTGTACAGGTGCAAGGAACTCAATCATGAAAACTCAAGTCGTGTTTTGGAAAGCAAGTACCGCGCTGGCCCTGGCAATAGCAATGACGCTGGGCGGTTGCAGCAGCGGTGGTGGCGGGCATCACAGCGGTGGTTCGGCTTCTTCTTCGGGCACAGGCGGTGGCGGCACTGATCCAGGCACCGACCCCGGCGGCAGTACTACGCCTCTGGTGACCGCACAAGTGGTCGACACTGCAGGCGGCATCGTCAGCAATCTCGGCGGCACAGTGAAAAGCCTGGGCACCACCCTCGGCAGCCTGCCGATTGCCGGCCCCACTGTGGGCGGCCTAGTGGACGCGGCCGGCAACGCAGTCGGCAGCATCGGCAATGGCCTGTCGGACGGCCTGGGCTCCCTGGGCACCGACAGCAATGCCTTGGGCAAAACCGTGGCGGGCGTAGGCAACGGCGTCGCGGACCTGGGCGATGGCGTCAGCGTCACAGGCGGCAATGTGGCGACGCTGCTGGGCAAAGTCCCTGTAGTCGCCGGCACTGCACCGGTGGTGGGCGGAGTGGTCGACAAAGTCGGCAACGCCGTGACCATGCTCGGAGATACCTTGAGCACCGCCAGCACCACCGGCCCGCTGGGTTCGGTAACCAACACCGTCGGTTCCAAAGTCCTGGTGCCTGTGGTGTCGCTGGTGGAAAACACCACCGGTAAAGTCGGCACCGCCACCGGCCTCGATACACCTGTGGGCGGCCTGCTGAAAAAAGTCGGTGATACCGTCGACGGCTTGGGCGACAAAGTCGCGGATGCGGGCGGCAACGGCAACCCGGTGACCGGTGCCGTGGGTGACGTGCTCAATGGCGTGGGCACTGCAGTCGGCAAAGCCAGCGGTTATGTCGACCCGAACGCAGACAACAACGGCGGCAATGGCAACGGCAACGGCAACGGCAATGGCAATGGTGGTAACGGCGGCAACGGCGGCACCCCTAACCTGGGCCTGCCGGAGCTTATCGGAGGCGTGATTGCCGGGGCCAGCAACGGCCTGGATGCCGGCAGCACCAACGGCGTCGTCAGCGCCACTGGCGTCGCCGGTGGCAAGGTCGGCGGCACCGTGGCGTCGCTGGGCACCCTGCTCGGCGGCAGCGGCACCCCGAACACCGCCGCCGGCGCACCGGTGGGCGCAATCACCAGCACCCTGGGCAACGCGCTGAATCCTGTGACCAGCGGCGTCACCAGCCTGACCCAAAACGTCGGCAACGCCACAGGCCTCGGCGCACCGGTCAATGGCCTGGTGACTAACGTAGGCGGCGCCGTGAGCAACCTGGGTGGCGCCATCAGCGGTGCCAACGCCAACCCGGTCACCAATGCCCTGGGCGGCACCGTCAGCGCAGTCGGTGGCACCGTGGCGTCCATCGGCGGGCTGGTCACCGGCGGTACCGGCAGCACTGGCGGCCTGCTCGGTGGCGGTTTGAGCCTGGGCGCCAATGGTTCGGCCGGTGCCGGAGCGGGCGCCAATGCAAGTGGTGGACTGGGCGGGCTGCTCAACGGCCTGACCGGCAAAAAATAGAATTGCACCTGGCCGATTAGACGGCCTCACCTACAGCGCCTACGCTTGGTTGAGACGAGAGACCCCAATAAGTCTCTCGTCTTTTTTATGGGCCACCGAGTGCCCCAGCGAGTCTCCGAACCGCGCCGCGAGAGCCGGGCGGAATCTGCAAAATGCTGCTGCGAATTTGACCATGGAGTGTCCTATGCGCGCTTTGACGCCGTTGTTGTTGCTTACCCTCAGTACTTACGCCCACGCCGATACCCTGCCCAGCTTTCTCAACAGCAACGACACCATCCGCAACCTGCCCGTGCCCAACTTGCCCGCCGACGCCTACCGTCCCGTCACCCCGCAAACCCAGGTACCCACACCCGCGCCTACCGCCGGGGAGCCCTTGCTGATGGACACCAAGGTGACCATCCGCAAGCTGCAGATCGATGGCGGCACGGTCTACCCGCTTGAGGACGTGGCCCAGGTGTTCGAACCACTGATTGGCCATGAGACCAACCTGGCGCAGTTGATCGAAGCCACGCGCAGCATCACCCGCCGCTATCAGCAAGACGGTTATCTGCTGTCCTACGCCTTTCTGCCGCAACAGAGTTTTGAAAACGGGCTGGTGCAGGTGGTGCTGGTGGAGGGCTATATCCGCGACTACCAATTGCAGGGCGATATCGGCCCGGTCTCGGCCTACGTCGACAAGCTCGCCGAAAAGCTCAAGGCCGAACGCCCGCTCACGCGCAAGACTTTCGAACGCTACACCACCCTGATGGGTGGGATTCCTGGCGTAACCCTGCAGGCTCAGGTGCCTCCGCCGAGCACCACCGACGGCGGCACTCGCATGCAGATCACCGCCAGCCGCAAGCCCTTCACCACCAGCATGAGCCTGAACCAGGCCAGTCGTAACGGGCTGCAAGCCCTGCTCACCGGCACCAGCAACTCACAGACCGCCATGGGGGAATTGCTGAGTTTCACCGGGCTGGTTCCACCGGGCCACGACAAGGAACACTACTACCGCGCGGCCTACAGCCAGTTCGTCAATGCCGAAGGCACCCAGTTGGTGCTGTCAGGCGAACGCTACCGCGCCGACCCGCGTACCAACGTGCAACTGGGCAGCGGCTTCGAACTCAAGCCACACCAGAAAATCGACCGCTACTCGATTGGCGTGAGCCATCCGGTGATCGCCTCGCCCACCGAGTCCCTGACCCTGGGCACCCGCTTCTATGCGGTCGACCAGACCACAGCCTATAAACTGGTGGGTTTCCCCCAGCGCCTGGAACTGGAAACCAACCTGCGTGCCCTGGCCTTCGAGGCTGACTGGCGCAAGGCCGACACCGACCAGCTGCGCATCCTCAGCGCCGGGCTGTACCAAGGCATCAACGGCCTGGGCGCCAAGGCGCGCACTGACTTCGAAGGGCTCAAGCCCGACCTCGACTTCTTCCGCCTGCGCCTGTCCGGCGTGCAGAGCAACAAACTTTTCGGTAATTTCCAGGGCGTGCTGTCCGGCGCGTTCTACTGGAGCGACGCGACCCTGCCCGACAGCGAGCGCGCCACCTTCGGCGGGCAGAATTTCGGGCGCGGCTACCCCGACGATCAGGGTTCCGGCGACAAGGGCTGGGGCGCGGCCTACGAGATCAACTACAGCTACAACCGTGACGGCGAATGGGTGCGCATCCTGCAACCCTACATCGTGTTCGACCGCTCCAGGACTTGGTTCAACGACTTGCCGATCAAGAGCAGTGACCTGTCCTCGGCGGCGGTGGGCCTGCGGTTTGGCGACGCCAAGTACTACAACATCGCGCTGGAAGCGGCCAAACCGATGTCGGACGTCGCCCTCGACAGCTACGATCGGCGGCCTCGGTATACGTTGAGCTTCAGTTACCAGCTGTGATTGTGCCGGGCACTTTCTTGCCAACCAAAGAGATCCCCTGCGAAGACGGCGGCACAGCCAACAGAGAGGCCGCCTGACCGACCGCCTTCGTAGCCTCGCCGGGGCTCGACAACTCCCACAGGGGATTGTCGGTGGCTAGGAAATCCTCTGTCAGCAGGGTCATCGCGCCGGGCACTTTCTCCTCAGCAACAGAGATACCCTGTGGGAGCTGGCTTGTCGGGTCGCCGCATCGCTGCGAAAACTGCGGTACTGCCTACACAGATGCCACCTGCCCCACCGCTTTCGCAGCCCCGCCAACCCTCGGCAGTCAAGAACGGGATTTGGGGAGAGGAAACAGGTTGTTCAACGTGTCGATCAATCGCGCCAGGTAGATGGGTTTGCGAAACAGGTCGAGCACCTGCAAGCGCAGCATGTCGCTCACGTCGTCCATCTCGGCATGGCCCGACATGACGATCACCGGCAGGTGATGGCGCGAAGTGTGTTCGCGCAGGCGCTTGATCAGGGAGATGCCACTTTCCTCGGGCATGCGCAGGTCGGTGATGACCAGGGCAATGTCCGGGTGCAGGGTCAGCTCCTGCAGGGCGAAGGTGACGGAGGTAGCGGTAAAGCACACGAACCCCTCGTTTTCGAGGGATTCGGCGAGCTCGATCAGCGCGTCCTCTTCATCATCCACTAACAGGATTTGTTGCCGAGTGGACAAAGAGGCGCTCATGGAAAAGATCCCGACACTAAGAATGTATTCAGGTTAGTCGTGTCGCGGCATTGATCAAGTGGAGCTGATGCTCGCCTGGATCACGTCGAACAGTGCCTTGACGCGCTGGCTGATCGGCGACATGAAGATCCCGATCACCGCCGCACACATCGCCGCCACGATGGCGTACTCGATCCCTGAAGCGCCTTCCCTGGCGCTGATTGCAATCTGCACTTTTACCCACACTTTGCGAATGCGTTCTGTGGCGAACATAGCGGGCTCCAATAAAGTTAGAAAGCGCCTTGCAACTTCCTTACGTACCGATGCCCGTTTGAATGGATTGGAAGATCGCTTTTACCTTGGTACTGATCGGTGTCATGAACAACCCGATAACCGCCGCGCACATTGCCGCGACAATTGCATATTCGATACCGGACGCGCCCTCTCTTCCGTAAGACAGAATCTGGATTTTGATAAATACCCTGCGAATGGCATCAAGGAACATTTGACTTCTCCTTTGCGCTGAGAGCGCCGATGTAGCGGTGTTGCAGCATGATTTCGCTTTGCCATTAGAGCATTGTCGGCAAATGCACTCCCAACAACTGTAATAAGCGACTAATCACAAAGTAGTAGCCAAATTCATGGCGTCAAAAGACCTGTGTTTTAAACTCGATACAGAATTTTTCTCCGCAGTAATGGCATTTTGTCCTAGCTGAACTACCTTCAAATAGCGAAATAGTTAGATCTTTAGCATGAACGGTTTGCGAAGTGACTGGATGGACCAGCCGGCAGGTTCAGCGGTAGGAAAGGGAGAGCCTTTATGAGCAGTCGCATCAGCATGATTCTCGCCGGGTTGCTATTGGTGGGTGCGTTGATTGCCGGGTATTGGGGCATTGTATTGAGCCGTCCGGAACCGGTCGCTCCCACCGTCGCCGCACCTGTGGTCACGGCCCCCGTGGCTCCCGCTGAAGACCCAACCCGCAAATCCGTGGTGGTACTGGCCCACGACGTGCCGCCCTTCGTTGCGCTTACCGCCGCCGACCTGACCCTGGAAAAGCTGCGCACCGCTCCCGCCGGCAGCCTCACCACTCTGGAGCAAGCGATTGGCCGCACGCCTTGGCGTGCCCTTGAAGCGGGCACCTGGCTGACCGAAGAAAGCTTCTCGGCCGGCGGCAATGTCTCCCGGATGATCCGCCCCGACGAGCGCGCGCTGGCCGTCGCCGTCGATGAAGTCACCGGCGCCGGCGGGCAGTTGAACCCGGGCGACTATGTGGATGTGCTGCTTTACCTGCGCCAGGAAAACGGCAACCCGCAGCCCTCGGCGCAAACCGTGATCCCTGCGCTGCGCCTGCTCGGTGTCGGCGACCAGTTGGGGCTGACCAACGACGGCAAGCCCGGCTCCCCGGTCGCGACCACCCCGGAAGAAAAGGCCCGGCAACAACAGAGCCGCGCCAGTGCGCGCACCGTGTTGCTCGCGGTTCCCGAACAATTGATGAGCCGGCTGATGCTCGCTGCTCAATCCGGCGCGTTGCGCCTGGCCGTGCGCAGTGCCGACGAACAACGGCTGAGCCAGTACTGGGCGGGCGGCAGCGACGCACCGGCCAATCTGGAGACCGCCAAGCGCGACCTCTACCAGTTCAACCAGCTGGCCCTCACGGCCCCTCCCATCAGCAATTTCAGCCCGGCAGCCCACGGCGGCGGTGCGCCTCGTCGTTCGGGTGTCGAGGTGATACGCGGCAACCAGGTTACTCAACAAACGCCCTGATAGCGCTAAGGATGCCTTGAATGAGCAGTCGTTCCACGCGGTTTTCTTCACGAGTGTTCTGGGCCCTCGTTACCCTGACCCTGCCCGCCGGCGTCGTGCACGCCGCGTCCGGCAACTGTGCCAGCCTGGGTCAATTGCCCGCCGCGCTCGAAGTGGGCGAAGGGCTGCAACACGCCATGCAATCGCCGGTGGCCATTACCCGGCTGGCGGTGGGCGACCCGAAAATCGCCGACGTCCAGGTCAACAGCAACCAGTCCTTCCTGCTGACCGGTATTGCGCCCGGCGCCACCAGCCTGATGATCTGGACCGCCTGCTCCAGCACACCGCGCCAGAGCATGGTGTTCGTCAAGGGCAAGGCCACGTCGGCGTTGACCAACCTGTCACAGCCCCCATCGGACGACCCGTTGCTGCCCAGCCAGGTGCAGACGGATATCCGCTTTGTGGAAGTCAGCCGCACCAAACTCAAGGAGGCGAGCACGTCGATTCTGGGGATCGGCAAGAATTTCCTGATCGGCAGCCCCAATCTTTCGGTGCCCAGCCCCAATACCCTGGCACTGCCGGTCAGCCAGTCCAATTTCAATATCGGCTTTGGCGGTGGTCGGGTATCGGCCATGATCAACGCCCTGGAAAGCAGCGGCTTCGCCTACACCCTCGCACGCCCCAGCCTGGTGGCACTTAGCGGCCAGAGCGCGACCTTCCTGGCCGGCGGCGAAGTGCCGATCCCCGTGCCCAGCGCCGGCAGCGACACCATCTCCATCGAATACAAGGAGTTCGGCATTCGCCTGACCCTGACCCCGACCGTGGTCGATCGCAACCGCATCACCCTCAAGGTCGCACCGGAAGTCAGCGAGCTGGATTACAGCAACGGTGTGCAGATCCAGGGCATCCAGGTGCCGGCCCTCACCGTGCGCCGCACCGACACCAGCGTGTCCCTGGCCGATGGCGAAAGCTTCGTGGTCAGCGGCCTGATCAGCAGCAACAACCGCTCCACCATCAACAAGTTTCCCGGCCTGGGTGACATTCCGGTGCTGGGCGCGTTTTTCCGGGACTCCAATATCAGCCGCGAGGAAAAAGAGCTGCTGATGATCGTCACCCCGCACCTGGTCCAGCCGCTGGCTGCCGATGCGCAGTTGCCGTCCTTGCCCGGCGAAAAACTGCGCAGCTACGACCCGAACTGGTACCGCCTGTTCTTCCTGGAGAACGGCAATTTCGACCGCCGCACGGGGTTGTCCCAATGAGCGAGAGCCTGAGCCAGACCTTCCTGGCAATTACCCGCAACAGCACGGACCTGGAATGGCTCCAGGGTGCCCTGGCGCCCCTGGGCCAGGTGGTCAGCGCCGGCGGTGGCAGCCTTGACGAGCTGCTGGCGCTGGTCGATGTGACCTTCGCCAACCTGGTGTTCATCGGCCTGGACCGTGAAAACGTCACCAACCAGTGCGCCTTGATCGAAGGCGCCCTGGAAGCCAAACCCATGCTCGCCATCGTTGCCCTGGGCGATGGCATGGACAACCAACTGGTACTCAACGCCATGCGCGCCGGAGCCAGGGATTTCGTCGCCTACGGCTCGCGCTCCAGCGAAGTGGCCGGCCTGGTGCGCCGCCTGAGCAAGCGCCTGCCGGCGATGCCCCATCAGACGACGCACCTGGGCGGCCTCACCGTGTTGTACGGCACCCAGTGCGGCACCGACGGCGCCCTGCTGGCCAGCCATATGGCCCATGTGGTGCAGAAGAGCGGGCAACAGACCCTGGTACTCGACCTGGGCCTGCCCCGGGGTGACAGCCTGGCGCTGCTGGGCCTGGAAAGCTCGTTTCACTTCGGTGACGCCTTGCGTCATTTGCGCCGCCTCGACGCCACGCTGATCAACAGCGCATTCACTTCGGCCGAAGACGGCCTGCGCATCCTCGCCTACACCGACAGCGACGAGCCCCTGGAACAGACCAGCGCCGCCGAGCTGTACATGCTCCTCAGTGCGCTGCGCCAACACTTCCAGCACATCGTCGTCAACCTCACCGGCCAACCGGACAGTGAAGCGCTGCGCACCTTCGTCAGCCATTGCGACAAGCTGTTGTGGTGCACCGACCAAAGCGTGCTGGACTGCCGACGCAACCTCGCGGTGCTCAACCGCTGGCGCGAAAAAGGCATGAAACTGGAGCACGGGCGGCTGCTGGTCGACCGCTACATCAAAGGTGCCGCACCCGAGGCCGAGGCCCTGGGCAGAACCTTTGGCCTGGAAGTGATTGCGGTGCTGCCCCTGAGCGCGGAGATCCGCCTGAACGCCAAGAACCAGGGCCAGTCCCTGTTCACCCTGGCACCCCGCGAGCCACTGACTCAAGGTTTGCGCACCCTCGGCGAGCGCCTGGCAAAACGCTCCGAAGGCCTTGAAGCGCCGCCGGCCAACTGGCTCACCCGCCTCTGGGGCACCAAATGAGCACCGAAAAACTCTTCGGCGTGCCCAGTCGCGGCGCGGCTGGCAATACCGACCATGACGGCCTGAAACTGGTGCTGCACCGCTACATCATCGACGCCATCGAAGAGTCCGGGAAAAACCTGCTGGAGGGCACGCGCCAATCCCTCGCGCAATTTGTGATCGATAAGGTCGCCGAATACATCACGCGCATGCACCTGGCGATCTCCCGCTACGAGATGGAGCGCCTGGCCGAAGAGATCGTCGACGAACTGACCGGTTTCGGCCCGCTCGAAGTCCTGCTGCGTGATACCTCGGTCACCGAGATCCTGGTCAACGGCCCGCACCGGGTGTTCATCGAGCGCGACGGCTTGCTGCACCAGAGCGACCTGCGGTTCATCGACGATCACCATGTGGAGCGCGTGATGCAACGCATCCTCGCGCCCCTGGGGCGGCGCCTCGACGAATCGTCACCGATGGTCGATGCGCGCTTGCCCGACGGCAGCCGGGTCAACGCAATCATCCCGCCGATTGCCCTGGATGGTCCGTGCCTGTCGATTCGGAAGTTTCGCAAGGACATGCTCAAAAGCAGCGACCTGGTGGCCATGCAGACCATCGACCAGGCGATTTTCGAGTTCTTCCAGGAGGCCGTCGGCAAGCGCTGCAACGTGCTGATCAGCGGCGGTACCGGCACCGGTAAAACCACGCTGCTGAACATTCTCAGCCAGTTGATCAACCCCCATGAGCGGTTGGTGACCATCGAGGACGTGGCCGAACTGCAACTCGGCCACCCGCACGTGGTACGCCTGGAAACCCGTCCGCCCAATGCCGAAGGCCATGGCGAGGTCAAGGCCAGCGACCTGATCCGCAACGCCCTGCGGATGCGCCCGGACCGCATCATCCTCGGCGAGATCCGTGGCGTGGAAGTGCTGGATGTGCTCACCGCCATGAACACCGGTCACGACGGTTCAATGAGTACCGTGCACGCCAACAACGCCCAGGACGCGTTGTTGCGCCTGGAGACACTGGTGGGGCTGACTGGCCGCGTGGTCGCGGAAAAAACCCTGCGCCAGATGATCTGCGCGGCGCTGGACGTGGTGATTCAACTCACGCGCCTGCCCGATGGTCGTCGCTGTGTGAGTGAAGTGGTGGAGGTGGTGGGCGTGCGCGATGACGTGTATGTCACCAACACCCTGTTCCGCCACGACAAGCGCACCGGTTTCGGTTTCCTGCGCGAAGCCATCAACCCCGCCGGCGAAAAACTGCGCCGCGAAAGCCACCTGCCGCTGTAGGAGGTCGTGATGATCGCTCCGATCCTGCTCGCGCTGATCGCCTTGATCCTGCTGGTACTGGCCGTGCGCCTGATGCGCAACGGCTTGCGCCAGGTGCAGACCGACCGTGTGATGGAGCGTCTGGGCCAGGGTCAACCCCAGGCCATGAACGACAAGGCCGTGGTGAGCAAGCTCGAGCGCATGTTTATCCGTGCCGGCCTGGGCCGGCCCACGGAGCGCCTGGGGCTGTGGCTGGCGTTCTGGAGCCTGGGCGCGCTGCTGGGCTTTCTGGCGGGCGACTGGCTGGGCCTGCTGGTGATGGTCGTGACCCCGCCGCTGGTGCTGCGCGGCTACATCGCCTGGCGCTACCAACGCCGCCTGCACCGCATGATCGAACAACTGCCGCAGTTGCTCGACCACGCGGTACGCAGCCTGAAGTCCGGGCGCACGCTGGCCGATGCAGTCCTCGGCGGCATCGAGGCCAGCGACGATCCGCTGAAAAAATCCATGGGGCGTATCAAGCGCAATGTGTTGCTGGGGGTCAGCCTGCCGGAAGCCGCCCATGACTACGCCGAGTTTTATGAGCAGGATGAGCTGCGCCTGTTTGCCCTGGGACTGAAGGTCAACCACCGCTACGGCGGCAATGCCAGCGAACTGCTGGAGAACCTGATCAAAATGATCCGCGAGCGTGACCAGGGCGCGCGCCAATTACGCGCCATGACCGGCGAGACCCGGGTGACGGCGGTGGTCCTGGCGCTGTTGCCGGTCAGTGTGGCCGGCTATTTTCTACTGACCAACCCCACTTACCTGGTGGGCATGTGGGCCGACAGCGGCGGCCAATTGATGTTGATCGGCGCGTTCGCCATGCAGGTCTTCGGCTGCCTGGCGCTGTGGCGCATGCTGAGGAGCGTCTGACATGGCCTTGCTGATCAGCGCCGTGCTGTTCCTCGCCGCCTTGGCGCTGCTGTTGAGCAACGTTCTGGCCCAGCGGCGCCAGCAGCGCCTGGTCACTTCGCGGCTCCAGGGCGAAACTTCGCGTGAAGACAGGATCGGCCATTGGCTGCGCCAGCTGGGCAATACCCGGATCAGCCAACGCACCATCAGCCTCGACAACGAAACCCAAACCCTACTCAACCGCATCGGCTGGAGAAAAGCCAGCCAGCGCTCGCTGTTCGCGGCTTGCCAGGTCGGTGCGCCGCTGCTGTCGCTGGCCCTGACGCTGCTGGCACAAAGCATGTTTTTCGCCGGAACCGACTCGGCCTGGTTCGCGCCTCTCCTCGGCCTGGCCGTCGGCTACCTGTTGCCCAAGCGGGTGCTGGCGTCCCTCGCCAAGCGGCGCCAGGAACAGATCGCCGTGGAGGTCTCGACCTTCATTCCGCTGCTGCGCATCCTCTTCGAGTCGGGCATGGCCGTTGAACAGACCCTGCGGGTCATGGCTCAGGAAGCGCAGAAACTGCTGCCGGTGCTGACCTCGGAGCTGCAGATCGTGCTCGCACGTGTCGACTCCGGCCTGGAGCTGGGAGAGGAACTGAGCAAGGCCAGCCAGATGCTCAGTGTCGACGAGTTCAGCGACACCTGTTCGATCCTGCAACAACTGCTGCATCAGGGCGGCGGCGCGATGAAGTCATTGCAGGCGCTCAAGCAACTGCTGGACGATCGGCGCCTGACCCGCATGCAGGAATACATTTCCAAGATGTCGGCCAAAATGTCCGTGGTGATGATGGTTTTTCTGTTCCCGGCATTACTGATCGTATTGGCCGGCCCTGGCTTTATCGCCATCTCGAAGGCCATGGGGCCTTGAAAGGAGCAACGATGAAAGGACTGATCGCCGCCTGCGGCCTGTTGCTACTCAGTGGCTGCACAAACATGGGCCAGACGCCCTGGGCCGGGCTCACCGCCCCCGGCAGTTGCTCCAAGCCCGCGTCCGACCAGGAACTGTCGCTGAACCTGGCGGACGACATGGCCAATGACGGCAAGCTGCACGCCAGCCTGGCCAACCTGCAGAGCCTGTCGGACAACCTGCCCCAGGTACGTCTGCGCAAGGCCAAGGTCTACCGCCTGCTCGGGCGCAGTGAGGCCGAGCCGTTGTATCGCTCGTTGCTGGGAACCTGCCTGTCGGCGGAAGGCGAACATGGCCTGGGGCAACTGGCCGTCGCCAAGGGCAACAACAGCCAGGCCGTGGAGCACTTGCAGCGGGCAGCCAGGCTGGCACCCACCGACGAAAAAATCCGCAACGACCTGGGCGTGGTCTACCTCAATCAATTGCGTCTCGAAGAGGCACGTTTCGAGTTCCTCACCGCCATGGAGCTCAATCAGAGCAACACGCTGGCGGCGCTCAACCTGGTGACCCTGCTGATCTATCAGGGCAACTGGGGGCAGGCCGCGCAGGTGGTCAGTACCGTGGGCTTGAAACCAGAGCAGGTCACCCAGGCCCAGGCCCGGGCGCAGCAACTCAAGACCACCACTCCCGCGAAACGCCAGGTGGCCGCCGTGGGCGAGACCGTTCAGGCGCCCGTTCAGTAAGTCTTTAGAGAGCATTCAGATGAAACTCAAACCGCTCGTTCATCTGCTGTTGGCAACGCTGCCACTGACCGCCACGGCCATCGAACCGGGGCCCTCTTCACCGCAACAAAAACACACCGAGGACTGGTTGCAACTACAGGTCAGCGGGCAAATGGCGTCCTCCAAACCGCAAAAGGCCACCCCCGCTGAACGCGAGGGGGCCCTGCAACGCTTGATCGAGAGCTACAAATACCCGATCCCTGAATACTACGATCAGAAACAGGGCGGCAATTCGACAGGCGGCGGCAGCAATTAGTCAGTGGGCCGTCACCCGCTGGCGTATCGCGGCATTGCTCGGCGACAGCGCCAGCGCCAACTGTGTGCGGTTGTGCATATGGGTCAGGCGCAGCACCTGGGACACGTACAGCTTCACGGTGTTTTCGGTGATGCCCAGTTCGCAGGCAATCTGATAGTTGGTCTGGCCCTTGCCCACCAGCCTGGCCACGTCCAATTGGCGCGGTGACAGCTGCTTGAAGATCACCGGCATCTCGATGTCGGCAGCGTCGCCCTCCGCATCGCCGGACGCTTCAGGCGCTTGAGGGCTGCTGCGTACTTTGTCGAGGTCGTGGTAAAGATCGTCAATCGACGCCGAGAGATATTGCAGCTTCTGGTTCAGGTGCCCCAGTTCAAGGTCTTTGCGGCGCTCGCGCAATGCCGCTTCCTGGCGCTTCAGGCCTTCGAGCAGTTCATCGAGATTGATCGGTTTCTGGTAGTAGTCCGCGATACCCGCGCGCAGCGCCTTGATCACGTCCTGCTTGTCCGCGCGGCCCGTCAGCATGATCGCCTCGAACGCGCGTTGCTTGCCGGCCAGGCGCTGGAGTGTCTGGACCAGTTCGATGCCGTCCATTTCCGGCATGTGTAGATCGCACAGCACCAGGCCAATATCGGCGTCTTCGCGAAAACGCTCGACCGCCTTCACGCTGGAGTGGCAAGGGATGCAGCGATACCCGCTGCTTTCGAGAAATTCACACAGCTCTTCGACGATCAGGGGCTGATCGTCGACGACGAGCACTTTCACTTCAGAGGTAAGCTTGTTCACGCGCGACTCCATGCCTGGGCAAGCCAAAGACCGACCGATCCATTCCAACCGCTCATTTTCCCTACAACCGCTCTATAAACGTAGACGCACTTTCCTACTATGTACATAGCATTAGGCTAGCTGATGACAAATGGGATCCAACACCAGGACAGGCCGAAACCGACCAGCAGGAAGGGGGCAAAAGGCTGCTTCTTTGACGCTACGGGCTCGAAATGCTGCAACACCTCTTTAACCCCTTGATTCATCAGGGGCCACACCCTGGGAGCCAGCAACAGCCAGCCCACACTGGCCAGCCCTGCCCCGACAAAGGTGCCCAATAAATAATGGCTGTCGGTGGCCAGCGCCAGCGCCGCCAACAATTTCACATCCCCCGCTCCCAAACGGCCCAGGGCATAACCGGGCAAGGTGAACAGCAGCGACAGCACAAACGCCCATCCGCCCTCGGCGGCTGTCGCCCCCAGCCAGGTGGTACCGCTCCAGCACAGGTAAACCAAGGCCAGCAGCAAACCACCCAGGGTCAAACGGTTGGCGATCTGGCGCTGGCGCACATCCTGTACGGCGCACAGCGCCAACCACACAAACAGCACAAGGCTATGAATCACGTAAAAAACATCCCTTTTCGCCGAATGATTCTATGCTGATATCAAGTAGTGGTTGTCAGGGTAGACGCAGTCATGAAAAAGGGCCTCCCCGGAAAGCAGAAAGGTGCCGCCGCGCTGGAATTCGCGATGGTCTTCATGATCTTTTTTGCGGTTTTTTATGGGTTGGTCAGCTACAGCCTGCCGTTGCTGCTGTTGCAATCGTTCAACCAGGCCACCGCCGAAGGCGTCAGGCGCGGTGTGGCGCTGGACCCTGCGACACCCGGCTACGCCGACGCCCTCAAGGCTCGCGCCGTTGCGGCAGCCCAGGCCCAGTTGCAGTGGCTGCCGCCCGGGTTCAAATTCGTGCCCGCCTATGTCACCGCGACCTACTCCGGCACCGGCATGCTGACCGTGCAAATCAACTATCCCTCCGACAACCTCAAGAACGTGCTGCCGTTTCTCGTCCTGCCCGGCTTCGGCACCGTGCCCAACCTGCCCACCACACTCACCGCCCAAGCGAGCCTGCAATTTTGACTTCGGGGGAAAAATTCTTCGACCGCCTGCTCGGCCGACCGGCTGGCCCCCATGCATCCACGCTTATGCCCATGCATCCAGGTCTATGCGTCGAACTGGATAACCTCGGCCGGGTGCTGCAAATCCACGGAGCGCTGCGTCATCGCCTGGCAAAGACCCAGCCCTCGCAGCAGCCGGTGCCGCTGCTCGAGTACGTGTGCGCCCACAGTGCCGTCGTGATCGAAGGCACACCCAGCGACTGGCAGGGCCAAATCCTGGACCTGGACTTCACCGGGTTTGCCGGGCGCCTCCTGCAAACCCGCGGCTGGGTCCAGCCCCAGGGCGATGGCTGGTTGCTGCAACTGCTGGATATCGGCGACCTGGTCGCCCACCGACAACACGCCGAGAGCCGTGAACACAACCAACTGCTCAGCGCCCGCATCAGCGAACACCTGAGGGTGTGCAGCCTGGCGCGCCTGCCCGAGGTCTTGCACGACAACCTGCACAGCATCGCGCAGCGCTGGCGGATACCCTGCGTCGCCATCGCCGTACTCGACGATCAGGACCAGGGCTGGGTGATCCAGGGCCAGTACCGCGCCCACGATGCGCCCCGGTTATGGCATGACGGGCAATCCCTGGGCACCGCACTGGACAGCCTGGGCGGCACGACGGTGCTGAAACTGACGCAAGGCCAAGGCCACAGCGAGCATCCACGCCTGCTGGGCATTTTCGGCAATGCCGAAGGTTTGCTCGTGCCCTACCGCGACGGTCATGGCGTCGCCGCCTGGCTGCTGTGCGGTTTCTATCGTGATGACGAGCCGTCCAGCGAACGGGACTGGCTGCACCTGGCCGCCGCCCTCGCCGCGCCGCTGCTCAGCCGCCTGCGCGAACAACGCCATCAACAACAGCTCGATCGCCTCGAAGCGCTGCAAGAGCTGCTGGGCACCGGTTGGTGGGAATTGCCTGTCAACAGCGAAGACATCCAATTGGCCCCGCAGTTGCTGCATCACCTGACGCCCGAGGACAGCACCCCGCGCATGCCCCTCACGGAGTGGCTGACACTATTCCATCCGGCCGATCGCGAGGAGCTCGCCAGCCGCCTGCAAGACTTGCAGACCTTGAGCAAACCCCTGTCGACCAGCGTGCGCCTGCACCGCATGGACGCGGCGCAGAACCCGATCTGGTACCGCATTCAAGGCCAGGCGCTGGGCGCTGGGAGCAGTCGACGCCTGATCGGCTTCATGCTCGACATCAGTGACATCAAGAACCAGCAGCAACAGGCCGCCGCTGCCCATGCCCGGCTGGACAACCTGATCGCCAGCTCGCCGGCGATTATCTATGTGCAACGCTATGTGGAAGGCACGCTGCAACCGCTGTTTTTCAGCGACAGCCTCACGCCGTTGCTGGGTCGTACGCTGGCCGAATGCACCCCGGCCTCGCTCATCGACTGGATCCACCCCGACGACCGCGACCTCTACTTCGAGCGCACCCGCCAATTGCTGCGCGAAGGCAGCGTGCGCAGCCGCTACCGCGTGCGCGACAAACAGGGCCGCGACCACTGGCTGCTCGACGAAGCCAAGCTACTGCGCGACGACCTCGGCCTGCCGGTGGAGGCGGTCGGTCTGTGGCTGGATGTCACCGAAGCGACCCTGGCCGCCGAGCAGATCAAGCGCAGCGAAGAACGCTACCGCATCCTGGTGGAAGATTCGCCGGCCATGATCTGCCGTTATCGCCCCGACCTCACACTGACATTCGGCAACACGCCGCTGGCCAATTACCTGGAGTGCTCGCCCGAACAACTGCCGGGTCTGAATTTGGCGGAGTGGCTGTCGACCGAACAGCACCAGGCGTTCGTGCAGCGTATCCACCAGCTGACTCCGGAATTCCCGGTCAGCACCGCCGAAATCAGCCTGCAACTGCCCGGTCGCGAGCACGCCTGGTGGGTGTGGTCGGACCGTGGCGTATTCGACGAACACGGCACCCTGCTGGAAGTGCAAGCGGTGGGGCGTGATAACACCGAAGTGCGCCGTTCCCAGCAGCAACTGACCCAGAGCGCCAAGATGGCCACCCTCGGCGAAATGGCCACGGGCCTGGCCCATGAGATCAACCAGCCGCTGAACGTGATGCGCATGGCCATCGTCAATGTGCTCAAGCGCCTGAGCAACGGCGATGCGCAGGTCGACTACCTCACCGAAAAACTCCAGCGCATTGACGCCCAGGTGCAACGCGCGGCGAAAGTGATCGACCACATGCGCGTGTTTGGCCGCCGCTCGGAGATCGAACAACAACCCTTCGATCCGGCCCAGGCCGTAGAGGGCACCCTGTCGTTGCTCAGTGAAGGTCTGCGCGGCAAGGGCGTGGAGGTGCGTCTCACGCCGGCGGACTTTTCGGTGCAGGTCAAAGGCTATGTCGACCAGCTCGAACAAGTGCTGATCAACCTGATGGTCAATGCCCGCGATGCGTTGCTGAGCAAACGTGAAAAGGAACCCGGGTTCCGCCCGTGGATCGCGGTGTCCACCGAGCATGACAGCCGATACGTACGCATCTGGGTCGAAGACAACGGCGGCGGCATCGATCCGCGTCTGCTGGAGCGGATCTTCGAGCCGTTCTTCACCACCAAGCCCATCGGCGTGGGCACCGGCCTGGGCTTGTCGGTGAGCTACGGAATCGTGGAAAACATGGGCGGACGCCTGAGCGTGGCCAACAGCGAACAAGGGGCAAAATTCTGCGTGGAATTGCCGGTGGTGGACGCTTAAAGCGCCAACGCCGCCTGCCCGTGGGGCCTGCAACTGAGGTTGGCGCCGACCTCGAACTGATTCAGGTTGATGCCCAGGGTCGACAGCAATCCGTTCACCAGGGGATCGACCACAGGGCTCAATACATCGCCGATGATTTTGCCCAGCGAGGCATTCAGGTCGTTCAACAGCGTACCGCTGGTTTGCAGCAACGCGCCCAGCAAATTGAAACCTGTGGGCTTGTAGACCTGGAACTGAATCCCCTGCAACGTCGACTTCAGCGAGCCCACCAGGTTGGTGGTGGACGCCGAATAGTAAAGCGGCGGCTCTTTGATTTCCGGCGGCTGATTGTAGGTATGCGCGCCCAGGGCCGTGGTGGTCGAACCCACACTGCTCTTGACGCTCAGGCCGATGCCGCCGCCGTAGAATGGCTTGCGGGTACTGGGGTCGCAGGTGGTCGGGCCCAGGCCCAGCAATGGCCGGAAGCAGGTGATGGCGCCAATGTCGACCACCGGCAGCGGCGGGATCGGATCCAGCGGTGGGCTGGACGCCAATGAGTCGATCAGGGTGGGGCTCTGGCCAATCTTGATAGTCACCACCGAGGCGTTGGATTGGGTGGTGAGGGTTTTGGTCGCATCGCTGGCGCAGGTGAAACCGGTCACATAGCTCTCGGCGGTGCCCAGCTCCACGATCAGGTCCAGGCGGGCTGCGGGCGGGTTGGACGTCGAGGACAGAAGCCGCAGGTCCGTGCGCTCGCAATAGCCGCCCAGCACACACAACAACGAGGTGATCGTGCCACCCAGGTTCAGACTCAGCAGGTTATTCAGCACGTCTGAAAGCGGGCCGAGCAAACCATTCAGCGCCACGTCCACCAGCGGCGAATCCAGGATCGGCAGCCCCACCGTCAAACCCAGCCGCACTTGCGCGGTGCGCACGTAAATGCGCGTGGCCGGATCGGTTTTGTTCTTGGCGTAGGTCGGGTCGCCGATGGCCGACAACTGCGGCGGCTCGATCACCTTGAGCTTGAGGCTCGCGTTGATCAAACCCGGGATATTCACCGGCACTTCAGCGACCACACCGTTCTGCTTGTTGGCCAATTGCACAAAAGCTTCGGCCAGCTGGAACACATTCAACGTGGTGTTGAGCCCGGCGGACACCGCCCCGGTCTGCAATTGCAGCAGGCTGCCCAGGGTCACATCGAGGTTATTCACCAACACTTTAATGTCTGCCAGCCCCGACGCGGCCACGGTAGCGGTTCCCGAGCCACGTTGCAGCACTGTGATCGCGGCATCGAGCAGTTGGCCCAACTTGAGGTTCTTGGCCAGCAACTCGTTGTAGTTACCGGCCTGCACGCCCACGTTCAGCGCCAGTTGATTCAGGTAACTCAACAGGTTGATATTGGTGTCGACCAGGCCTTGCCAGCCAGCCACGTCGAGGGTCAGCTTACCGCCCAACAGCTTGCCGAACAGCAGATTCAACGCGTCCGACTTGCTCGAATCGACCACCAACACCGTGGACTTGATCGTCAATTGCGCCTGGGGCGGCAGGATCTTCGGCGCGGCCACGGCCTTGGCGGTCAACAGCGTGGTCAGGCTGAACCCACCGCCACTGATCAGCGACCACACGCCGCCGGCGGCGCTGGTCAACACCGGGCGCGAGGCGATCACCTGAATGGCGTCGGTCTTGGTGGAGTCGGCAGAAAACACCCGCAGATTGGAAGCGGCGGTGGTCAGCACGCCGCAACGCACATCCAGCGCATTGCCCGGAGGGATGGTGAAACCGTTGCGCAGCGCGCTGGCCCCGGCATAGGCCGTCGCCGTGTTGTTGTTCGCCGCCAGGCAGTCACCATTGCGCTGCACCGCTTCCAGCGCGGCCATGTCGGCAATGCCCTGTAATTTGCGTTTTTCCAGGTAGAGCCGGCCACTGTCGATTACCAGCAACAGGAAAACCAGCGCCAGC
Organism: Pseudomonas sp. SDO5271_S396; assembly: GCF_054071795.1. NCBI lineage: Bacteria > Pseudomonadati > Pseudomonadota > Gammaproteobacteria > Pseudomonadales > Pseudomonadaceae > Pseudomonas > Pseudomonas sp. SDO5271_S396. The sequence goes on from NZ_JBSVWB010000050.1 coordinate 45,308, forward strand.
CCCAGCGTCAACGCCGCCATCAGGCCGATCGCGCCACGCTGCCGGGAACGAAGTGGGGGAGACATCGAGCACTCCTTAGCGCTAACTCTCCGTAGTTAGCTTGGAGTGTAGTCAAGCCTTGAGAAATGCGCTGGCCAGTCGCCACAAATCCATGTAAGGGCTCTGACCGATCGTTCCCACCCTCTGCGTGGAAACGCATCCTGTGACGCTCCGCGTCACGACTTCAAGAGCGGACGCGGAGCGTCCAAGTAGGTATTCCCACGCGGAGCGTGGGAACAATCAAACAAGACAGTTGCTCCCACAGAAAGCCGGGATCGCCTTAATGCGGCGGGTAGCTGGAAAGAATGCGGTTGACCGTGGTGCGGATGGCTTTGTCACGGTCCTGCGGGTTCGGCGAGCTGGCCATCATCTGCTCATCGCTGCCGCGCCAGACGAGTTTGCCGTCCTTGCCGTCCAGCAGGTCGATCTGGATGGTGGCTACCTTATAGGTGATGTTGCGCGTCTCGTTGTACACCGGCGCGCCCCAGTAACCGTTCCACGGACCGCCCCAGGCGCCGCCGTAGTTGGTGGTGACTTGTTGCTGGCGGTCTTCGACGATCAGGTAGGCCTGCACGTTCAGGTCCGCTCTGCTACCGCCCGGTGCAGGGCGCAGGCCGCGTTGGTCGAGTTGCTCACCCACGGCCTGGCGGATGCGTTGTTCGGTGAGGTCACTCTTGATGCGCGGGTCATCGGGGCGGTATTGCAGGGCCGGGTCTTTCCAGGCCCAGTTGCGGTAGGCGCCAAAGTCCCGGCTGGCATCGAAATCATGGTTGACCTGGCTGGTCTGGCAACCGCCCAGCAGCAAGACAAAAGCGAGCGTAGCGATACGACGAAACATGGTTGATCTCCAAAGAGCGACCTGCGCTTTAAATGAGCATAGCGACTAGCTGGGAGGGTACGCCGTCATTGCCTTTTGCACCGCCTGGCGCAAAGCGTCTCCCCGTTCACTGAGGCTTCCCTGGCTGCCAGTTTCCGCGCTGGCACTCCACACCGGCTGCCCGGTGCGGGCATCGAACAGATTGACCCGGACCACCACCACCTGCACCTCATAGGTGCGCACGATCGGTACCGAGTTGTACATGCCGTAACCGTTGCCATAGCGGTTGTAGCCGCCGTAGCCATAGCCGTAATCGTCCTGGACCTGCTTGAGGCGTTTTTCCAGATGCACGTCGGCGCTGACGAACAGGTCGGGCGCACGGTTGTCATGCAGGGGGCGCAGGCCGCGCTGGTCCAGCGCGCCACTGACCGCCTCGGCGATCTGCGCCGAATCGGCCCAGGCCGTGCCCGCCGGGAGCTGGCCGTTGCGCCAGGCCCAATTGCGATAGGCACCGTAGTCACGTACCGGCGCCGGGTAGGCGCTGGCATCGAAGGTCTTCGCCGCCTGCGCAGGCGCCGGCGGCATGGGGGCCGAGGCCGCCACGTAAGGGTTGGGGCTGGAACAGGCGCCCAGGCCCAGGCACAACAGGATCAAACCGAGACGACGCATTTCGACCTCCGCAAGATTCGCCGCTTAAACCGGACGGCAAATCCAGTGCAAATAACGCCCAAGTCCGGCAAAGCTTGGGTGACGACGGTGAGCGAGCTCCATCTCCAACAGATCCTGCAAATCGGCGCGGGCCTGGAACTCCACCGGCATGTAGTCGTGGAACACCCGCACGCCACTTTGGCGTTCAACCTGCCAAAGCCCCTCTAGTTGCGCCGCCAGCTCACGCGGGTCCAGAGGTTGTTGCGGTGTGAGGCTTTGTTTCTCGCCGGCCATGTCATTCTTGCGCATCTTGCGGAAATGGCCCTTGAGCAGGTTGCGGTAGATCAGCGCATCGCGGTTGTAGAACGCCAGCGACAGCCAGCCCCCCGGCGCCGTCAATTGGTGCAACACCGGCAGGATGGCATGGGGTTCGGCCAGCCACTCCAATACGGCATGGCACAGCACCAGATCGTAAGGTTCGGTGAGCTGGCCCAGCAGGTCCTGCCAGGGCGCATGGATAAACGTGGCGGTCTGCCCGGCCTCGGCGAAACGCTGGCGCGCGCCCTCGAGCATCGGCTCGGCAGGCTCGGCCAGGGTCACCTGATGACCTTGCTCGGCCAGCCACAGCGACATGTGGCCCAGCCCCGCGCCGATATCCAGCACACGCAACGGACGTTGCGGCAACGCTTCGGTCAGGTCGGCCTGGAGCACGGCCAGGCGAATCGCGCCCTTGGCGCCGCCGTAGATCTTTTCGGCGAAACGCGTGGCCAGTTGGTCGAAGTGGCGGTCACTCATGGATGAACCGCCGCTCGCTGTCGGCCAGTTTGGCGCGCACCACTTCATTCATGTCCAGGCCCAGCTCACTGCAGAGCAACAGCAGGTACAGCACGATATCGCCGACTTCCTGGCCGGCATGGGCCAGCTTATCGGCGGGCAACTGGCGGGACTGGTCTTCGGTCAGCCACTGGAAGATTTCCACCAGCTCGGCCATTTCCACACTGGCGGCCATGGCCAGGTTTTTCGGGCTGTGGAACTGCTTCCAGTCGTTGGTATCACGGATGCGGTGCAGCCGTTCGGTGAGGTGTTCGAGGTTCATGCGGGACTCCTGAAGATGAGTAGCTTCGGGGGGATTGGGCTTGAAGGCAAGTGAATCTCCGGGTGTTCTTGAGGACGCTTTCGCGGGCAAGCCCGCTCCCACACTTGAAGGTATTCACAAATCCAAATGTG
>NZ_JBSVWB010000051.1:0-47988 GCF_054071795.1 Pseudomonas sp. SDO5271_S396
ATCCGATACACCGAGTCGCCCGTATCGCAGGCAAGCCAGCTCCCACAGAAAAGCAGCCCACGGTGTACCCTAGAATTTGCGTCATCCGAGGTTTTTGAAATGAATGTTTTGATCATTGGCAGCGGTGGCCGTGAACACGCCCTGGCCTGGAAAGTTGCCCAGGACCCACGCGTTCAGAAAGTTTTTGTCGCCCCCGGCAACGCCGGCACCGCCATCGAAGCCAAGTGCGAGAACGTTGCCATCGACGTACTGGCGCTTGAGCAACTGGCCGACTTCGCTGAAAAGAACGTGTCCCTGACCATCGTCGGCCCGGAAGTGCCGCTGGTAGCCGGCGTGGTGGACCTGTTCCGCAGCCGTGGCCTGGACTGCTTCGGCCCGACCGCTGGCGCTGCCCAGCTGGAAGGCTCCAAGGCGTTCACCAAGGACTTCCTGGCGCGTCACAAGATCCCGACCGCCGACTACCAGAACTTTACCGAGATCGAGCCGGCCCTGGCCTACCTGCGTGAAAAAGGTGCACCGATCGTGATCAAGGCCGATGGCCTGGCCGCCGGCAAAGGCGTGATCGTGGCGATGACCCTGCAGGAAGCCGAAGACGCCGTGCGCGACATGCTCGCCGGTAACGCCTTTGGCGACGCCGGTTCGCGGGTGGTCATCGAGGAATTCCTCGACGGCGAAGAAGCCAGCTTCATCGTGATGGTCGACGGCAAGAACGTACTGCCGATGGCCACCAGCCAGGACCACAAACGCGTCGGCGACGGCGACACCGGCCCGAACACCGGCGGCATGGGTGCCTACTCCCCTGCCCCGGTGGTCACCGCCGACGTGCACCAGCGCGTGATGGACCAGGTGATCTGGCCGACCGTGCGCGGCATGGCCGATGAAGGCAACGTATACACCGGCTTCCTGTACGCCGGCCTGATGATCGACAAGGCCGGCAACCCGAAAGTCATCGAGTTCAACTGCCGCTTCGGCGACCCGGAAACCCAGCCGGTCATGCTGCGCCTGCAATCGAGCCTGGTGCTGCTGGTGGAGGCCGCCCTCGCCCAGGCCCTGGACAAGGTTGAAGCACAATGGGACCCACGTCCGAGCGTCGGCATCGTGCTGGCCGCCGGCGGCTACCCGGCCGATTACGCCAAGGGCGACGTGATTGAAGGTCTGGACGCGGCTGCTACGCTGGAAGGCAAGGTGTTCCATGCCGGCACCGCGCTCAAGGATGGCAAGGTCGTCACCGCCGGTGGCCGCGTACTCTGCGCCACCGCGATGGGAGCCAGCGTCGACGCCGCGCAACAACAGGCGTACGCGCTGACGGCGAAGATCGATTGGAAAGGCTGTTTCTACCGCAAGGACATCGGCTATCGCGCCATTGCCCGTGAACGTGGCGAGAACCAGTAAGTAGCTATTCGTTCGGTCAGGCAAGGGCCCCAGGCCCTTGCCGTTTGCAGGCCACCCCGCGCATAGTTAACCCGTGCATCAACCTACGAAGGGATTTCGCCGTGCGCTGGCTCAGGATCGCCATAGGTTTCACAGTCAGTCTGCTGACGCTGCTCTGCTTGTTCCCGGCCCAGGCCGCCGCGCAAGGCAGTGGCTGGGCAGTATTGTTTGATGAACAGGCCGACCTGCAACTGAGCGACATCCGTTCCGCCCGCTACACCAACCAATTCAGCCCCATCGAACTGGACCGCATTACCGCCGCGGCGCCGGACGGCGCGTTGTGGGTACGCTTCAAGCTGCAACCCGGCAAGCACGAACAACTGCTGCGGGTCTTCGCGCCCGACCTGTCCCACCTGAGCCTCTACGTCCTCGACGGCGACACCCTGGTGGAGCAACAAAGCACCGGCACCCGACAGCCCCAGGCCGAGCGCCCGCTGCCCAGCAGCGACTTCATGCTGCCGATGCCCCAGAGCCAGAAGCCCCTCGAGGTCTATCTGCGCCTGGTGTCGGAACACGAGCTGCGTCCTTATATCACCCTGGAACCGGCAGTCTTCGCCGCCGCCGACCAGAACCAGACGCTGATCTACGGCCTGCTGTTCGGCTGTCTGCTGATGCTGATCCTGCACAACCTCACCCGCTTCGCCTACCACCGTTCCCGCAGCAGCCTGTGGCTGGCGGCCTGCGAACTGCTGTTGATGCTCAGCCTGGCGCTGCTGCTCAACCTGGTGGGCCCGTGGTTGCCCAACTGGCACGCCGTACAGACTCCGGGCGCCTACCTCGCCCTGCTGCTGACCGCGCCCTGCGGGCTGATGTATGCCTATCGCTTCTTCATGCCCCTGGGTCCGCACCCGCTGAACAAGCTGCTGATGGCCGACATCCTGCTCATCGTGCTGTGCGGCCTCTTGCTGCTGTTCGTCAACACGCTGCCGCTGAACATCATCACCTACGCCCGGGTGGCCCTGGCGGGCCTGAGCATGTTGTTCGTCTCGGCCTACCACTGGCAGAAAGGCTACCGGCCCGCGCGCCTGTTCGTGGCGGCGATGGTGGTGTTCAACATCGGCACGCTGATCATCCTGCCGGCCCTGCTCGGCCTCACTTTGGTGGCGCCGCAAGGCTTGATCGTGACCCTGCTCGGTTTCATCTGCCTCAGCGGCCTGCTGATGAGCCTGGCCCTGGGCGAGCGCCAGCGCGCCATTGTCGAGACACGTTTCAGCCTCAGCCGCGACTTGGCCGCCAGCAACGCCGAAATCGCGGCCAAGGCCGAATTCCTGGCGAAGATCAGCCACGAAATCCGTACGCCGATGAACGGCGTGCTGGGCATGACCGAACTGCTGCTGGGCACCCCCCTGTCGGTGAAACAGCGCGACTACGTGCAGACCATCCACAGCGCCGGCAATGAACTGCTCACGCTGATCAACGAAATTCTCGATATCTCCAAGCTCGAGTCAGGGCAGATCGAGCTGGACGACGTGCAATTCGACCTCAATGCGCTGATCGAAGACTGCCTGAGCATCTTCCGCGCCAAGGCCGAACAGCAGAACGTCGAGCTGATCAGCTTTATCCAGCCCCAGGTGCCCCGCGTGATCAGTGGCGACCCGACGCGCCTGCGCCAGGCGCTGTTGAGCCTGCTGGAAAATGCCTTGCAGAAAACCGATGAGGGCGAAGTGCTGATCGTCGTCGCCCTCGACGAACGCAGCACCAAGCCACGCCTGCGCATCGCTGTGCAGGACAGTGGCGTACCGATGGAAGCCGCCGAGCGCGACGCCCTGCTGCACAGCGAATTGCACAGCAAGAACTTCCTCTCGGCCACTCGCTTGAGCGGCCACCTGGGTCTGGTCATCGCCCGCCAGCTCATCCTGTTGATGAACGGCGAGTTCGGCATCAAGAGCGGCAGCCACCAGGGCAGCACCCTGTGGCTGACCCTGCCGCTGGACCCGGAGCGCCTGGAGCATCCGACCTCCGACCTCGACGGCCCGCTCAAGGGCGCGCGCGTGCTGGTGGTGGACGACAACGACACCTGCCGCAAGGTGCTGGTGCAGCAATGCACGGCGTGGGGCCTCAACGTCAGCGCCGTGCCATCGGGCAAGGAAGCCCTGGCCCTGTTGCGCACCAAGGCGCACCTGCGCGATTACTTCGACGTGGTGCTGCTGGACCAGAACATGCCCGGCATGACCGGCATGCAACTGGCAGCGAAGATCAAGGAAGACCCGAGCCTGAACCACGACATCCTGCTGATCATGCTCACCGGCATCAGCAACGCGCCGAGCAAGATCATCGCGCGCAATTGCGGGATCAAGCGCATCCTCGCCAAACCGGTGGCCGGCTACACGCTCAAGACCACCCTGGCCGACGAGCTGACCCAGCGCAGCAAAGGCGGCACGCACACACGCCCGGCCCTCAGCGCCCCGGCAGCCGTGACCGTGCCCACTGACTTCCGCATTTTGGTGGCCGAAGACAACAGCATCTCCACCAAAGTGATTCGCGGCATGCTCGGCAAGCTCAACCTCAACCCGGACACCGCCAGCAACGGCGAAGAAGCGCTGGAAGCGATGAAGGCCCAGCGCTACGACCTGGTGCTGATGGACTGCGAAATGCCGATCCTCGATGGTTTCTCCGCCACCCAGCAACTGCGGGCGTGGGAGGTGAGCCACCAACGGATCCGTACACCGATCGTGGCCCTCACGGCGCACATTCTGTCGGAACACAAGGAGCGCGCGCGCCAGGCCGGGATGGACGGGCACATGGCCAAGCCGGTGGAGCTGTCGCAATTGCGCGAGTTGGTGGAATTCTGGGTCGCGCAGCGCCAACAGCGCCCTGAACATGCGCCTTCCTGACCGATCGTTCCCGCCCGACCTGAAATACAGCCCATTGTGGGAGCTGGCTTGCCAGCTCCCACATTGACCGATCAGGGCCGCTTCGCAGCCCAGCGCAGGACAAGCCTGCTCACCACAGAAGCTGACTCCTCCAAAGTGGGTACGCCTGATAGACTCCCTCGGACCTTCCTGCCGCGAGCCGCCCCCATGCTCCACGTGTTATTCAGCGTCTACCTGAAAATGCTGGTGCTCTACAGCCCCTTCTTCGTGCTGTCCTGCTTCATCAGCCTGACGCGAGGCTATTCGAGCAAGGAACGGCGGCGCCTGGCGTGGAAAGTGGCACTGGCCACCCTGGTCTCGAGCGTGTTGCTCTACCTGTTCGGCCGCGTCATCTTCAACGTATTCGGCATCACCGTGGATGCCTTCCGCATCGGCGCCGGCAGTGTGCTGTTCATCTCGGCCCTGGGCATGGCCCAGGGCAAGTCGGCGGTGCAGACCGACAACGTGCAGCAGGACGTGACCATCGTACCGTTGACCATCCCCCTCACCGTCGGCCCTGGCACCATCGGTGCGTTGCTGGTCATGGGCGTCAGCCAGCCGCACTGGGATGACAAACTCACCGCCATCGTCAGCATTGCCCTGGCCAGCCTCACGGTGGGCGTGGTGCTGTATTTGTCCAACCGTATCGAACGCATCCTCGGCGACCAGGGTTTGCAGATCGTCAGCCGCCTGATGGGGTTGTTCGTCTGCGCCCTGGCCGCACAAATCATCTTTACCGGGGTACGTGGCTACCTGGTGCCCTAGATCCGGTACTTGGCAATCGCCAGTTGCACCTTGTCGCCCGCGCTTTCGCGCATCAACTGGATCGTTTTTTCGTTGACCACCGACGTGTTCAGCACCAGGCAAGTCTGGCCGCTGAAAGCCTCGAACGAGGAACTGTCCCATTCCAGGAAGGGCAACCCCACCTGTTTGCTCACACCGCGTGTGCTGTAGGTCACCAGCATCATCATCAGTTCGCCCTCCGTTTGCGCGCAGGACGCCAGGCCAAAATCGCCGCCCTGATGCACGCTGCTGTTGCGCTTGAACAATTCGAACGACGCCGGCTGCTGTTTCATTGCCTCCAACGCATCCGCCGCCAGCTTCGGCAGTGCCGCCAGCAAGGGACCTGCCAGTGATGTGGCGGTCAATGCCGCAATCATGTTCAGTGCCGCCAACTGCACACTCAGCCCCTTGCCGGCGCTTGAGACCCGCTCGAAGCAGCTGCGCACCGGCAGCCAACCCAGACTGATCATCACCTTGATGAATTCGTCGTACCACGCCTCCGTACCCCGCTGCACCTTCAGTACGTCGCTGACGTAACTGCTGGCCAGCAGGTAGCTCTTGCGGATGTACTCACGGTTCAGCCCGGACACCCCCTCGACAAACGAAATCACCCCGTTGTTGACCACTGCCGCGTTGCTGTCGTCCTCGACGTTGACCGGCAGCGGCGCAATGGCACCGGGCGCCCCCGGCAGCTTGTAGGCCGCAATCAGCTTGCGCCGCTTTGTACTGTTGATCCTTTTGTGATGTCGCTCCATTTACCTTCTCCACAAACACCCCACACGGGGCTTGCCCTCACACTAGTCCAGTGATTGACAGGCTTTCCAGACGACAAACATCCCTCAGTGCCCACGCTCCAAACCCGGCGTCCAGCATTCCTGCGGGACACCCGTGGGCCTTCCGGTTTTCGTCGGGTAAAAAAGAAAAAGCCCCGAACGACCGCAGGAGAATCCCTGGGGTATTCGGAGCTTTCCGGCGTACGGCGGTGCGTTTTCAGGAGGCTGGTTTTTCGCCATACCAGCGCGGCGTATACACCCATTCTCCGCCACCGGCCCGTGGGAACACGCAGGTGGTGGACGAACCGATCAGCACCATGGTGCGCATGTCGACCTGGTCCGGGGTCAACCGGCCCAGCGTGGTCACACGCAAGGTCTGCCCCGGGCGGCCGATATCACGGCCCAGCACCACCGGCGTCTCGGGCGCGCGATGCAGCGCGACGATTTCCAGCGCGCGTCCCAACTGCCAGGGACGCGAACGCGAGATCGGGTTGTAGAACGCCAGCGCCAGGTCGGCCTGGGAAGCCAGGTCTAGGCGCTTTTCGATGATCGACCACGGCTTGAGGTTGTCCGACAGCGACATCACGCAAAAGTCATGGCCCAGCGGCGCACCGGCCTGGGCGGCCGTGGCCAGGCTGGCCGAAACACCCGGCAGAATTTCCAGGTCGACCTGATGCCATGCCGGGTCGCTGGACTCGTGCAATGCCTCGATCACCGCCGCGGCCATGGCGAAGACGCCCGGGTCACCGGACGACACCACCACCACCGAACGGCCTTGCGCCGCCAATTCGAAGGCATGGCGCGCGCGCTGCATTTCTTCACGGTTATCGGTGCAGTGCTGCACCTGATCCTCGCGGAACGGCCCGGCCATGCGCACATAGGTTTCATAGCCCAGCACATCGGTGCAACGCGCCAGTTCAGCCTTGACCGCTGGCACCATCAACTCGGCGGCGCCGGGTCCCAGGCCGATCACCGCAAGACGGCCACGCACGCGACCGACTTGCGAGAGATCCAGCGGCTGCTCGGCAACGCTGACCACGATATCGGCCTCCTGGCCGATGTTGGTGAAACGCAGCGGCACGTTCAGCGCCAGTGCCGCTTCATGCAGCGACGCCTCGGCCATCTGCGTGTCACTGGCCAACAGGCACGCCAGGGATTGCACGGCGATACCCGCTTCATGCAATGCGGTGCGCACACGCTCGGCCAGTTGCGCGCCAGGCTTGCAGGTGACGCTCACATTCTTCGGGTAGATCCGCAATTCATGGGGCGCGGGCGGGCGCTCGGCACTGCTTACATGGATCGCCAGGCGCGCCTGTTGGTCCTGCGGCAAGTGGGCTTGATCCAGCCAGGGCGCCGCGCCTTCGATACGCACGCTTTCGCCGGCCAGCAAATCCGAGACGAAGCGCTTGCCCAGCTCCAGGTCGGCCAATTCATAGCCGCGCGGCGGGTTGAGCAGGCAGGTGCCGAAGCGCAGCTCGCCACTGGTGGTAATCGCAGCGGCGACCTCCAACGCAGCAGCGATTTCCCGCGCCATGACATTCACACCGCCCAGGCCACCGAGCAACGGCACCACCGCACTGCCGTCTTCGGCCACGGCCAGCACCGCAGGCTCCTCGCCTTTTTCCAGCAACAGCGGCGCCAGAGTACGGATCACGATGCCCGCCGCGCACAGCACAATCAATGGCGTGCCTTGCTGATACAGCTGCCGCAGCGTGGCGCCGAATTCGCTGTAGCGCTGGTCCGCGCCCTCGACACGCCCGGTCAGGCCGTGGATCACCGCGCCGGGATACACCTGCTGGATCTTGCGCGCAGTGGCCAGGCTGCCCTGGCCCAGAATCACAATCGCCGGGCGCATCAACCTTGCCACCGTTCACCGGGCACGATGATCAGCGAAAAATACGGCGACGACATCGGCTCCACCTCGTCCAGCGGCACAATCTTCTGGTTGGCCATGGTGGCGCGCTCCACATACAGCGCCCGCCCGGCCAGACCGAGTTCCTCCAGCACCTGACGCACCTTGGGAAAGTTGCGGCCCAGCTTCATGATCACCGCCGCGTCGGCGTCCGCCAGGCGGCGTTTGAGATCGTCATGGGGCAGCACACCCGAAAGCACCGACAGGCTCTGATTGCGGTACACCAGCGGCGCGCCCAGCACCGAGGCGCCGCCGAGCATGGAGCAGACACCGGGGATGACCTGCGCTTCGTAGCGCTCGGCGAGGCGGTCGTGCAGGTACATGTAGGAACCGTAGAAGAACGGGTCGCCCTCGCAGATCACCGCCACATCGCGGCCCGCGTCCAGGTGCGCGGCCACGTCGAGGCTGGCCAGGTCGTAGAAATCGCTGATCACCTGCTCATAGGACATCGGCGCCGGCAGCACCTCGGTGGTCACCGGGTACACCAGCGGCATCAGGGTCTGCTGGGGCACCAGGTGCTGCTCAATGATGCCGAAGGCGTTGCCCTTCTTGCCCTTGGCCACGAAGTACGCCACCACCGGCGACTCGCGCAGCAGGCGCAAAGCCTTGAGGGTGATCAGTTCCGGGTCGCCGGGGCCCACGCCCAGGCCGATCAAACGTCCGCGTACCTGCATCATTCGACCTCCGTGGCCAAGGCATTCACCGCTGCGGCGGCCATGGCGCTACCGCCCAGGCGACCCTGCATGATCACAAACGGCACGCCCCGGCTGTCGGCAGCGAGCATGGCCTTGGATTCGGCGGCGCCGACAAACCCGACCGGAAAGCCCAGGATCAACGCCGGTTTAGGGGCGCCGGCGTCGAGCATTTCCAGCAGGTAGAACAACGCGGTCGGCGCGTTGCCGATCACCACCACACTGCCTTCCAGGTGCGGGCGCCACAACTCCAGCGCGGCAGCGGAGCGGGTATTACCCAGCTCACGCGCCAGCTCCGGCACGCTGTCGTCGCGCAGGGTGCAGATCACTGGATTGTTGGCCGGCAGGCGCGCACGGGTCACGCCTTCGGAGACCATCCGCGCATCGCACAGGATCGGCGCGCCGGCCGCCAGCGCATCGCGCCCGGCCTTGCCTGCGCCTTCGGAGAACTGCAGGCCGTCGATGGCCTCGACCATGCCGCAGGCATGGATCACGCGCACCGCGAGCTTTTCCAGATCAGCCGGGATACGGTCCAATTTGGCTTCCGCGCGAATAATGGCGAAGGAGTTGCGATAGATCTCCTGACCGTCGCGGATGTAATCAATCATCGGTGTTGCTCCGTGGGCGGGCGCGCAGCAGGGCGCCCGTCGCTTCTATGGAAAGGTTGCGCGCGTGCAGCCGGCCAAAGCCTGGGTAGGCGGCATCGCGAAAATAGAGGTCATAGCGACCGGGGCTCACCGCCAGCAAGGTCACCGGCGCGGTGTGCGCCGCGGCGCAGGAACGGGGGCAGCCGGACAGGTGCACATCGTGGTCAGATTGCAGCTCAGCCAGTTGCACCGCGTCAGCCTTGGTATCGGCCAGTGCTTTGCCACAACCGCTGGAGCCGGTGCAGGCGGTCATGTGGGACAGGGGCTGGTCGACCGAACAAAGAAAGCCAAGCTGCGCCAGGCGCTCGGTCACGGCCTGCGGTTTCTCGACGTTGGGCAGCAGCAAGCCTTGCCAAGGGGTGAAGCGCAGGGTGCCGTCGCCGTACTCGCTGGCCAGTTGTGCCGCGCCTTTGAGCATCGCCGAATCCAGGCGCCCCAAAGGCGCAATGGCCGCAACGTAGAACAGATTTTTTTGCGCTTGTGGATAAGTGCCGAGGTGCAGCAAAGCGCTGCTGGGCGGGCGTTTGAAGCCGTCCGGCGCCAGTAATGGCAGGCTGAGGCGGCTCAATAACTTATCCACAGCCAGATGACGCATGCGGGTTTGCGCGGGCGTGGCGAGGTCGAGAAACGCTTCCAGCACGGCCACCACCAACGCATGGCCCTGCTCCAATGGCACGGCGGCCACCGGCGCATCCAGCCCCGGGCAACCCGCCAGACCGAACGCGAGCAGCGTCTGGCCATCGCGCACGAACGCCGACAGCCACAGGTCATGGTGATGTTCGAGCATCGCCAGCGCCTCACCGCCATCCAGTTGCACGGCGAACTTGGCCGACAGCTCATGGAAACGCGGATGGTGTTGCAGGGTATTCAGGATCGCTCCGGCCAGCGGGCGCGTGTCGAACAGCATCTGCGGGTCGATGCCGGCGCTGGGGCTGAGCATCAGGTTGCGCACGTCGTCGCCGGCGGCGTTGCTGGGGCCCAGTCCTGCGGCCAGCAGCCTGTCGATCAGGGCGCCCTCTTCGGCGCCGATCCCGCGTATCTGCAGGTTGGCGCGGTTGGTGGCCTCGATCACCCCACCCGCATAGGTCTGCGCTGCATCCGCCACCGCGTGGGCCTGTTCTGCGGTGATGCAGCCACCGGCCAGTTTGACCCGACAAATGCCGCCGTCCAGCGCCTGGACAATACGCAGCAACCCCGGACAAGCCGAGGGGCGCAAGGTATTCACAGCGGGCGTTGGTTTCACGGGGCTACCGGTTGACGGGTAAAGGCGCGGTATTATGCCTGCTTTGTCCGACGGCATGAAAAGCCTGCCCGTCGGATGTCGTTCAAGGAATTCATATGTCGCCCTGGCTGACGGTTGTAGGCATCGGTGAAGACGGCTTCAAGGGGCTGGGCAGGAATGCCCGACATGCCCTGTTGCGCGCCACGCGGATTATAGGTGCTCGGCGCCAGTTGGACCTGTTGCCGGTGTGTATTCGCGGCGAGCGTGAGTTGTGGCCGAGCCCGTTCTCGTTGGACCCGGTGCTGGCGCGGCGCGGCGAACCGGTGTGCGTGCTGGCCAGCGGCGATCCGATGTTTTATGGCGTGGGCGCGAGTCTGGCGCGGCAGGTGGCGGCGGATGAGTTGCTGATCTTGCCCGCACCGTCGTCGGTGTCCCTGGCAGCGGCGCGGTTGGGCTGGCCGTTGCAGGACGTGGTGACGTTGTCTGTAGTGGCCCGGCCGTTGGCGGCGCTGAATGCGCATCTGGCCAGTGGCGTGCGGTTGTTGGTGTTGAGCAATGATGGTCGCAGCCCGGCGCTGATTGCCTCGTTGTTGGCTTCGTGCGGGTTTGGGCCGAGCCGCATCTCTGTGTTTGAACACCTCGGCGGCGCCGATGAGCGGCGCATCGACGGGCTGGCTGCGGATTGGCAACACGCTTCGGTCGCCGATTTGAATCTGGTTGCCATCGACTGCGCATCTGACCCGAAGGCTGTGCGCCTGTCGCGTCTGGCGGGCCTGCCGGATTCAGCCTTCAAGCACGACGGCCAACTGACCAAACGCGATGTCCGCGCCATGACCCTCGCCCGCCTCGCACCGATGCCCGGCGAATTGCTGTGGGACGTGGGCGCGGGCTGCGGCTCTATCGGCATTGAATGGATGCGCGCCCATCCGAGCTGTCGCGCGCTGGCAATTGAAGCGGATGAAGGCCGCCAGGGTTTGATCGAACACAACCGCGACGCCCTCGGAGTGCCCGGCCTGCAACTGATTCGCGGCAAGGCGCCCGAGGCGTTAAGCGGCCTGGAAGCGCCGGACGCCATCTTCATCGGCGGCGGCGTCACTCGCGACGGCGTGCTCGACACCTGCTGGCAACAGCTGCGACCAGGCGGGCGCCTGGTCGCCAACGCTGTAACCCTGCAAAGTGAAATGACCTTGATGGATTGGCGTGCGCGACATGGCGGCGAGCTGACGCGCATTCATGTGGCCCAGGCGCAGCCGCTGGGGGAATTCGATACGTGGCGCCAGGCGTTGCCGATCACCTTGCTGGACGTGGTCAAGCCGTTATGAAGCGCGTCCTGCTGCTGGGCGGCGTGACTGAGGCGCTGGCCATTGCTCGCACCTTGGGGCCGGAACATATCTACAGTCTGGCCGGTGTTGGTCGTGTGCCGAATGACCTGACCTGCCAGGTGCGAGTCGGTGGTTACGGCGGCGCCGAGGGGTTGGCGCAGTTTGTTCGCGATGAGGGGATTGGCCTGATTCTCGACGCGACCCATCCGTATGCGGCGCAGATCAGCCGCAATGCTGCCGAGGCTGCGCAGGTATGTGGCGTTCCTTGCTGGGCATTGCGACGACCGGCGTGGCAGCCGCAAGCGGGAGATGATTGGCGTGAGGTCAGCGATTGGGCCTCTTTGATCGAAGCGCTCAAACCCTTCAAACGTCCGCTGTTCACGCTGGGCCGTGAGCCGTTGCAGCACCTCGACGAAATCCCCGCCGAACAGTTTTGGACGCTGCGCGCGCTGGATGCGTACCCGGGGAACGAGCGGTGTGAAGTGATCGGCGCGCGCGGGCCGTTTTTGATCGAGGACGAGCGTGTGTTGTTTGAGCGACGTGGCATTGATGTGCTGATCAGCAAGAACAGCGGCAGTACGGCCACCGAGCCGAAGCTGGAAGTGGCGCGCGAGCGTGGGGTGCCGGTGCTGGTATTGAAGCGACCGGTGTTGGCGGCGGTGGATCGGGAGTTCACCAACGTGGCTGCGGTGCTGCAGGCAATCACCACGCTCTAAACACCACCGATCCCCTGTGGGAGCGGCGGTGCGACGATTCGACTTGCCCGCGATAGCGTCCTGTCAGCCAACTCATCTATAACCGGTGTACCGCAATCGCGGGCAAGCCCGCTCCCACATTTGGACGGTGTTGTCAGGCTGCAGTTGTCGCTGGGCCGCAGCCCTTGTGCACACGATCAGCCAGCAACTGCGCCAGCTCAATCAACTGCGCAACGCCCAACAACTCCTCTCGCTTCGAGCCTTCCAGGTTAAACGCAAGATCGCAGCTCAGCGCATTGGCCGAGGCGAGGGTTTCGCTGAGGTTGACCAGCAGGTCTTCGGTGCTGATGCCGTCGGCTACGGTGAATAGCCGGATGGGGGGATTGGGGGTGGGTTTGATCATTGTGAAGCTCCTTAGGAAAGTGGAGCTGCCACTGATTCGCCGCGACGCGATAGAGGGTGGCAGCTGTACGCAGGTTCGCGGACCGGTCCTAAGGAAACCCGGCATACCCGAAGGTATCCCGCGCACAGCCGCCATAGCGCCGCACAGTAGACGCTAAAAAAGCGCCAACTGAAAGCAGACGATGACGCTTAGCGTCCATAGGAACCCGGGCCGCGACGCCCGGCCGCTGAGTTTGCAGCGGTGCACGGAGACTAGAGATCGAGTTTCCTAGGGGCAACCTTAAAGGCTTGTCGGATATTTCTGTCGAATGACTCCATATTCGAGCCGAGCGCAATCCAAAATGTGGGAGCGGGCTTGCCCGCGAAGACGGCGTGTCAGTCACCCGATGTATTGGCTGACACTCCGCATTCGCGAGCAAGCCCGCTCCCACATTTAGCACCGCGTTGTCCTTGATATCGGCAACATCTCAGTTCCCGTCTATCCTCAACCACTGGCACTGCGACACCAAACCACACCGCCCCTTTTTACTTATCCCCTACGATCAGGCTAAATACCCGCCTGATCGTTTAACCCTACGGATTGTCCGCCATGGCCCGTCAACGCTTTGCAATTGTGTGGATCGCCTGCTTTGCAGTGCTGTTCAACGCCTTTGCCATGCCGATGGCCGGGGCGATGCAGCAGTCCCAGGACCCGGTGCAACAATTGCTGTGGGGCAGTTTCTGCTCCTCCAACGGGGCGAGTTTCAAGACGATTGCCCTGGGCAAGCTGGAGATTCCGGCGCCGCAGCAGGACGATCATTCCACCATGCAGCATTGCTGGTGCTGCTCAGGCTCGGCGCCGCTGGTGGCGCTGCCGGGGCATGTCCCGCAGTTGTACCTCACCCAATTCAATACCTCACAGCGCTTGCCGCCGCCCCGGCTGCAAGGCCCGACCCCGCGCCAGCAATGGCCGAGCCTCAACCCGCGCGCCTCTCCAACGGTCTGATTTCTTCGCAAGTGAACTGCGTTTAGAACCGTTCTGGAGAACTGCCATGCTCAAATCTTCCCTGCTTCTGGCGGCGTTGTTGCTGCCGGTGTGTGTCGCTGCCAATGCCGATGACTACAAGGTCGGCGAACTGGTAGTCAGTGAACCCTGGTCACAGGAGTTGCCGCCGAACGCCCCGACGGTCGCGGCCTACTTCGTGATTCATAACCAGGGCGAAACCCCGGACCGTCTGGATAGCGTCGAGACGCCGGTGGCAGACAAGGCCGAGTTGCATGAGCATGTGATGCAGGGCGACCTGATGAAGATGCAACTGGTGCCCAGCGTGGCGGTGCCGGCCAAGGGTGACCTGACCTTCGCCCCCATGGCCTATCACGTAATGCTGCTGGGCATCAAAGACCGCAGCCTGTTGACCGACGGCAAGCAATTCCCGCTTACGCTCAACTTCAAAAACGCCGGCAAGATCGAGGTGCAAGTGTCGGTACAGAAAGTCCCGCCGATGGCCGGCCACGGGCACAAGCACCCGCAATAGGCTGACAGTCGATGGGCGCCCCTCGCGCCAGGTTTTCTCCACACGCCCGCGTAAGACGCGGCAGTTGGATCAGCCTGTTCGCCATGCTGATGATCTTTATCGGACCGCTGATTTCCCAGGCGATGCCGATGGACCATCACGCCGGTATGTCGATGAGCATGCCCATGGACATGCCGATGGACCACGGCGATTCCCATCACAAAAAGGCACCTGACGAACACCACGCCCTCTGGTCCAAGTGCGGCTATTGCGACCTGCTCTACAGTTGCCCCGCCCTGCCCGGCGGCACGTCAATATTCACCCTGGGCAGCCCACCGCCCGCCAACGCCCTCACCCCCGCCACACGCCTGGGCCATGCCCGGCAGAGCATCTTCCCCGGCGCCCGCAGCCGCGCGCCGCCCATCGACGCGTAAGCGCTTCACAGCGTTACTCCATCCCGGCCGACTTCAGACAGACCGCCTCAGGCTGCTGGCCGTGTTGTTTACGATTGATTGATGGAATTTGTCATGTCCAGGTTTTCTGCTGACACCCGTTTGGGAAGTTCTCCCGTGCTCGCCGTTCTCTGCGGCGCGCTTATGGTTCCACAGGCCCACGCCGACGAGCACGCTGAACACGAACTGAGCCCCACCGTGATCACCGCGATCGCCCCCAGCTCACCGCTCACCGTGGTCACCAACCCCAAGGACCCACGCCAACCGGTGCCCGCCAGCGATGGCGGCGACTACCTCAAGACCATCCCCGGCTTCGCATTGGTACGCAACGGCGGCACCAATGGTGACCCGGTGCTGCGCGGCATGTTCGGCTCGCGCCTGAACATCCTCACCAACGGCAGCATGATGCTGGGCGCCTGCCCGGGCCGGATGGACGCGCCCACCTCGTACATTTCCCCGGAAACCTACGACAAGCTCACCGTGATCAAAGGCCCGCAAACCGTGCTGTGGGGCCCTGGCGCGTCAGCCGGCACGATCCTGTTCGAGCGCGAGCCGGAGCAGTTCGGCGAGCTGGGTACGCGCCTCAACGCCAGTGTGCTGGCCGGTTCCAATGGGCGCTTCGACAAGGTCATCGACGCCGCTGCCGGCGGGCCGCTGGGCTACGTGCGCGTGATCGGCAACCAGGCCCACGCCGACGACTACAAGGACGGCAACAATGACACCGTCGCCTCGCGCTATGACAAATGGAACGGCGATGTGGCCGTGGGTTTCACCCCCGATGCCGATACGTTGCTGGAACTCACCGCAGGCCGTGGCGATGGTGAAGCGCGCTACGCCGGGCGCGGCATGGATGGTTCGCAATTCCTGCGCGAAAGCCTGGGGTTGCGCTTTGAGAAGTCGAACATCGGCGAGGTGCTGGATAAAGTCGAAGCCCAGGTCTACTACAACTACGCCGACCATGTGATGGACAACTACAGCCTGCGCGTCCCGTCCGGCACCGGCATGATGGCCGGGCCCATGGCGTCCAACGTCGACCGCCGCACCCTCGGCGCGCGCATCAAGGCCACCTGGCGCTGGGCTGATATGCAACTGATCGGCGGCCTGGATGCACAGACCAACGAACACCGCCAGCGCAGCAGCATGGGCATCGACACCTACAAGGACCTGCCCCGGGAAAAGGACGCCAACTTCCACAACTACGGCGTGTTCGGCGAACTCACCTGGTACGCCGCCGACCGTGACCGCCTGATCACCGGCGCGCGCCTGGACCGCGCCTCGGCCAAGGACTTTCGCCAGACCCTGGGTTCGGGCATGAGCACCCGCGTCAACCCCACCGCCGACGACACCCGTGCCGATACCTTGCCCTCGGGCTTCATGCGCTATGAACACGACCTGGCCGACAGCCCCACCACCGTCTATGCCGGCCTGGGCCACTCGGAGCGCTTCCCGGACTACTGGGAGCTGTTCTCGCCCAACACGGGCGCGGTCGGTTCGGTGAATGCCTTCGACGGCGTGAAGCCCGAGAAAACCACCCAGCTCGACGTGGGTGCCCAATACAAAACCGCTGAACTGGAAGCCTGGGCCTCGGCTTATCTGGGCCAGGTGCGCGATTTCATCCTCTTCGATTACCAGCCGGGGATGATGGGCACCACCTCCCAGGCCCGCAACGTCGACGCGCGCATCATGGGCGGCGAACTGGGCACGGCGTACAAGCTGACACGCCACTGGAAAGCCGACGCCACCCTCGCCTACGCCTGGGGCAAGAACAGCAGCGACGGCAAGGCCCTGCCGCAGATCCCGCCGCTGGATGCGCGTCTGGGCCTCACCTACAGCGAGGACGACTGGAGCGCCGGTGCGCTATGGCGTGTAGTCGCCGCACAAAACCGCATCGACCCGAACAAGGGCAACGTGGTCGGCAAGGACTTCGACAAGAGTGCGGGGTTTGGCGTGTTCTCGCTGAACGCGGCGTACCGCATCAACAAACACTTCAAGGTCAGCACCGGCGTCGACAACCTGTTCGGCAAGGCCTACGCCGAGCACCTGAACCTGGCCGGCAACGCCGGGTTCGGCTACCCGGCCAGTGACCCACAGGCCATCAAGGAACCGGGGCGAACGCTCTGGACCAAGGTGGACATGAGCTTCTAAAAGCATCGCAGGCAAGCCCGCTCCCACACTTGAAATGCATTCCCCTGTGGGAGCGGGCTTGCCCGCGATGGCTGCATAACTGACAAAAAAATCTCAAGCCTTTGCGGAGCATCCCTGATGACCACCCAAAAAGTTTCCTTCTACAACCTGGCCTGGCGCTGGCATTTCTACGCCGGGCTCTTCGTCGCCCCCTTCATGGTGCTGCTGGCCCTGACCGGCATCATCTACCTGTTCAAGCCCCAGCTCGATCCGCTGATGTACGGCGACCTGCTCAAGGTCCAACCCGCCGGGCACATGTTGAGTGCCGACGAACAACTGCAACGCGCACGGACGGCCTACCCTCAAGCCGCGATCAGCAAATACCTGCCGCCCGCCGACGCCAACGGCAGCGCGCAATTCGTCATGCGCAAGGACGGGCGTGAGGTCACGCTGTTCGTCGATCCCTATCGCGGCACCGTCCTCGGCGAGCAGGACTCGAAATACAACCTGCAAGCCATCGCCCGCGCATTGCACGGTGAGTTGATGATCGGCACCGTCGGCGATCGTCTGGTGGAGCTTGCCGCCGGTTGGGGCGTGATGCTGGTGGTGTCGGGCCTGTACCTGTGGTGGCCGCGCGGCAAGACGTCGGCGGGGGTGCTGTGGCCGCGGTTCAGCACGCGGGGCCGGGTGTTCTGGCGCGACATGCACGCGGTCACCGGTTTCTGGGGCGCGGCGCTGTTGCTGGTGATGCTGCTCAGCGGCATGACCTGGACCGGTTTCTGGGGCAAGCAGTACGCCGACCTGTGGAACAGGTTCCCGGCGGCGATGTGGAACAACGTGCCGCAGTCCGACCAGCAGGCCCGCGTCCTCAATACCGCCAGCCAGCAGACCGTACCCTGGGCGATGGAAAACACACCGATGCCGATGTCCGGCGACCACGCCGAACACATGAACCACGGCGCCGCGCATTCAGGGCCTGCCGCGCCGGCGCTGGGTCTGCAACAGGTCGTCGACCTGGCCAATACACGCAAGGTCGAGCCCGGCTACAGCATCACCCTGCCCACCACCGCCGAAGGCGTGTTCACCATCGCGGTGTTCGCCAACGACCCGCGCAATGACGCCACCCTGCACGTGGACCAGTACACCGGCAAGGTGCTCGCCGATGTGCGCTGGGAACATTACAACACCGTCGCCCGCGCAACGGAGGCCGGCGTGATGCTGCACGAAGGCAAGATGTTCGGCTGGGTCAATCAACTGATCGTGCTGCTGATCTGCCTGATGATTCTGCTCAGCGCCGTCAGCGGTGTGGTGATCTGGTGGAAGCGTCGCCCGCAAGGCGGATTGGGCGTTCCGCCGTTGCGACACGACCTGCCGAAGTGGAAAACCGCGATGGCGATCATGCTGGCGCTGGCGATCATTTTCCCGCTGGTGGGTGCCTCATTGATCGCGGTGTGGGCACTGGATCGGCTGGTGCTGTCGCGCTTTTTTGGCCAACATGAATCTGCCTCAGGTTCAGCATGAACCCAGCGAGATGCCCATGGCAGAGGGCTTCTGTAGCCTTGCGCGACTTTTGTCCCGCAGCCAATAAGTGTTAACTTATAACACTTTCTGCGTTATCGTTGCTCGCCGCGCCCAGGCGGCGAGCCCCTTTCAAGAAGACTGATCGACCGATGAACAAGTACCTTGCGTCCGGCCTCTGCCTGCTCGCCCTGCACAGCAGCGCCCACGCGTTGACCCTGCCCGCCAGCCCCGTGACCGCACCCGCCGTGGACGACGAACACGTCGACCTGAACACCCCCACCACCGCCGGTTCGCGCCTGAACCTCACGGCCCTGCAAACTCCGGGCAGCGTGGAAAGCCAGACCGGCACGCAGATCCGCGAACGAGGCGACGCCAGCGTGCAGGACGCGATTTCCCGCGCCACCGGCATCAGCCGCACCGGCTCGCCAGGCGACGGCGGCACCTCGTTGTCGGCCCGAGGCTTTACCGGCCAGGGCTCGGTGATGCAGCTGTACGACGGCAACCGCATGTACATGGGCATGGGCACCTCGACCTTCCCGGTGGACACCTGGTCGGTGGAACGCGTGGACGTGCTGCGCGGCCCGGCCTCTGTGCTGTACGGCGAAGGCGCCACCGGTGCGGTGATCAACACGGTGCCGAAAAAGCCGTTCGAAGGCGAAATCGAAAACCATATCCGCCTGGGCTATGGCTCCTATGATCGTCAACAGCAAGCCCTCGACAGCGGCGGCTCGCTGACCGACACCTTGAGCTACCGCCTGAACCTCAATCGCCTGCGCAGCAACGGCTTCGTCGACCGAGGCGATTCGGCCAGCGACTTCGTCAGCGGCGCCCTGCGCTGGCAAGCAGCCGACAACCTGAGCTTCACCCTGGCCAGCGACTATGGCGACCAACGCCCGCAAAACTACTTCGGCACCCCGCTGATCAACGGCCAGTTGCATAAAGGCCTGCGGGACAAGAACTACAACGTCAGCGACGATACCCAGCACTACAACGACCAGTGGACACGCCTGACCAGCGAATGGCAGATCAATGACAGCGTCAGCGCCACCAACGAGCTGTACTACCTGAAAAACCAGCGCCGCTGGCAAAACGCCGAAAACTACAACTTCACCGATGGCCAGCTCACCCGCAGCGGCTACTTCGGCATCAAGCACAATCAGGAACAGGTCGGCGACCGCCAGACCTTCACCTTCAAGCACACGCTGTTCGGCCTCGACAGCCAGACCGTGACCGGCGTGGAATACAACCGCATCCGCTTCCGCCTCGCCAGCAACTCGCCGTTCAACGACGTGTTGAGCGGCGGCCAGCCGATCGATGTGAACTCTCCACAACCTGCGCCGTTCGAAAGCCGGGACCCGTTCAAGCCGCTGTTCGCGTCCACCACCAAAACCCTCGCGGGCTTTGCCGAAAACCGCTTGCAGCTCACCGACCAGCTCTCACTGATCACCGGCATCCGTCGCGATTATGCCCACATCGACCGTGACAACCTGCGTGACGGCAGCCAGGCCGACAAGACCCTCACCGGCAATAACTGGAAGGCCGGCCTGGTTTACGCAATCACCCCGGACACCTCGGTCTACGGCCAGTACGCCACCAGCACCGACGGGGTCGGCGGTTTGATTTCTCTGAGCCCGGGCCAGCAGCAGTTCGACCTGTCCACCGCCAAGCAGACCGAGATCGGCATCAAACAGGCGTTCTGGAACAACCGTGGCGAATGGACGCTGGCGGCGTATCACATCGTCAAAAAGAAACTGCTCACCGACACACCGGGCGACCCGGACCATCAGCAGCAAGTCGGCCAGCAATCTTCCCGCGGCCTGGAGGCCAGCCTCGACCTGCAACTGGCGGATGCCTGGCAACTGCAAGCCAACGCAGCGATCGTGCATGCGCAATACGACGATTTCACCCAGGTAGTCGACGGCACTCCCGTGTCCCGCGACGGCAACCGCCCGGTGGACGTGCCGCGCCGCACCGCCAACCTGTGGCTGAGCAAGGCGGTGACCGACGATATCCGCGCCGGTGCCGGCGTACGTTATGTCGACGCGCGTTATGCCGACATGGCCAACCAGAACGAACTGCCGAGCTACACCGTGGTGGACGCCACCCTGTCGTGGAAAGCCCTGCGCAACACCACCCTGGGCCTGCAACTGAACAACCTGTTCGACCGCACCTACGCCGTGAGCCAGTACAACGACGGTCAACAGTGGATCCTGGGCGAGCCACGCTCGTTCTTCGTCACGGCGGATTACACCTTCTAACTGAACATTACATAGACACCTGTGGGAGCTGGCTTGCCTGCTCCCACATTTTGATCGATGTTTAAGTCGAGAGACACGATGACCGCACTCACCCTCACCCGCCTCACCTGGACGCCCCGGGTTCACGGCCACTGCCGTCACTCGTTTCACCTGTGTGAGGCCAGCCTGCAGGTCGGTGAAGGTGAGTTCGTCGGGTTGATCGGGCCCAATGGCAGCGGCAAGACCAGCCTGTTGCGCTGCGCCTATCGGTTCACCAGGCCTGACCAGGGCGACGTGGCGCTCGCCCACCAGAACGTGTGGAAGCAAAGCGCCAAGTGGTGCGCGCAACGCGTTGCCGTGGTGTTGCAGGAGTTTCCGGATGCGTTCGGCCTGCGGGTGGATGAAGTGGTCGCCATGGGCCGCACGCCGCACAAAGGCCTGTTCGACAGTGACACGCCCCAGGACCAGCAACTGATCCGGCAGGCGCTGGAAACCGTCGGCATGCAGGGCTTCGAAGACCACGCCTTCGCGACGCTCTCGGGCGGTGAAAAACAACGCGTGATCCTGGCTCGCGCCCTGGCCCAGCAGCCACAACTGCTGATCCTCGACGAACCCACCAACCACCTCGACCCGCGCTATCAGCTGGAGTTGCTGCGCCAGGTCAAGCGCCTGAACATCGGCACCCTGGCGAGCATCCATGACCTGAACCTCGCCTCCGCCTTTTGCGACCGCCTGTACGTGATCGACCACGGACGCATCGTCGCCAGCGGCACGCCCCAGGAAGCACTCACCGTCGACTTGCTGCGCACGGTGTTCGGCGTCGAAGCCCTGATCGACACCCACCCCCTGTCCGGCCACCCTCGAATCACCTGGATAATCCAACCATGATCCTGCGCACCCTCCTGGCTGTCGCTCTGCTGTCAGGCAGCGCCGAAGCCTTCGCCGAAGCCACCCATTACCCGGTGACCGTCAAAAGCTGCAACCGCAACGTGACCTTTCAGGAAGCGCCGAAACACGCGGTCAGCCACGACATCAACATGACCCAGATGATGCTCGCCCTGGGGCTCAAGTCGCACATGGCCGGCTACAGCGGCGTGACCGGCTGGAAGTCGGTGACCCCGGAAATGGCCGAAATCCTCGACGGCCTGCCGGAGTTGGCCAGCAAGTACCCATCGGTAGAAACCCTGCTCAATGCCAATGTGGACTTCTTCTTCGCCGGCTGGGACTACGGCATGCGCGTGGGCGGTGACCTCACACCCGCCACCCTGCAACCGCTGGGCATCAACGTGTACGAGCTGACCGAGTCTTGCGCGTTCGTGATGAAACGCCCGGCCGCCACGCTGGACGACACCTATAACGACCTGCGCAACCTGGGCAAGATCTTCGACGTGCAGGACCGCGCCAATGCCTTGATCGCCCAGATGCAGGCGCAGGTGGCCAACGTGCGCCAGGACCTGCCAGCCGACAAGCCACGGGTGTTCCTGTATGACAGCGGTGAAGACCGTGCCATGACCTCCGGCCGCCTGGGCATGCCCCAGGCACTGATCGACGCGGCTGGCGGGCGCAACATTCTGGAGGATGTGGACGCCAGCTGGACCCGGGTCAACTGGGAGACCGTGGTGGAGCGCAACCCGCAAGTGATCGTGATCGTCGACTACAGCGAAATCACCGCCGAGCAGAAACAACAGTTCCTGCTCAACAACCCGGCGCTGCAAGCGGTGGACGCCATCCGCAACCAGCGCTTTATCGTGGTCCCTTATGTGCAGGCCACACCGGGGATCGACAACGTGCTGGCGGTGGAAACCCTGGCCAAGGGGTTCCACGGCGAATGATCACCCGGCGCTACGCCTTTTTACTCGCCACCCTCGCGGCGGTGCTGCTGGTCTCTTGCGTGATCTCCCTGGGCTTTGGCCCGGCGCGGGTGCCGGTGGAGGTGGTGTGGCGCATCGTGCTGTTCAAAGCCTTTGGCGTGGGTGAGGTGAATGGGTCGGCCGGGCAGGAACATATCGTGTGGCTGATTCGCGTGCCGCGCATGTTGCTCGGCGCACTGGTCGGCGCCGGGCTGGCGTTGATCGGCGCCGTATTGCAGGCCGTCACACGCAACCCGCTGGCCGACCCGCACCTGCTGGGCGTCACCTCCGGCGCCACCCTGGGCGCGGTGATCGTGGTGCTGCATGTGGGTGAAATCGTCGGCCTGCTGACCCTGCCCATCGCCGCCTTTATCGGCGCGCTGCTGAGCATGCTGGTGGTACTGGCGGTAGCCAGTCGCAACGGGCGGCTGGAGAGTGACCGCCTGCTGCTGTGCGGCGTGGCGGTATCGTTCGTGATGATGGCGGCAGCCAACCTCTTGCTGTTCATGGGCGACCATCGCGCCGCGTCGGCGGTGATGTTCTGGATGCTCGGCGGCCTCGGTCTGGCCCGCTGGGAACTGCTGGCCATTCCCGGCGCCACCGTGCTGCTGGGTTTGCTGGTGCTGGTGGGCATGGCGCGGCCGTTGAATGCGCTGATGGCCGGCGAACAGACCGCCGTGACGCTTGGCCTGAACGCGCGCAATGTGCGCCTGAAGGTATTCCTGGTGGCCTCCTTGATGACCGGCGTGCTGGTGTCCATCAGCGGCTCCATCGGCTTTGTCGGGCTGATGGTGCCGCACATTGCCCGGCGCCTTGTGGGCGCCGAGCATCGGCGCTTATTGCCGGTGTGCGCGCTGCTCGGCAGCCTGTTTCTGGTGTGGGTGGACGTGGCCGCCCGCACCCTGATCGCCCCTGAGGATTTGCCGATTGGCGTGGCGACGGCGGCGATTGGCGGGCTGTTTTTTATCGGGTTGATGCGCAAGCGCTAGAGCTAATAGGTCACAGCTCATCTCTGTCCGGCCGATAGGTGGTGTGACCTGGCAGTTTCAGATCGCTGTTCACCAGTGTACGGATCGTCCAGAACGCTCCATGGCGCAGTACCCGGAACTGACCGAGTCGCGCCAGCTCAGAGAGAACATGCGAAGGCGTCGGTGCGAAGAGCGTATACCCCCCCTCGGCGGTCCATCTGCCGCTGCCCGTCAACAGGTTGGCCTCGTCTTGGCCAAAGGTCGGGGTATAGCTCAACAAGGCGCCGTCCCGCGCCGTCAGGTAAAAACCAGTAATGGGTAGTTTCTGGTCTCTCAGCGTGTAAAGGTAAAAACCCAACTCGCGCCATGACACGAAATACTCCGCATAGGAGCGCTCAACACCGTTCTGCGTCTGGTCCAGCCCCGCGTGAAACAACAGGTGGGCAGCACTGACCTGATAGCCCGCCGGCCATTGCGTCGATACGGCGGTAAACAGGCGTGCGGCGGCACTCGACGGGAAACCTTCGTCGGCAAACGCCAAGACGGGCACATGACTGTTATCCAGGTTTTTTTCAAGCAGCGCACTGATCGACTGTTGGCCTGTAAACACGCCCGCTCGGTCATGGACGAATCCCGCGGCATCATCGCGATGCGCGAACACGGGCCCCAGTGCCCATTGGTTATGCCCCGCAGGCAATGTGCCGCGAGACCGCCTCGGCTGCCACTGCGTATCCACCACGCCGATGCCCGCCCAATTCTCGCTGGGCACCAGGATGCTCAATTCACCGGCTGCCGCCATACGCCGAATGTAATCCATCGGGCTGAGCTCAAACCTCTTTAATCGGTTGTCATCCCTGTACTCGATAAAGCGGCTATTGCGCACAACGAACTTCAGCAACGCGCCGTCGGCACACGACAGATAAAGTGGCATCGCCGCACGGTTCGCCGTGGCATGCACCTGATACATCGCCTGTATCACGCGCGACGGGAGAATCAGCCCGCGATAAATGGAGTCCTGGGTCACGATATGGCCACCAGGTTGGATATCGCCCCATTGCAGCCCGCACAAATACATACCCGCCATTTGATAACGATGGGGGTAGCCGTCATCGGCAAACACCCGCCGATGCTCCAGTGCTGATCCACCCTCGGTCACCGGCAGCGTCGCCACAAAACGTCCGTTACCGGTCGACTGGAGCACATAGCCAAACTGAGCCTGCTCCCTTGCCCCCGCCAGCTCATGGGCATAACGCGCGGCGTCGTCTGCCTGGGCATGGAAGGGGCTGAGCGCCGGGTCGACAGTGGCCTGGAGGTAGCGTCGCCCCCTCAATGCGAGCGTGGCAAAGGGTCGCCACCCCGCGACAGGACCAGGCGCGCCCCACATCTTACTGCCCGCGACCACGTGCAATTCAAAGGTGTTGCTTGCCCGCCGGACATACTCGTCGGGTGCCAGCTCCCCCTTGCGTATCTGGCGCTCAAGCGTCCCGTTGAGCCAATCATGACGATTGCTAGGCCGCATGATGAGCTCAGCGGTTGAAATCTGCGGGAGCTTCAAATTCGGGCGAGCCTTCAGCCGCACCAATGCACCGTCGGGCGCCAACAGGTAGTGGGCGTAACGTGAATGATCAACGGAGAGCGCCTGGGCCAACAGGCGAGTGGAAAACATATTGCCGTACACCGCCGATTGAACCGGTGAGAGCAGAAATGGCCATTGCATCGCAGGCCTGGAGTGATAGGTGGCTACCACCGTTGTGCGCGTCGGATAAAGCCCACGCGTCACCATTTCATCCGGAAAGATGCGTTTGATATCGAACACTTCATCCGGCACGCGCACAGGTTCGCTGGCGATAAACCCCCCGTCGTCCCTGCGCAAAATCACGCCACCATAGGATTGCTCAAGGTCAGGCGAGACACGGCGACGGATGTACTGCGCCGCATCATCCACAGACAGGAACACCGGGCTGAGTCGACCTCGCTGCAAGTTTTCATAGGGTACCCACAATCCCCCAACGTTGCCTGTGAGGCCCCAGCAACGGCTGGCCTGAACCACTCGCAAATGCCCGCCGGAAGCCACCCTGCGCACGAACTGAAGGGGCTGCAATGTGCCGATATCCAGCTTGGCCCGAATGCTGTCTAGTGCATCGGCCTCTGTACTTCGCTCAAAGATCCCTTGTATGGACGGCGACTGATAACACAACAGGGCCCCTTCCGGTGGGGCAATGTACACCGGTGCACCGCGCGGCGGCTGCTGGGTTTCGACCCGCGCCTGGGTAATCGCCTCACTCAAGTCCTCAGGCTCGATGAACACCTGCTTCAACCAAGTGGCCGAGCCATTTCCGACAAACTGGTTGGCGTAATACAGGCTGTGGCACTCGAAGCCTTCGGGCAATTGGGCGCCATACAGGCTCTTGAGGGACAGCAGGGGCGATTTGGCCGTCACCGGGATCAGCTCACTGGCAACGTATTCCTCCCGGCTTTCGTGCTTGAGGATGAAAGCAAAGTAACGGCTGACAAAATGCTGCGCGTGATCCAACGGGTCGCGTCGATGCAGGTCGTTGGCGGCGTCGTCCGCACGCTTGAAAATGGGTCCATGGCTGACCGTCGTTGGGCGCTGGAACTCAAGTGCGCGCACCCAGGGCCCCCAGTCCATTTCGACAAAGTCGGCAGGCCCCCACAGCGCGTTGCCGATGACCACTCTTAATTTGCCCGACTCGGCCAGCGTCCTGACGATATCGGCGGGTTTGGTCGTACCGTCACGCAAGCTTTTTGCCTGGGCACTCACCTCATGGGTGGGCTCGACCATCCACTGTTTTCGCCAATCCGAGGAGGTGAACGACGGGTCGCACGCAATCAGGCTGTCCTCGGCACCGGACAGATAACCCACCTGACCCGAGCGCAACAGGTCCTCCACATCCTGCGGATGAAACATCTGCGCCCCCAGCTCTGCCTCCTGTCGGGTCCATTTGAACCGAGCAATGTAGGCCGGGTCGGTCAGCGACAGCGCCACCCGCGATGCATAGCGAGCATGCAGGCTATGACCGGGGTGCAGGATAATCGGGTTGCCCTGGCGGTCGACCGGGTAGAGCCCGTTGAAAGCAAAGGGCCGAGGCCCGGCGAGGACCGGCTCGGTCACGACAAAGCGCCCGTCGGCACGCTTGAGGATCATCCCGCCGAGTACCTGCTCGCGTCGCTTACCGATATTCCCATGAACAAAACGTGCCGCGTCGTCGGCCGACAAGAACGTACCGCTCAAGGACGGCAGGGTAAACCGGGAATAGGGCAACCAATGTTCATCGACCACGCCCATGCGGTCCCACAGTGCACTGGTCTTTTCGACCGTCAGCTCGCCGGCAGCTGCTACCTGTCGCACGAAGTCGCGCGTCAGCATCGAGCCATCGAGCAACGCGGCTTGTTGGCCGTTGTCGGACACCTGGCCATCTTGCGCCTGGGTGAAGAGCTGGGACTCAAGCGCCGAGCCGGAGAAGCGATAGCGCAACACCGCCTCGTCCCGCAGGCGGATATACAACGACGCGCCCAGAATGGATTGCGGTCCCTGACCGTACTGACGAAACCGCACGATGTGCTGAGCAAGCTCCAGCGGGCTGATGAAGTTTTTATACAGCCAGTTTTCCAGCGTGGGGTATTGAACAGGCAGTGGCCGAGAGTGAACGTAAATACCGTAAAGGTGGTAGCCAACGGGAAACCTGGGCAAGTCTTTCACCGCGTCATCGAGCGGGTCGGGGTCACGCGCGAAATAAGCCACCTCTGTATCGGCCTCCAAAATCAATACCTGCTGGCGCACATTGGGTGTTCGCTGGACCTGCGACGCAGCCTGCGCCAGTGCACGCGGTACGTCCGGGAACACCGGCCATGGTTTGTAGGGTTCCCAATCAGCCGGAACCTTGCCCACGGATCCGCCCCAGTAAGGGCTGCTCAGTAAAAAGACCAGACGCCCTACCGACGCCAGCTTCTTGTAAAAACCCTCCAGCGTTCCATCGTGGGCATCCGGGGAGTCGAAGCTGCCATTGGTCGCCAGCCATCGGTAATAGTTAGCGGCCGCAGGCGACTCATCGAACTGAAACGCGAGCAGCGTACCGGCAGGGCCTGACAGGTAAGCCGTGCTGAACTGCCGGCGGTTCTGATAATTGAACAGCACGTCTTCTGAGGAGTAAAAATCCAGGAAGGCCGTGACCTGGTGCGCGGTCCATTTGGGATTACGGCGGGCAGTCTGCGCAGCGCTATTGGGGTGCGTATGCCAGCTGGCAACGATCTGATAACCCTCCGGCTCAAGATAGGCCGAGTTGCCTGCGTTGTCGTCGAGCAAAAGGTTGAAGTTGAACACGGTCGGCCGGTCCGAAATCGGCTCAGTGCCGACGAAAAGCCCGTCGACTGAACGCCGCAGAATCACGCTGCCGTACTCCACCTGCAGATTCTGGCCTACCCGACCATGGAGGTAGCGCGCCACTTCATCCGCGCTTTTGAAGGCGGGACTCAGCGTGCCGAGTTTGGCGTGACCGCGCGCCAGGGTTGCGCGTTTTTCGCGCAGGGGTTGATCGTCCATGATGACTCCTTGGAACAAGTTTGAATGTTCCATCATCCTGAACACCCTCTGATTCAGAGGGCGCTACATAGTTAACCGCCCCTCGCACCAAGACAGTGCCCCACCCTTTTCAGCCCACCGATCCGGCGCCGATTCAGTGCGCGCCGACGGCATCCACGGTCTGTGCGCGCCTTGAATACGGCCCTCGGCAAAGCAGGCACAGCCCTTGCAATCGCCCTCCCATCTGTCCAACAACAACACTTGGGTTCTCGGAGATCGCACCATGAAGCGTCGCAGCTTGATCAAGGCTTTCACTCTTTCGGCATCCATTGCCGCCATGGGCATGACCTGGACCGTCCAGGCCGCCGAGACCATCAAGGTCGGCATCCTGCACTCGCTGTCCGGCACCATGGCCATCTCCGAAACGTCGCTCAAAGACATGGCGCTGATGACCATCGACGAGATCAACGCCAAGGGCGGCGTGAACGGCAAGATGCTGGAACCTGTGGTGGTGGACCCGGCGTCCAACTGGCCGTTGTTCGCTGAAAAGGGCCGCCAGCTGCTGACCCAGGACAAGGTGGCCGTGGTGTTCGGCTGCTGGACCTCGGTGTCGCGCAAATCGGTGTTGCCGGTGTTCGAAGAGCTCAACGGCCTGCTGTTCTACCCGGTGCAGTACGAAGGTGAAGAGATGTCGCCAAACGTGTTCTACACCGGCGCGGCGCCCAACCAGCAAGCGATCCCGGCGGTGGAATACCTGATGAGCGAAGAAGGCGGCAGCGCCAAGCGCTTCTTCCTGCTGGGGACCGACTATGTGTACCCGCGCACCACCAACAAGATCCTGCGTTCGTTCCTGCACTCCAAAGGCGTCGCCGATAAAGACATCGAAGAGGTCTACACCCCGTTCGGCCATTCCGACTACCAGACCATCGTCGCCAACATCAAGAAATTCTCCGCCGGCGGCAAAACCGCGGTGATTTCCACCGTGAACGGCGACTCCAACGTGCCGTTCTACAAAGAGCTGTCCAACCAGGGGCTGAAGGCGACCGAAGTACCCGTGGTGGCGTTCTCGGTGGGTGAAGAAGAACTGCGCGGTATCGACACCAAACCGCTGGTGGGCAACCTCGCCGCCTGGAACTACTTCCAGTCGGTGGAGAACCCGGTGAACAAGAAATTCGTCGCCGACTGGAAGGCCTATGCCAAGGCCCACAACCTGCCGGGCGCGGACAAGGCCGTGACCAACGACCCGATGGAAGCCACCTACGTGGGCATCCACATGTGGGCGCAGGCGGCGGAGAAAGCCAAGTCCACCGACGTCGACAAAGTACGTGAAGCCCTGGCCGGCCAGACCTTCGCCGCGCCGTCGGGCTTCACCCTGACCATGGACAAGACCAACCACCACCTGCACAAGCCGGTGATGATCGGCGAGATCCAGGCCGACGGGCAGTTCTCGGTGGTGTGGCAGACCCAGGAGCCGATCCGTGCCCAGCCGTGGAGCCCGTACATTCCGGGTAACGACAAGAAGCCGGATTACGCCGTCAAGAGCAACTGATCCGAGGGGTGCCGGCACTTGAGGCCGGCACAATCCCTGTGGGAGCTGGCTTGCCTGCGATGCAGACGACTCGGTGTATCTGATACACCGCTATCGCAGGCAAGCCAGCTCCCACATTAGTTCGAGCAAGGCCCAAGAATATGCCCACTGCCCTGTACCGCTTCATCCTCACGGCCCTGCTTGTGCTGCCCTTCGCCGCACACGCCAGCGACGCCGACGACTTCCTGTCCGCCAACCCCGCCCAACAAGCCAAGCTGCTCCAGGACTGGGCCGCCCAGCCGGATCCTGCGCGCATCGAGTTGGTGGACGCCCTGCAACAAGGCCAACTCACGGTCAACGGTGAAACCAAAACCGTGCGCCTGAACAACCGCCTGCGCGGCCTGATCGACAACGTACGGGCCAGCCAGCAACTGCTCGCCGCCGACCCGAAAGTTCGCCTGGCCGCTGCACAAGTTCTGCAAAAAAGCGCACAACCTGCGCAGCTCAAATTCCTCGACCAGCAGGTCGCCAGCGAAACCAACGAGGACGTGTACACCGCCCTCAGCCTGGCCCTGGCCAACCTGCAACTGGTCGACCCCGACCCCGTGGTGCGCCTCGCCGCCGTGCGCCTGCTCGGCAATACCGGCGACCCGCTGGCCCGCACGCGCCTTGAAGCGCTGCTGGCCCCTGGCGTTGAGACCGATACCGCCGTGCACACCGCCGCCGAAACCAGCCTGGCCCAGGTCAAGCGCAAACTGATATTCGGCGAGATCCTCGGCCAGGCCTTCAGCGGCATGTCCCTGGGCTCGATCCTGCTGCTAGCGGCCCTGGGCCTGGCGATCACCTTCGGCTTGCTCGGGGTGATCAACATGGCCCACGGCGAGATGCTGATGCTCGGCGCCTATTCCACCTATGCGGTGCAGTTGCTGATGCAGCGCTACATGCCCGCGGCCATCGAGTTCTACCCGTTGATCGCACTGCCGGTCGCGTTCTTCGTGACCGCCGCCATCGGCATGACACTGGAGCGCACGGTGATTCGCCATCTGTATGGCCGCCCCCTGGAAACCCTGTTGGCCACCTGGGGCATCAGCCTGATGCTGATCCAGTTGGTGCGCCTGGTGTTCGGTGCGCAGAACGTCGAAGTGTCGAACCCCGCGTGGCTTTCCGGCGGCATCCAGGTGCTGCCCAACCTGGTGCTGCCGTACAACCGCATCGTGATCATCGCGTTTGCGCTGTGCGTGGTGGTGCTGACCTGGCTGCTGCTGAACAAGACCCGCCTGGGCCTCAACGTGCGTGCCGTCACCCAGAACCGCAACATGGCCGCCTGCTGCGGCGTGCCCACCGGGCGCGTGGACATGCTCGCCTTCGGCCTCGGCTCCGGCATCGCAGGACTGGGCGGCGTAGCGCTGAGCCAGATCGGCAACGTCGGCCCGGACCTCGGCCAGAGCTACATCATCGACTCGTTCCTGGTGGTGGTGCTCGGCGGTGTCGGCCAGTTGGCCGG
This sequence comes from Pseudomonas sp. SDO5271_S396, assembly GCF_054071795.1. Taxonomy (NCBI): domain Bacteria; kingdom Pseudomonadati; phylum Pseudomonadota; class Gammaproteobacteria; order Pseudomonadales; family Pseudomonadaceae; genus Pseudomonas; species Pseudomonas sp. SDO5271_S396. The sequence continues at coordinate 30,949 of NZ_JBSVWB010000051.1, forward strand.
TAGCGTCATGGCGGCGTTCGGCCTGGGCATCGCCAACAAGATTCTCGAACCGCAGATCGGTGCCGTGCTCGGCAAGATCCTGATCCTCGCGCTGATCATTCTGTTTATCCAGAAACGCCCGCAAGGACTCTTCGCACTGAAAGGACGGGTGATCGACTGATGAACCAACCATTGATGCTGACGGCCACGCAAAAGGCCGGCCCCAAGGTAACGATGGCCGTGGGCGTGGCGGTCCTCGTCGTGCTGCTCGCGTTGCCGTTGCTTTCGCTGCTGCCGACGGACAGCGCCCTGCATGTTTCGGCCTACACCCTGACACTGGTGGGCAAGATCCTCTGCTACGCCATCGTCGCCCTGGCCCTGGACCTGGTGTGGGGTTATGCGGGCATGTTGTCCCTCGGCCACGGCCTGTTCTTCGCGCTGGGCGGTTATGCGATGGGCATGTACCTGATGCGCCAGGCTTCCGGCGATGAGCTGCCGGCGTTCATGACCTTCCTCTCATGGACTGAATTGCCGTGGTATTGGGCGGGCACCGAGCATTTCCTCTGGGCCCTGTGCCTGGTGGTATTGGCCCCGGGTGTGCTGGCGCTGGTGTTCGGCTTCTTCGCGTTTCGCTCGCGGATCAAGGGCGTGTATTTCTCGATCATGACCCAGGCGCTGACCTTCGCCGGAATGTTGCTGTTCTTTCGCAACGAGACGGGGTTTGGCGGCAACAACGGCTTCACCAACTTTCGCAGCATCCTCGGCTTCGGCATCACCGAGCCCGGCACGCGGGCGGTGTTGTTCGTGGCCACGGTGCTGTTGCTGGTGGCCAGCCTGTATATCGGCTGGCGCCTGGCGAAGAGCAAGTTCGGTCGCGTGCTGACCGCATTGCGCGATGCCGAGAACCGCCTGATGTTCTGCGGCTACGATCCGCGCGGTTTCAAGTTGTTCGTGTGGGTATTGAGCGCGGTGCTGTGCGGCTTGGCCGGGGCGTTGTATGTGCCGCAGGTGGGCATCATCAACCCCAGCGAAATGTCCCCGACCAACTCCATCGAAGCCGCCGTATGGGTGGCCCTGGGCGGGCGCGGCACGCTGATCGGCCCGTTGCTCGGCGCGGGGGTGGTGAACGGCATGAAGAGCTGGTTCACCGTGGCCTTCCCGGAATACTGGCTGTTCTTCCTGGGAGCGCTGTTCATCATCGTCACCCTGTACCTGCCCAAGGGCATCATCGGGCTGCTGAAGAAGTGAGGAACGTCATGCTTGAACCCCTTTTCGACGCCGGCAGCGGCCGCGATGCCATCGGCATCGGCCAGGCCGCCGGCAAGGGCCTCAATACCCGTCACGGCACGATTTTGACCCTGGAAGACATCAGCGTCAGCTTCGACGGTTTCAAGGCGCTCAACGACTTGAACCTGTATATCGGCGTCGGCGAGCTGCGTTGCATCATCGGCCCCAACGGCGCAGGCAAGACCACGCTGATGGACGTGATCACCGGCAAGACCCGCCCCAGCCACGGCAAGGCCTGGTTTGGCGAAACCCTCGACTTGACGAGCATGAGCGAAGTGCAGATCGCCCAGGCCGGCATCGGCCGCAAGTTCCAGAAGCCAACGGTGTTCGAAGCGCTGAGCGTGTTCGAAAACCTGGAGCTGGCGCAGAAAACCGACAAATCCGTGTGGGCCAGCCTGCGTGCGCGCTTGAGTGGCGAACAGAAAGACCGCATCGACGAAGTGCTCGACACCATCCGCCTGACCACGTCGGTACAGCGCCAGGCGGGTTTGCTGTCCCACGGCCAGAAGCAGTTCCTGGAGATCGGCATGCTGCTGATGCAGGACCCGCAACTGTTGCTGCTGGACGAACCGGTGGCGGGCATGACAGACGCCGAAACCGAGTTCACCGCTGAACTGTTCAAGCGCCTGGCGGGCAAGCATTCGCTGATGGTGGTGGAACACGACATGGGCTTTGTCGGCTCGATTGCCGACCACGTGACCGTGTTGCACCAGGGCAGCGTGCTGGCGGAGGGTTCGCTGGAACAGGTGCAGGAAAACGAGCGGGTGATCGAGGTGTACCTCGGTCGCTAACCCAGCCACAGCCAGCTCCCACAGTTGATCCGGTTCCAGTCAGGGAATTGAGGAGAATTTGAACATGCTGCAAGTCGACAAACTGCACCAGTACTACGGCGGGAGCCACATCCTGCGCGGGCTGAGCTTTGACGTGAAGGTCGGCGAAGTCACCTGTTTGCTTGGCCGTAATGGCGTGGGCAAGACTACCCTGCTCAAGTGCTTGATGGGTTTGCTGCCGGCCAAAGAAGGCGCGGTGAACTGGGAAGGCAAGACCATCACCGCGCTCAAGCCGCACCAGCGCGTGCACGCCGGCATCGCCTACGTGCCCCAGGGCCGGGAGATTTTCGGGCGGCTGACGGTGGAAGAAAACCTGCTGATGGGCCTTTCACGCTTCCCCGGTTCCGAGGCCAAAGAAGTGCCGGCGTTTATCTACGAGCTGTTCCCGGTGTTGCTGCAAATGAAACATCGCCGTGGCGGCGACCTGTCCGGCGGCCAGCAACAGCAGTTGGCAATTGGCCGCGCCCTGGCCAGCCGCCCGCGGCTGTTGATTCTCGATGAGCCCACCGAAGGGATCCAACCGTCTGTGATCAAGGAGATCGGCGCAGTGATCAAGAAGCTCGCTGCCCGGGGCGATATGGCCATTTTGCTGGTGGAGCAATTCTATGATTTCGCCGCCGAACTGGCGGACCAGTACCTGGTGATGTCACGGGGTGAAATCGTGCAGCAGGGCAAAGGTGAAAATATGGAAAGCGAGGGTGTCAGAGGCCTCGTTACCATCTAATCTGTAGCGTCCTGACGATAAGCACCTTGCCATGAACCTGCCCGTTACCCCTGCCCTGTTCACCCCCAGCTGGCATGCCGAGCTGGAACTGGGTTATGCGCGCTTCGGCGACACCACACGCCCGGTCATGCGTCGCCACCTCGGCCCCCTGCGGGTGCAAAAACACCTGTACGCCGAAGGCCCCGAGGTGTGTCAGCACATCATCGTGCACCCGCCTGGCGGGATTGCCGGCGGGGACCGCCTGGACATCAGCGCCCATGTTGCCGAAGGTGCCTGGGCGCAATTGACCAGCCCCGGCGCGGCCAAGTGGTACCGCGCCAAGAGCCCTGCGTTCCAACAGGTGGAGCTCACCGTTGAAGCCGGTGCCACCCTGGAATGGCTGCCCCAGGAAACCATCGTGTTCAGTGCCGCCCAGGCCGAGCTCACCACGCGCATCGAGCTCAAGGGGGATGCGCGCCTGTTCTACTGGGATGTCGTCGCCCTGGGTCGGCCCGCCAGTGACGAACGCTTCGACCTTGGCCACTTCCAATCGCATCTGGATATTCGCCGTGACGGCCAGTTGCTCTGGCATGAGCGCCAGCGCATTGCAGGTGCCGACGGTTTGCTCGACTCGCCCATCGGCCTGGACGGGCGCCCGGTGTTTGCCACGCTGCTGCTGACCGCCGAGATTGCCCCTGAATTACTGGAAGACTGCCGCGCCCTGCCCCATGGAGTGCGCGGTGACCTGACCCAACTGCCCGGCCTGCTGGTTGCCCGTTGCCTGGCCAGTGAAGCGCTGCATGCACGGGCCTGGTTGATTGATTTATGGAAGTTGCTACGCCCTGCCGTACTGGGCCGAGAAGCTGTTCCACCCCGAATCTGGAGCACATGAAGATCTAAATGTGGAATCTGCCCCCCCCCTGTGGGAGCTGGCTTGCCTGCGATGCAGGCGACTCGGTGTTTCTGGTTGACCGAGGTTATGCCATCGCAGGCAAGCCAGCTCCCACACAAAGCGGCTTTCACATTGAATCTCTGGTGTATTTGCGAATGTATTTATGAAGGACCTTGAACCATGGACCTGACCCCACGGGAAAAAGACAAACTGCTGATCTTCACCGCCGGCCTCGTCGCCGAACGCCGCCTGGCACGCGGTGTGAAGCTCAACTACCCGGAAACCATCGCCTACATCTCCGCGGCCTTGATGGAAGGCGCACGCGATGGCCGCACCGTGGCCGACCTGATGCACTACGGCACCACCCTGCTCAGTCGCGAGCAGGTGATGGAAGGCATTCCGGAAATGATCCCGGACATCCAGGTGGAAGCCACGTTTCCCGATGGCACCAAGCTGGTCACCGTCCACCAACCGATCGCGTGAGGCCCGAGCATGATTCGTGACGCAACCCAAAGCGATCTGCCGGCGATCCGCGACATCTACAACGACGCGGTGCTCAACACCACGGCGATCTGGAACGAACAACCCGTCGACCTGGGCAACCGCCAGGCCTGGTTCAGTGCGCGCCATGCCCAGGGCTATCCGATCCTGGTCTCGGTGGAAAACGATGAAGTCACCGGCTACGCCTCTTTCGGTGACTGGCGGCCTTTCGAAGGTTTTCGCTACAGCGTCGAACACTCGGTGTACGTGCGCAGCAACCAGCGCGGCAAGGGCTTGGGCCCGCGCCTGATGGAGGCGTTGATCGAACGCGCGCGCAGCGGCGGTAAACATGTGATGGTCGCCGCCATCGAAAGCGGCAACCTGGCCTCGATCCGCCTGCACGAGCGCCTGGGGTTCATCACCACCGGGCAAATGCCCCAAGTGGGTATCAAGTTCGGCCGCTGGCTGGACCTGACCTTTATGCAATTGGCCTTGAACCCGGGCGCCGAACCGCCCAAGGAGTGACGTCGATGAGTGCTGCGCAACTGCGTCGGGTCAATGCTGAAAGCTTTGCCCACTATCGGTCGGGCTTGATCGAGCTGCTGCTGGACGCAGTCAGGCACGGCGCATCCGTCGGTTTCATGGCCGACTTCGACGACGCCCAGGCCCGCGAGTATTTGCACGGCGTACAGGCAAGCATCGAAGACGCCAGCCTGTTGCTATGGGTGGTGGTGCGCGATGAACAGGTGATCGCCAGCGTGCAATTGGCGCTGTGCCAGAAAGCCAATGGCCTCAACCGCGCCGAGGTGCAAAAGCTGCTGGTGCACAGCAGCGCACGTCGTCATGGGCTGGGCCAGCAATTGATGAACACCCTGGAACTCGCCGCGCGCCAGCACCAGCGCGGCCTGCTGTACCTGGACACCGAGGCCGGCTCACCGGCCGAAGCCTTCTACCAGTCGTTGCGCTATATCAAGGTCGGTGAACTGCCCGACTACTGCCAAAGCCCGGACGGGCGCTACAGCCCGACCGCCATCTACTTCAAGACCCTGGGGCAACCTGCATGATTCCTGGCGAATATCAGATCCAGCCTGGCGAGATCGAACTCAACGCGGGCCGCCGCACCGTCACCCTGAGCGTGGCCAACAGCGGCGACCGGCCGATCCAGGTGGGCTCGCATTATCATTTTTTCGAGACCAACGACGCGCTGACCTTTGACCGTACAGCCAGCCGGGGCATGCGCCTGAATATCCCGGCGGGGACGGCGGTGCGCTTCGAGCCGGGGCAGAGTCGCGAGGTGGAGTTGGTGGAGTTGAGCGGCGGGCGCCGGGTGTTCGGCTTTGCCGGGCGGATCATGGGCGACCTTTAGGGCCTCTGCGCAGGCAAGCCAGCTCCCACATTGGGAATGTATTCACAATTCAACCTGTGGGAGCGGCGGTGCGACGATTCGACTTGCCCGCGATAGCGATCTCACATTCAACAAACATCTTCAGGGCAACCACATGAAAATCAGCCGCCAAGCCTACGCCGACATGTACGGCCCCACCGTCGGTGACAAGGTCCGCCTGGCCGACACCGAGCTGTTCGTCGAAGTGGAAAAAGACTTCACGATCTACGGCGAAGAAGTGAAATTCGGCGGCGGCAAGGTCATCCGCGATGGCCAGGGCCAAAGCCAGTTACTCGCCCATGAAGTGGTCGACACCCTGATCACCAACGCACTGATCATCGACCACTGGGGCATCGTCAAGGCCGACGTCGGCCTGAAGAACGGCCGCATCCACGCCATCGGCAAGGCCGGCAATCCGGATGTGCAGCCCGGCGTGACCATGGCAATCGGCGCCAGCACCGAGGTAATTGCCGGCGAAGGCATGATCCTCACCGCAGGCGGTATCGACACCCATGTGCATTTCATCTGCCCACAACAGATCGAAGAAGCGCTGACCAGCGGCGTCACCACCATGATCGGCGGCGGCACCGGGCCGGCCACCGGTACCAATGCCACCACCTGCACCTCAGGGCCCTGGCACCTGGCGCGCATGCTCCAGGCCAGCGATTCGTTCCCGATGAACATCGGTTTCACCGGCAAGGGCAACGCCAGCTTGCCGGAGCCGCTGATCGAACAGGTCAAGGCCGGCGCCATCGGTTTGAAGCTGCACGAAGACTGGGGCACCACGCCGGCCAGCATCGACAACTGCCTGGGCGTGGCCGACGAGTACGACGTGCAGGTGGCGATCCACAGCGACACCCTCAACGAGTCCGGTTTTGTCGAAGCCACCCTGGCCGCGCTCAAGGGTCGTACCATCCACACCTACCACACCGAAGGGGCCGGTGGCGGTCACGCGCCGGACATCATCAAGGCCTGCGGTTTCCCCAACGTCTTGCCGAGTTCCACCAACCCGACGCGCCCGTTTACCCGCAACACCATCGACGAACACCTCGACATGCTGATGGTCTGCCACCACCTCGACCCGAGCATCGCCGAAGACGTGGCCTTCGCCGAAAGCCGCATCCGCCGCGAGACCATTGCCGCCGAAGATATCCTGCACGATCTCGGCGCGTTCTCCATGATCAGCTCCGACAGCCAGGCCATGGGCCGCGTAGGCGAAGTGATCACCCGCACCTGGCAAACCGCCGACAAGATGAAAAAACAGCGCGGCGCCCTGCCCGGTGACGGCGCAGGCAACGACAACTTCCGCGTCAAGCGCTACATCGCCAAGTACACCATCAACCCGGCGATCACCCACGGCGTGAGCCATATCGTCGGTTCCATCGAAGTCGGCAAATGGGCCGACCTGGTGCTGTGGCGCCCGGCCTTCTTTGGTATCAAGCCGACGCTGATCCTCAAGGGCGGCGCGATTGCCTCCAGCCTGATGGGCGACATCAACGGCTCGATCCCCACGCCGCAACCGGTGCACTACCGTCCCATGTTCGCCAGCTTCGGCAGTTCATTGCACGCCACCAGCCTGACCTTTATCAGCCAGGCCGCCCAGGACGCCGGAGTGCCCGAAGCCCTGGGGCTGAAGAAGCAGATCGCCGTGGTCAAAGGCTGCCGCACAGTGCAGAAGACCGACTTGATCCACAACGATTACCTGCCGGATATCGAGGTTGACCCGCAGACCTATCAGGTCAAGGCCGACGGGGTGTTGCTGTGGTGCGAGCCGGCGGAGGTGTTGCCGATGGCCCAGCGGTATTTCCTGTTCTGAGCCCTGCGGGGCGATTAAACGGGCACAAGATCATCTGGCGTTGGGGGGCTGCGCAAGACTGAAAAAAAACAACCTATCGAAGCCCCCCTTTTGACAGCCCGAACAATTATGACTGTCGCTCAATACACCGCGTTGACTTCATGCGAGGTCTCTTGAGGTGCCGGGCTGCTCGGCGACTTCCCGACGTGACAGGGCGATCAGTTTTTCATTGCGCGCCGTGGACAACTCGATATCCAGCATGTTTGCAGCTTCGGCGTATTGCTGGTCGATCTGCGGATGGGCGATTTCCAACGCCTCACGCTTTTGCGATTTGACGCGTTCCAGCTCGGCGAACTCGGCGGGGTACTTTTCCTCAAGATAAGCAGCCCAGTAATCGACATTAATCAAGTACTCATAAAACGCCTCGGAGCTTTCCGCCGCACGCACGGCCTCCAGCGCCTGGCTCTGCTCTGCGCCGCGCAGGGGCCTGCCGAACCTCATGTACGCCGGCTGCCCCGGCAAGTCCAGCGCAGCACGCAGGCCGATACGGTATTCCAGGCGCACTTCGGCCGCGTCCATGCCCGGACTGGCTTCCTGGCTGGCCAAGGCTTCAACCTTGTCGAGGCGGAATAACTGACGCGCCAGCTTCAACAGGGCCGGGCCTTTCTGATCCAAGCGCGTGGGGTCTATGCGTTGTAAGGCATCATGTTCGAAAACCTTGATCTCCAGGTTGCTGAAGGTGAGCATGCGCCCGTCAACGCAGGTGCCGTGGGTGCTGGACATGGCAAACACGGTGCCGCGCAACTCGGCATCATCGTTGACGGCGTCCATCACCCTCCAAACCCGGTGAGTCAGATCGGCACGCGCCAGTCGGTATTCCTCGGTGTCTTGCAAGCGTTCGAGCAGGTGGAAGAATGCCGCATTGCCCGGTTCTCTCAGCAATTGCGCCCACCGTTCACGACGAAGATTCTGCTCGTCGACCGGCACGCTACCCAACCAACCACCCACCTGTTCATCCACCGGCGGCGGTTCGGGTAGTTCCTCATCGGACTCCACGGCCTCTGCGTCGCTTTGCGGGTTGTCGTCCAGCAACTCCTCGATCTCACGACGGCTCAGTCCTAGAGTCGCAGGACGCTCTGTATCAGCAGCGTACGCCTGTAAGCGCTCCAGGCTGTCGCGTGACAATTCAATGTTGTCGGACAGGTCGACGCCCTCCATCAATTGATCATGAGTTCCGTCGAGAGCCTCGGCGGGTATGGACTCGATGTTGTTGTTGCGCAGGTCCAGGGTACGCAGGGCGCTCGACTGCAACACTGCGTCGGGCCACTCCTCCAAGCGGTTGCTGCTGATATCCAGGGTTTGCAGGCGCGGTAGACCGTCGACGCTGAAAACATCCAGCTGATTCTGGCTCACGTCCAGCCACTGCAGGTTGGGGTATCGCGCCAGGGTGGCACACAACCCGTCACCCTCGGCGAGCAGGTTCCCCGCCAGCTCCAGGCGTTCCAGGTACGCCATGCCTGCAATCCCACGGGGCAGTTCGCTCAACGCATTGTTATTGAGTACCAGCGTCCGAACACGGGGAAACGCTTCGAAGAAACCTTCGGAGCCAGTCTCGGAAAGCAGCACACCCGCGGCGTTCAAGGTTTCAATGTGCCCGAATGCGTCGGGAAGCCGGGGCAGATCGCCCAATTGCAAGCCTTCCAGTTCGAGGCTTCGTAGCGGTTCGACAGCGCGCACGCACAGTCCCTCGCGCCAGGCGTCAACGATCCGCAGAGCCGCCTGCCGGCGGATCTGAGCGTTCACCACCCACGTTGAACCATGGGCTTCACGGGTGAACAGCCAGCCATTGAGCTGGCGCACCAGTGCCTCGAACTGGCCACTCCACCCATCGAGCCGGGTATGCAACTGTTGCTCGCTCCCCCCTTCGTCGGCCATCCGTGTGGCCCAGCGCTGCAGCTCGTCAGCCTGAAGTTCAGGCCATAGGCGCAACACGCGTTGCTGCGGCGAGCTGCTCGCCGCTTGCGGAGGGGGCAAGGGCAATAAGTGATGGGTCAATGAACCGCCGGTTTCCTGAGGTGGAAACCGCTCGGGAACGGGCTCCAGGCCAAAACGCTCCAAGGTGCCTGCCGACAGCCCCTGGTTCAGTTCCACCCGCTGCATGGCCGCAGCCCAGTGCGAGCTGGCCGCCTTGGTCAACGGTGTGCCAAGCAGGTTGGTGCTCAGGACGGCCGCGTCATCGGCCAGCACCCCCTGCGGCACTTGGGTGATGTGGCTGCCGCGCAAATCAAGCCATTCCAGTACAGGCAAATTCTCCCAACCCAAGGGCCAAGCCGACAGGCTGGTGTGGCTCAACCCCAGCGTACGCAGGTGGACCATCGCGCCGACATCCAGACCTTCAAGCGGATTGTGGCTCAGGTCCAGATGTTCCAGCCCCGCCCAATCACCTGCATCCAAAGGCAGGTCGGCGAGACTGCAATCCCCCAGGTTCAGAGCGCGCAGGCCGCTGAAGCCACTCACAAAACCCGGCAGAGTCTGCGCGGGCAAACGGGCACCTTTGAAGTTCAGCGATTGCACATGCTCGAAACCCTGTTGGGGCATCGGGGGGAACTCGCTGATTCGCACCCGCGGCAGCTCCAAGTCCGTCGAATACTGCCGCGCGCCATAGCGCTTGAGCAAACCCTGGTACCAACTGCGTTTGAGATCGCCTGCCATGTTATTGCGCTGTATGACTTCCATGGATACGCCGTTGGTAACCCAGGCTTCCAGGGGTTGCACAAAAAGATCGTGCTGCGCCGTCAACGCCTCAATAGCCGACCAGCGCGCCGCGGCATCGGGCCAAAGCTGGAGGAACAGCGGCTGCAACTCTCCGGCCTGGCCGAGCAGCGGCGGGAAATAAGTACCACCGCTGTCCAGCCGGGCCAGGCGCTGCAACTGGCCCTTGCAATAGCCACTGACCATTTCTTCCTGGTCCAGCAGATGCATAGGCTGACTGCGGACATAGTCATAGGCTTGGCGGAAGTCTTCCCGTGCAAACCATGACCAATCCAGGGACAAGCCTGACCACAGGCGCTCGTGCCCCGGTTCGTATAGACGCGCTGGCAAACTGCTGATGGCGGTACCTTTAAGGTCCAAACGCTCCAGCAGCGGCAGGTCCAGAACCCCGGCGGGCAGTCCTGCCTGATAGCTTCGGCTTATCTTCAAATCACGCAGTTGCTGCATCTGGCTGACATCCAATACATGCCCAGGGGGCACGGCGCCATCCAAGTGCAGCTCAGTCAGCCCAGTGAGCGTTGACAGTCGTGCAGTTTGCTCGGCGTCGAAGGCGAAGTTCGAAGCGATATGCAGCCGTGACACCTTCGGCACCTTGGCAAGCGCCGCAGGCACGGTGCGCAACTGCGGGTGGGTGACGATGACTGTCAGCTCCTGCACCTCGGCGAAATACCCGAGCACCCGCTCGATATTGATGTCGCTGATGCCGCGCCCGCCGATACTCAGGCTGCGCACATGGGAAAAGTCCGCGTCCAGGGACGGCAGTGGCTCGTCCAGGAACAGATTCAGGCCCCCAAAGCGTGGCAATTCCGCCAGGGGCGATGCCCTCCAGCAGTCTTTGATGGCCTGCGCCGCTTGCCGTCGCCCATTCCATTGGGAAAACACCTCATCACGCGGCTGAGGCGCCTGTTCAGCCACCCACTGATCAAGGACTCCCTCAAGGTTTTGCCACTCGCGCAGGCGATTGCCAAGCAGATTGAAAATCTGCTGCTCGCTGTCACCGGCCACCATCCGCCGCAAGATAAAACCATTGACCTGACCGTCGGTGAGTTGCGGGTAAACGTCACGCACCCGGCTTTCCAGCAGAGGTGCGCGCAATTGGCCGCCGCCACTGGCGGGGTAACCGATCAACTGTGCAGAAATGCGTTGCGGGGGCTTGAACCAGCGGGTTTTCCTCGTACCGCCGTCGACAATGGCTCGGGATTCGGGCCGCTGGCGTACCGCCTGGTCAATGATTGCCCGGCGCAATTGCGCGCTCTGCGCCACCTGCGGAACACCGAGGGCCTGGCGTGAACCATCGGGCAACGCGTGCATGATCGACGCGTAGAAGTTGTCACCCTGGCGGGGCAGGCTGTTGAGCGCCTCGCCACGCTCGTTGAATGCCTGGAACATCGGGCCACTCTTGACCACATATTTGCGCTGGGTGGCGGAGTTGCTGCCGATGGCCTCCAGCAACGGCCCACCGATGTGCCCCTCGCGCAGCTCCAGACGCACAGCGTCGGACCAACCCGGCAGCCTGGCCAGGGTGTGCAGGGCCAGGCGCTTGCTGGCGGCTGAGGCCAGATTTTCCATATGTAACCCGGCAATGGCATGCCCCAGCTGATTCTGTTGCACATGCCAGCGTGCCTGCTCCTGCAGGCCCAGCGGTACGCGACCGGTGGCACGCAGGTCAGCCAGTTGCTGCGCGTCAGCGTCGGCCAGCACCGCCTCGGCGCCCGACTCGCCAAGCCCTGGATACAACCGCTGCAGCTTTGTCACCTGCGGGTCTTTGCTGGCATTGCCACGGCAAAGACTTTCAAACAATGCGGGCTGACGCGTGCGCGCATGGTCGGTGATCTGCTTTCTGAATTCCTGGACACGATTTTCCCTCACCCGGGCCGGCTCGCCGCCCAGCAGTTGGGTGACTTCAGATTCATCCAGCGCCGCCAGGATCCGATCCGGCAATTGACTGCCCAGTACGTCTGCACGGGTTATGCGGATAGGCGGTTTGTACGGGGCTCCCGGATAGAGCCGCTCAGCGCCATACTTTATCGATGCCCCTGTCAGCTGCGGCCCCTCAAACACTTGCAGCACGCGGCCCCGGGGCCAGCGCGGCATCTCGGTCACCAAGGGCAATACGTAGAGGTAATGTTCGTCCACGGCCTGGCCGGTCTCGACCTGTTCGATCACCCGCGCCACCCTCTGATCCGCTTCGAACAGGCGCAGGGTGTCTGCGAGGACCGCTGGTGGCGGCGCGTTGTCCAGGTGCATCTTGCGCAATTGCGCATCACCGACACCGCTGATGTCGGCGATGCTGAGCAATTGCTCGTCGTTAAAAGCCTCAGTGACGTGCCCCATGCGCCGCAACAAGGTGAGACGGTCCCAGGTTTGCGGACGCTCAAGTGTGTGTCGCCAGGCACCGGCACCGTTGTGACTGAGAGGCGGTGCGTACGCGCGGCCATCGGTGGGATGCTGGATACGCCAACGCTGCGCTGCTTCATCAAAGGTTGTTTCATAGACTTTGCCGGCTTGGCGTATGTAGGTTTTGCCATTGACCTGAAATTGCCCCGAGGCATTGGGCCGTGCACCTTCAGGCAACGTAACGGGGCTTTCATAGGTGCTGAGGTCGGGTTTCCACAACCGGGTTTTACCGTCTGCCGACACCACGGGCTCCAGCGCTTCGATCACCGGCTCGGGCTTGACCGCCGTCAGTTTGGCCAGGCCTTTTCCCGCCCCCGCCATGACCGCGAGCAGCGCGATATTTTCGGCCACATCCAGCAAGTGCGCCTTGGCGGCGCGGCGGTCGCCTTCGGCCCACTCGATGGCCCCTTCGAACGTTTCGTAGAGCAACTGGCCGGCCATCACCACCATCATCACCTCGCCAAGCACGGGCACCAGCATGGACAGGCCATTGAACAGCAGCATGCCGATATTGAGCAGGCGCGAGAATTTTTCCGAACGCACGCGCGCATCCACGTCCGCAGTCGGAACCGCATGACTGCGCGCATCGGCAAGCAGCTGATCGCGATGGCGGTCGAACAGGTAGTCCCATAAATCGACGTTGGCCTCCCAAATACCGGCACCCTGGCGCAACACGGTACCGGCGGCTACGTAAGGGTCGGTATTGGGCACCCGGGTCGGCCTTGGGCCGGGTGGCAACTCATTGATGCCGGTGAACAGACTGAACGGACTGAGACCTTTGTTGACGTCATTGATCAACGAACCAAACGGCGCCAGCTTCGAACTTTTGAGCGTGCCAGGGGCATCCTCCGTGAACTGGCTGAAATAATACGGGCGGTCGGCATAGGCCACGAACTGGCTGAAAAACCGCTGGTAGGCGCTGGGACTTGCATCGTTGGGGTCGCTTGCCTCGCGCACGCCAAGACGTTGTTTGAACACTGCACGCATTTCATCGAACGTGTAGCGCTTGAGCGCAGCGTGTGGGTCATTGGGGACGTACAGGATCAAGTCGTCGGTATAGCGATACTTTTCACAGATGACGAAGGCTACACAGCCGGTCATTCGACGCTTCATCAACCCCATGTCGTGAAACCACACGGGTCTGCCGCCCAGCATGGGGTGGTTATCGCCATTTACCACCGCCTGGATCATGCTCAGATCATCGGGTTCGATGTCTTTTTTCAGCAACGCCAAATGCGCGGCCGCAAGCAACGCGCTTTTTTGGGCCGTGATGAAGGTGTTACGTAGCGTCGATTGAATCGCGCTGTCGGTGGGGTAGAAGAAGCCCTTCAGGTAAGTCTGGTACTGCGCGCCGATGTCCAGTGAACGGCACAAACCGATAAATTGCGTCACCGTCAGCGTGGTGCTGATGGGCTCGACCTGACCGAGCGAGGTTTGCTGCAGAAAGCCCGAGGACGCATGAAAGGCGCCGGACTCTGCTTCCGAGGCTTCAAAGTTGTGCAGCGCCGCTTGCAGCAGCGGTAGGCGCAGCACTTCAAAGTGGGTGAGCTCGATCCGAAACACGCCCATCTCTACGGTTTTTTGCAGCAACAACAGGGTCTTGTGCACGTCCAGGCGCACATTGAACTGGTCCTGCAATGCCTTGACCAGCAGGGGCTCGGCGAAGCTGTCGATGTCTTGCAGGGTCGCCACGGCCTGATCCAGTTGGGTCTGGGCAGTGAAACTGGCGACGGCGGCATCATTGAGGGCCTGACGTTGCGCCGGGGAGGCTTGGCGATACCAGTCGGGAACGGATGCTGGACTTTGCTTGAGCGCCTCACGTCGTTGCGGCGTGGCCTGGGTGACCCAGCCGGGCAGGGATTGTTCGATCAGCGGAGCATGCTGGCCGAGGGACGCGGGGGGGAGTTCAGGGTTAACGGGCATGGTGCCTCTCCTGTGAAATGGAGAGTCAGCACACCATGCCCGTGATTGCGTTCAGCGGTAGTTAGTTACCCGGACGCGGGATCAGAAATTTTCCCGGGGATTGAACGCAGCTTTTTTCGCCAGTTCCTGCCACAGCGCAATCGTCGCGTCATCGGCGTGCTTGGGCATGACGGCCTTGAGTTGCACGTAGAGGAAACCGCGCTCCCCGGCCTTGTTCATCAAACCATGGCCCTTGGCGCGCATGCGCTGGCCGTTCTGGCTGCCGGCGGGCACCTTGAGGTTGATCTTGCCGGTCAGGGTCGGCACCGCCACTTCCGCGCCCAGCGCCAATTCCCAGGGGGCCAGCGGCAGGGTGATCACCAGGTTTTCGCCTTCCACTTCGAACTTCGAATGGGCGGCGAACTTGATGATCAGGTAAAGATCGCCATTGGCGCCACCGCCCACGCCGGGCGCGCCCTGGGCCTTGAGGCGGATGCGCTCGCCATCGGCCACGCCGGCGGGGATCTTCACGTTCAGGCTCTTGGTGGTGTTGGTGACGTGCCGGCCCGAGGCGTCATATTGCGGCACCTGGAAACTGATCTGCTTGGACTCGGTGGACAGCGTCTCTTCGAGCGACACCAGCAGTTGCATTTCCACGTCCTGGCCCTTGCGCGCGGCGCTACGGCGCTGGCCGCCACCGAAGCCGTCGCCACGGGAGCCGAAGATCGAGCTGAAGAAGTCCGAAAAGTCCTCGCCACCGCCGCCGCCAAAACCGCCACGGCTCTGCCAGCCCGGTGGTCCCTGGAACGGTTGGCCATGCTGGCCGTACTTGCGCAGTTCGTCGTACTCGGCACGCTTGTCGGCGCTCTTGAGCGCCTCGTAGGCTTCGGACGCGTCCTTGAACTTGGCTTCCGCGTCTTTTTCCTTGCTCACGTCCGGGTGGTATTTGCGCGCGAGCTTGCGGTACGCGGCCTTGATTGCCTTGTCGTCAGCCGTCGGCTCGACACCCAGAATCTTGTAGTAGTCTTTGAAATCCATCGGTGGTTCACCTTCCTCAATCGAGATCGCACAGCCCGAGGCACAACGTGCGCTGGATTGCACCTGTTGAGTCTTGTGGCCTGGGGGTACGTCAACCTGTTATCGGCACTGGCCGTATGCACCTGATGTGGGGGCGAACTCTGTACTTTCAAGCGTGATTTAACGGATGGTCGGCCTACGCATCCGCCTTCGACTGGCATACACTGCGCGGCCGTTTTTCGACCGGAACCCGATAGACATGAACAACCCATCCCCGGCCCGTGCCTGCGGTATCGACTTTGGCACGTCCAACTCCACTGTCGGCTGGATCCGCCCCGGCATGGAAACGCTGATCGCGTTGGAGGACGACAAGATCACCCTGCCGTCGGTGGTGTTCTTCAATATCGAGGAGCGCCGTCCGGTGTACGGTCGCCTGGCGCTGCACGAATACCTCGAAGGCTACGAAGGCCGGCTGATGCGCTCGCTCAAGAGCCTGCTGGGTTCCAAGTTGATCAAGCACGACACCAGCGTGCTGGGCACCGCGATGCCGTTCAAGGACTTGCTGGGCTTGTTCATCGGCCAGCTCAAGAGCCGCGCCGAGGCCACCGCCGGCCGTGAGTTCGAAGAAGTGGTGCTGGGCCGCCCGGTATTTTTCGTCGACGACGACCCTTTGGCCGACCAGGAAGCCGAAGACACCCTGGCCCAGGTCGCACGCAAACTGGGCTTCAAGGAAGTGTCGTTCCAGTACGAGCCGATTGCTGCGGCGTTCGACTACGAGTCCACCATCGACAAGGAGGAACTGGTACTGATCGTCGACATCGGCGGGGGCACCTCCGACTTCTCCCTGGTACGCCTGTCTCCGGAGCGTCGCCAGCACGACAACCGCCACGAAGACATCCTCGCCACCGGCGGCGTGCACATCGGCGGGACCGACTTCGACAAACAGCTGTCGCTGTCGGGCCTGATGCCGCTGTTCGGTTACGGCAGCCGCATGAAAAGCGGCGCCTACATGCCCACTAGCCACCACATGAACCTGGCCACCTGGCACACCATCAACTCGGTGTACTCGCAGAAATCCCAGCTGGCCCTGGGCAGCATGCGCTACGACATCGAGGACACCGGCGGTATCGACCGGCTGTTCAAGCTCATCGAGCAGCGTGCCGGCCACTGGCTGGCCATGGAAGTGGAAGAAACCAAGATCCAGTTGACCCACGCAGACAGCCGCCATGTGGCGCTGGATCGTATCGAAGCCGGCCTGAGCGTGGACCTGAGCCGGGCACTGTTCGAGTCGTCCATCGACAGCTTGCTGGAGCGTGTGCGCGGCAGCGTGGCGCAGTTGCTCACCGACGCTTCGGTCGGCGTGGAGCAGGTGGACACGGTGTTCTTTACCGGCGGTTCCAGCGGGATCCCGGCGCTGCGCCAGAGCGTGGCGGCGATGCTGCCGCAGGCGCGGCATGTGGAAGGCAATATCTTTGGCAGTATCGGCAGCGGGTTGGCGATCGAAGCCAGTAAGCGGTATGGCTACTGAGTTTTATCTGAAAAACGGGTGCGCCCCTATCGCGGGCAAGTCGAATCGTCGCACCGCCGCTCCCACATCTGATC
>NZ_JBSVWB010000052.1:0-44555 GCF_054071795.1 Pseudomonas sp. SDO5271_S396
ACATTTTGACCGTGTGAACCCGATCAAATGTGGGAGCTGGCTTGCCTGCGATGCAGACGACCCGGTGTTACTGGATGTCGTCCGGCTTGACGATCACCCAGTTCTTGTCCGCCGTCACCGGCAACCCTTCCTTGGCCTGCGCCGCCGCGTGCTTGGCCATCATGCCGTTGAGCTGGGTCATGTACTTGTCCTTGCGGTTGATCCACAGGTGGATGCCGCCCTTGGCCACGTCCACATCGTGGAACAGCATGTAGCCGTCACTGGTCGGGGTGTCGCCACCCACAATCACCGGCTTTTTCCATTCATCGATGTAAGTGAGGATCGCTGCGTGCTTGCCGGCCATCCAGGTCGCCGGGGTCCACAGGTACGGGGTGAGTTCCAGGTCGAGGTTGGCCTTCTCGTCATATTTGCCGGCGGCGATCTGTTTGCGGGCGGTGGTCAGTTCGCCGGTCTTGCGGTCCTTGAGCAGGGTGGTCACGCCGATCACGTTCTCGGGTTTGACGTTGTAGCCGTACTTCGGGTCGGCGGCGACCATGCGCACCAGCTCTTCGGAGGCGGCGGTCATCACATACACCTCGATGCCGTTTTCCATCAGCTTGTTGTACAGCTCGGCCTGGCCGGTGAAGACTTTCGGCGGCTGTACTTCGGAGGTTTTCACCACGTCACCTTCGTAATAGGTGACCGGCACCGGCTTGCCCGAGGCCATCAGCTCATCCACGTAGCCCTTGAGTTCCTTGAGGGTGAAGCCGGAAAAGATCTGCGCCACCCAGGGATAGCAGACCATGTCGTCGACTTCGCAGAGACGGTAGTAGTAGCTGAACAGACTTTCCTTATGGTCGGCCGTGTCCTTGAAGGGGATAAGCTTGAGCGACGGATCCATGGTGTCGCGGGTGATCAGGCCCTTGTTTTCCAGGTAGGGCAGCAGGGACTCTTCGAGGTCGTAGCGGTAGCTGGTGTTATCCATGTCGAACACCGCGAAGTTACCCTTGTTGGCGTTGGCGGCGATCATTTCATTCAGTTGCTTGGCGGCGGGCGCCGGCCAGTGTTTCAACTCGGTGGCGGCCATCACCTGGCTGGCGAGGCCCAGGCACAGCGCAGCGGCAAACAGTCTCGGTGCGAGCTTCATCGGCGTTTTCTCCCTGAGTTAAAGACATCGACGCTAACAAATCCATATGACAGTCACCGCCCGAGCGCGACCGCTTGCGTCGTGATTGCGCCACCGCCATGTGCGAGAGCGCCACGGGCTTATTCCAAAAGCGACAGCGGCCATTCCATTTCGGTATTAAATTCATATATTTCAAGCTGTTAGCATTTTCGGTTCGCAATCGCAGGTTCACGCGATTGGCTGCACTCTCACATGGAGCTTCAATGAATCTGCCCCTGATCCTCAACGTATTGGTGTTCGTGGCCCTGCTGCTGGGCCTGGCACAAACCCGCCGCACCACTTGGAGCCTGGCCAAAAAAGTGTTGCTCGCGCTGGTGCTCGGCGTGGTGTTCGGCACCGTCCTGCACACGATTTACGGCGATGGCAACCCAGTGCTCAAGGCCTCCATCGGCTGGTTCGACCTGGTTGGCAACGGTTATGTGCAACTGCTGCAAATGATCGTGATCCCGCTGGTGTTTGCCTCGATCCTCAGCGCCGTGGCGCGCCTGCACAACGCTGCTTCCCTGGGCAAGATCAGCTTCCTGACCATCGGCACCTTGCTGTTCACTACCGCGATTGCGGCGCTGATCGGCATTGGCCTGACCAACCTGTTCGGCCTCACCGCCGAGGGCCTGGTGGCCGGCACCCAGGAAATGGCCCGCCTGCAAGTCATCCAGAGTGATTACGCCGGCAAGGTCGCCGACCTGAATATCCCGCAATTGCTGCTGTCGTTTGTGCCGTCGAACCCATTCGCCGACCTGGCGCGGGCTAAACCGACGTCGATCATCAGCGTGGTGATTTTCGCCGCGTTCCTGGGCGTCGCCGCGCTGCAACTGCTCAAGGACGACGTGGAAAAAGGCCGGAAAGTGCTCAACGCCATCGACACCCTGCAAGCCTGGGTGATGCGACTGGTGCGCCTGGTGATGAAGCTCACGCCCTACGGCGTATTGGCACTGATGACCAAAGTGGTGGCCGGCTCCAACCTGCAGGACATCATCAAGCTCGGCAGTTTTGTGGTGGTCTCGTACCTGGCCCTCGGCCTGATGTTCGGGGTGCACGGCCTGCTGCTGGCCGTGGCCGGGATCAACCCGCTGCGCTTCTTGCGCAAGGTGTGGCCGGTGCTGACCTTCGCCTTCACCAGCCGCTCCAGCGCGGCGGCGATCCCGCTGAGCATTGAAGCGCAGACGCGCCGTGTGGGCATTCCGCAATCCATCGCCAGTTTTGCCGCCTCGTTCGGCGCCACCATCGGCCAGAACGGTTGCGCCGGCCTTTACCCGGCCATGCTGGCGGTGATGGTCGCGCCAACCGTGGGTATCAACCCGTTGGACCCGCTGTGGATTGCAACCCTGGTGGCGATTGTGACCTTGAGCTCGGCCGGCGTGGCGGGCGTAGGCGGCGGTGCGACCTTTGCCGCGCTGATCGTATTGCCGGCCATGGGCTTGCCGGTGTCACTGGTGGCGCTGCTGATTTCCGTGGAGCCGCTGATCGACATGGGCCGCACAGCGTTGAACGTGAATGGTTCGATGACCGCCGGCGCGATTACCAGCCAGGTGATGGGGCAGACAGACAAAGAACTGTTGAATGCCGATGAGCATGCCGAGTTAGCGCAAGGCTGATAGACCGCTATCGCGGGCAAGCCCGCTCCCACATTTGACCGAGTTTTCCTGAAGAAACCGGATCAAACTGTGGGAGCTGGCTTGCCTGCGATGCTTTTAGGCTTTTTCCCAGACTTCGAAGTTGTACGCTGGCTTGTCGCCTTCCGGCGCATTCTCCAGATTCGACACCAACTTCCACTGGCCCCGATCAAATTCCGGAAACCACGCATCCCCTTCCGGACTCAACGCCACCCGCGTCAGATAAAGCCGATCCGCCTGCTCCAGACCCTGCGCATACAATTGCGCGCCGCCGATCAGCATCAGTTCGTCCGCGCCCTGCTCCAGCGCCCAGGCCTCGGCACGCTCGATGGCAGCCTCCAGTGACGGAAAAACTTCCGCACCTTCAAGCTCAAGATCGGTCTGACGACTGACCACAAGGTTCAAGCGCCCTGGCAGCGGTCGGCCCAGGGAATCCCAGGTCTTGCGCCCCATGATGATCGGCTTGCCCAGGGTGGTGGCCTTGAAATATTTGAAATCCCCCGGCAAATGCCAGGGCATGCTGTTGTCGACGCCGATCACACGGTTTTCACCGAGGGCTGCGATCAGGCTTAAAGGGAGAGTTTTTTTCATGGCAACGAGAATACCAGAGGTGCAAGCCAGCGGTTATGCTCAGACCTCACTGGCTCAACAGGAAGGCGCGTGACTGCACTGAATCCGCTGCACAAACTCTGGCTGACCGAAACCGTGCGCCTGCGCGAAGAACACGCGGGTAACCTGGATGACCTGGAAGCCAACCGCCTGGCCCGCGCGGCCGGAGGCGACCTGCCGACGCGCATCCAACAGCGTGCCTTGCACCTGGCCGAGCGCGATGGCCTGACCGCCGCCCTCACCCGCTGGCTGCAAGGGGCGCGCCTGGCGCTGGTGCTGCTGGCGATTGTCGCTGTGATCAGCGGCGCCGGCCTGGCCTTCGCTGCGCTGGGTGACGGTCTGACCCCGGTGAATGTGTTCTGGGCATTGGGCAGCCTGCTGGGCCTGAACCTGATCCTGCTGGTCAGTTGGGCCCTGGGCCTGTTGTTCGCCGGAGAACACAGCGCCAGCCTCGGGCGGTTGTGGCTGTGGCTTAGCGAAAAGCTCGCCCGCGACGCCAAGGCCGCGCAACTGGCGCCGGCGCTTTTACTGCTGCTGCAACGGCAGAAACTCAATCGTTGGGCCGTTGGCGTACTGGTCAACAGCCTGTGGCTGCTGGCGTTGCTCAGCGCCCTGGTGATTCTTCTGACACTGCTCGCCACCCGACGCTACGGCTTTGTGTGGGAAACCACCATTCTCGGTGCCGACACCTTCGTCGCCGTCACCCAGGCGCTCGGCACACTGCCGGCCTGGCTGGGCTTCAACGTACCGACCGTCGAAATGATCCGCGCCAGCGGCGATGCCGCGCTGAATATCGAAAGCGCCCGCCAGGCCTGGGCGGCCTGGCTGGTCGGCGTGCTGCTGGTCTACGGTTTGCTGCCGCGCCTGATCCTCGCCCTGCTCTGCCTGTGGCGTTGGAAGCGCGGGCGCGCGGTCCTGCGCCTGGACCTGAACCTGCCCGGCTACAGCCACTTGCGCGAACGCTTGATGCCGAGCAGCGAACGCCTTGGGATCAACGACGCCGCGCCGGAACAATTGCACCCCGTCAGCGGCGGCGTCAGTGAATTGGAGAGCAGCGGCGCCCTGCTGGTGGCCATCGAACTGGACGACCAACATCCCTGGCCACCCAAACTGCCCGCCGGTGTGAAGAACGCCGGCATCCTCGACAGCCGCGAATCACGCCACACACTGCTGGAACAGCTCACGCGCTTCCCGCCTGCGCGCCTGGCCATTGCCTGCGACCCGCGCCGTTCGCCGGACCGCGGCAGCCTGGCGTTGATCGGCGAACTGGCCCGTAGCGCCACGGCCACCCGCGTGTGGCTGCTGCAAGCGCCCGCCGGCCAGGCACTGGACGCCGAACGACTGGGCGACTGGCACGCCGCGTTGCAACAGCTTGAACTGCCGTTCGCCGACTGTGCGCCGCTGAACTGGCTGGAGACCGGTCATGACTAAACCGTTGAAACTCGCCGTGGTCGGCCACACCAACGTCGGCAAGACCTCGCTGCTGCGCACGCTGACCCGTGACGTGGGCTTCGGCGAAGTCTCCCATCGTCCCAGCACCACGCGGCATGTGGAAGGCGCGCGCCTGTCGGTGGACGGCGAAGCCTTGCTGGAGCTGTACGACACGCCTGGCCTGGAAGACGCCATCGCCCTGCTCGACTACCTCGAACGCCAGGACCGCCCGGGTGAACGCCTCGACGGCCCGGCCCGCCTGGCGCGCTTTCTGGAGGGCAGCGAAGCGCGCCAACGGTTCGAACAGGAAGCCAAGGTACTGCGCCAGTTGCTGGCCTCGGACGCCGGCCTGTATGTGATCGACGCCCGCGAACCGGTGCTGGCCAAATACCGTGATGAGCTGCAAGTGCTGGCCAGTTGTGGCAAGCCATTGCTGCCGGTGCTCAATTTCGTCAGCAGCAACGAACACCGCGAGCCGGACTGGCGTGAAGCCCTCGCGCGCCTCGGCCTGCATGCCCTGGTGCGATTCGACAGTGTGGCGCCACCGGAAGACGGCGAACGGCGCCTGTATGAAAGCCTCGCCCTGCTGCTGGAAAACGCCCGGCCACAACTGGAGCGCCTGATTCTCGACCAGGAAGCCCAACGCCTGGCCCGCCAGCAGAGTGCCGCGCGGCTGATTGCCGAGTTGCTGCTGGACTGCGCCGCCTGCCGTCGCAGCGTGGTGATCGAAAATGAGCAACAGGCCATCGGCGATCTGCGCCAAGCCGTGCGCCAGCGCGAGCAGAAATGCGTGGAGGCCCTGCTCAAGCTGTACGGCTTTCGCCCGCAGGATGCCGCCGCCAGCGACTTGCCGCTGCTGGATGGCCGCTGGGGTGACGACCTGTTCAACCCTGAAACCCTCAAGCAACTCGGCGTGCGCGTCGGTGGTGGCATCGCTGCCGGCGCGGCTGCCGGAGCGGGTGTGGACCTGCTGGTCGGCGGCCTGACCCTCGGCGCCGCCGCCATCGCCGGTGCGATTGCCGGTGGCGCGCTGCAAACCGCGCGCAGCTACGGTGGCCGTCTGTTGGGCAAGCTCAAGGGCCAGCGCGAGCTGACCGTGGACGACAGCGTGCTGCGCCTGCTCGCCCTGCGCCAGCGCCAGTTGCTCAAGGCGCTGAACCTGCGCGGGCACGCGGCACTGCACAGCATCAAGGTCGACACGCCCCAGGACAAAACCTGGCGCGAAGGCAAGTTGCCGGACGCACTGCACAAGTCACGGGCCCACCCGCAATGGTCGTCCCTCAACCCCCACGCCAGACTCAGCCAGGCCGAACGCCAGGAACAGGTCGAAGCCCTGGCCCAGCGCCTGGACGAAACCTAAGCCGCCAGCAGTTGCCGGGCCTTGGCCTTGAGCAGTTCAAGGTCCAGCACCGGCACGTGCATTTCCTTGGCCTGTTCGTCCCAGTGGCGCATGCGCAGGCTGACGGCGCACAGCGGGTCCTGTTCGAACGCGTGCGCTTCCTCGGCGCTCATCACGCCGCCCTGATACCCCAGGGTACGGCGGCTGGCTTCGCTCAAGCGCGCGTAATAGTCCGGCTGGCTGAACGTCAGGTAGCGCTTGGCTTGCACGTGGTATTCCACCAGCTTTGCCATGCGCTCGCTGAACCCGGCGCGGCGCAGGTAATCCGCCCCCAGCCGCTCATGGCTGACCACACCGTAGCCGCCCATGTTCTCGCCGCCCTGACCACAGAGATGGCCGATATCATGGAAAAACGCCGCCAGCACCACTTCATCGTCATACCCTTCCGCCAACGCGAGCTGCGCAGCCTGGGACATATGCTCGATCTGCGACACCGGCTCGCCGATGTAATCCGCCGTGCCGTGCTGTTCATACAAGCCGAAGACCTCGGCAATCGTCTGTTCCCGGTTCATGTCGCCTCTCCCCACATTGCCGTGATATTTCGCTCGGCCATCGCCGGCCCCACACTCATGCCCACGCCGGTGTGCATCAAGGCCGCACTCACGCCCGGCGCCACCTGCAGGAACGAAAACGGTCCCGGCCCACGCGAGCCGTACACCCCCTGCCAACGCTCCACCACCTGAACCTTGCAGCCCAGGGTCTGCTCGGCCAGTTCGATCATCCAGTCATCGACCTGCTCGGCATTGAACGGCGAGGCATCGCTGCCGTAGTCGTGGGAGTCGCCGATAATCAGCTCGCCATGGGGCGTCGGGCTGATCAGCAAGTGAATCCCATGCTCATGCAGGTGCGACGCGTCGCGCAGGATCTGTGCCTGCAC
This sequence comes from Pseudomonas sp. SDO5271_S396, assembly GCF_054071795.1. Taxonomy (NCBI): domain Bacteria; kingdom Pseudomonadati; phylum Pseudomonadota; class Gammaproteobacteria; order Pseudomonadales; family Pseudomonadaceae; genus Pseudomonas; species Pseudomonas sp. SDO5271_S396. The sequence goes on from NZ_JBSVWB010000052.1 coordinate 7,095, forward strand.
CGGTGCCGCCTCCGGCAGGTCGGCGAACGCGCCGTAGTGCACGCAGCTCAGACCGGTCAGCAGTGCGTGTTGCAAGTTCAGGTTCACCACTGGCCGTGCGCGCAGCATTTGCAGGCGGCAGAGACTCGGGTTGAGTTCGGCCAGGGCCTCGGCCAGCAAGGTCTGGTAATCGTGACCGGCGCAGACAATGATCTGCGTCCCCCGAAAGCTGCCCGCGGTGCTGTGCAGTTGGCCGGGCTCGACATCGCGTACCAGCGTCGAGAAGTGAAACTCCACACCCAGCGCCTGGCTCAGGTAGTGAATCAGCGCCGGAATTGCCTCGCGGGAATACAGCTGTTGATCGTCCTTGCCGTGCAGCGCCGCGCGGTGATGACGGAACTGGCCGCCGTACAGGTCTTTCATCGCCGAACCTTGCAGCAGTTCGACGTTGTAGCCGTGCCGTTGAGCGCGACCAGCGCAGAAGGCTTCCAGCAGATGCTCTTCGGCTTCGGTGCGGGCGAACAGGTACGCGCCGTTGCGCTTGAGTTCCAGACCCGCGACTTGTGCCCAGTGCGCCCAGATGTCACGGCTTTCCCGCGCCAGGTCGAGCATCGGCCCCGGCGGTTGGCCGGTGACCAGGGCCTGGCCGAAGTTGCGTACCGAAGCACCCAGCGGCGTGGCACTGCGTTCGAAGACCTTGACCTTGAGGCCGCGCCTGGCGGCGGCGTAGGCGTGGGACAGGCCGAGGATGCCGGCGCCGACGATCAGCAGGTCATTGTGTTGTGTCATGGAGAGATGTCCTGAATTCGAAGCCGCCTTCGCAGGCAAGCCAGCTCCCACATTTTGATTTGTGAACACATTCAAATGTGGGAGCGGGCTTGCCCGCGAAGAGGCCATCAGCCCTTACGAAAATTTACTGACCGGCCACCTTCTCCGACTTGCCGTCATAACGCTTGCGCCACTCGGCCAGGATGCTGTCGCGGTTCTTCGACGCCCAGGCAAAGTCGTTCTTGATCAAGCGCTGTTCATAGTCCGCCGGCAGTTCGGTCTGCGGCTTGGCGATGCCCGGTTGGGCGAGGACGGCGAAGTTGTCTTTGTACAGGTCCATGGCCGCAGTGCTGGCCGAGAAGTCAGCCAGTTTTTTCGCCGCATCGGCGTGGCTCGTACCTTTCATCACAGCAGTGGCTTCGATGTCCCAACCCAGGCCTTCTTTGGGCAGGATGATGTCCAGCGGCGCGCCCTGGCGCTTCAACTGCACGGCCGGGTATTCGAAGGAGATTCCGATCGGGAACTCGCCCGACGCCGCCAGCTTGCACGGTTTGGAACCGGAGTGAACGTACTGACCGATGTTCTGGTGCAGGTCGTCCATGTACTGCCAGCCCTGTTTCTCGCCAAAGGTCTGCAACCAGGCGCTGACGTCCAGGAAGCCAGTACCGGACGACGCCGGATTGGGCATCACGATCTTGCCCTTGTACTCAGGCTTGGTCAGGTCTTGCCAGCTCACCGGTTTGGTCAGGCCCTGTTTCTCCGCTTCGACGGTGTTGAAGCAAATGGTTGCGGCCCACACGTCCATGCCGACCCAGGCCGGCGGGTTGGCGGTGTCGCGGTAGTTTTTGCCGATCTTGTCCAGGTCCTTGGGCGCGTAGTTGTCGAGCATGCCCTGCTGGTCGAGGATCGCCAGGCTGGAAGCCGCCAGGCCCCAGACCACGTCAGCTTGCGGGCGGTCTTTCTCGGCCAGCAGCTTGGCGGTAATGATGCCCGTGGAGTCGCGCACCCACTTGATCTCGATCTCCGGGTTGGCCTGCTCGAAGGCTTTTTTGTAGCTCTTCAACTGCTCGGCTTCGAGGGCCGTGTACACGGTCAGTTCGGTCTTGGCGAAGGCATTCAGGCTGAATGCGGTGAGTACGGCAGCGACCAGCGCCAGGGGCTTGAACATGAAGCACCTCCTTCAGGGATGTTTAGTGGCCGGGCGTGGTCTGGCGCCAGGCTTGAGAACGGCGCAACGCGCCACGTGAGGCCCACGCCAGCAGCAGCGAGACGCCGACTGAGGTGAACAGAATCAAGGTCGACATGGCCGCCGCGCCGCCCACGTTGCCGGCGTCGTCCATGTTCAGCACGGCGACGGCGGCGAGGATGGTGTCGGGGCTGTAGAGAAAGATCGCGGCCGACACGGTGGTCATCGCCGACACGAACAGGTAGCGCACGATGTCCAGCAACGCGGGCAGGCAGATCGGCACGGTCACGCGCAGGTAATGGCGGTACAGCGGCGCCTTGAGGGACAGCGCGGCGGCTTCGAATTCGGCGTCCAGCTGGCGCAACGCCGTGGTGGCCGTCATCTGCGCAGTGGTCAGGTAGTGCGCAATGGTGCACACCACCAACAGAGCCATGGTCCCGTAGAACACATGCAGCGGGTTGCCCGACAGGTTGAAAAAGAACACGTAGCCCAAGCCCAGCACCAGGCCGGGCACGGCCATCGGCACGAAGCTGAGCAAGCGCAGCGCCAGGTTCAGGCCCTTCTGATCGCGGGTCTTTTCCATCAGGTAGGCGCCGGTGAAGATCAGCACGCTGCCGATCAATGCCGTGCACAGCGCCAGGGTCAGGCTGTTGCGATAGGCCAGCCAGCCACCGCCGGCGGTGTCTTCGAACTGGTAGTGGTTGAGCGACAGCGACAGGTTGTACGGCCAGAATTTGACCAGCGACGAATACACCGCCATGCCGAACACCAGCAGCAACGCGGCGCAGATCAACAGCACCAGCGCCAGATAGCAGGCGTCTCGGGTGCGCGACGGCGTCGGCTGGAAAACCTGGGCGCGCCCGCTCATCGAATCACCGTGACGACGACGCAGCCACGCATCCACGCCAAAGCTGAACAGTGCCGGCAGCAGCAACACCATGCCGATCAATGCGCCGCGCCCGAACTGCTGCTGGCCGACCACGGCTTTGTAGGCTTCCAGCGCCAGCACCTGGTAATCGCCGCCGACCACCACGGGCACGCCAAAGTCAGTGATGGTCAGGGTAAACACCAGGCAAAACGCGGCGAACACCGCCTGGCGCGTGGCCGGCCAGGTGATGCTGCGAAACGCCCGGGCCGGGCTTGCACCCATGCTGGAGGCTGCATCGAACAACCGCGCATCGGCCAGGGACAGCGCCGACAGCAAAATCATCAAGGCGTGCGGGAAGGTGTAGATCACCTCACCGAGCACAATGCCCCAGAAGCCGTAGATATTCTCCGAGAGCAGGCCACGCAACAGGCCCTGATTGCCGAACAGGTACACCAGCGCGATACCCGGCAACATCGACGGCGCCATCAGCGGCAGCAATGACAGGCCACGCCAGATCGCCTTGCCGGGGATCAGCGTACGTTGCAGGGCGTAGGCAAACAGGTAGGCCAGGGGTACGACGATGGCCGCCACGCTGAGGGAAACCTTCAGGCTGTTACCCAGCAGCCAGTGGAAATTGTCGCTCGCGATCAGTTCCCGCGCGGCGACAAGACCACCGCCCTGTCCGGCCTCACTGCTGAAGCCGCGCCAGAAGATCGCCAGCAACGGCAGCAACACCGCCACACCCAACAGCACCAACCACACAAGCTTGCCGCCGACGACGAACAGACGGTCGCCGACTTCGGCACGGGACACCTGACGCGGCAAAGTCATGACCGCCGCCATCTCAGGCAAACACCTGCAGGCTGCGCGGCGGCAGGGCCACCCAGATATCCTGGGCGCCCAGGCGCGGCATGGCTTCGGGCGCCAGTTCGGCCAGCAGCGGATGACCAGGCAGTTGCGCCAGCTCGAAACTCATGCGGCAACGGTTGCCAAGGAAAGTGATCTCGCGGATTTTGGCCGGGAACAGGTTTTCTTCATGCACCGGCGGGTTGACGCTGATCGCCTCCGGGCGGCAGAACAGACGCCCGGACGCGGCCTGGCCGGCATCGTCGGCCAGGCGCATGTTCATCCCGCCGACCTGGGCGTGGCTGGCACTGTTGCGGCTGAACGGCAGCCAGTTGCCCTGGCCGACGAACTCGGCCACGAATGGTGTGGCCGGGCGGTCGTAAATCTCTTGGGGGGTGGCGTATTGCTCGACCTTGCCGTTGTTCATCACGGCGATGCGGTCGGCCATCAACATGGCTTCGTCCTGGTTGTGGGTGACCATCAGCGTGGTGATGCCCAGGCGCCGTTGCAACTGACGCAACTCGGTGCACAGATGCTCGCGCACGCGGGCATCGAGGGCCGACATCGGCTCGTCCAACAGTAACAGCGAGGGTGCCGGCGCCAGCGCCCGGGCAAGGGCCACGCGTTGCTGCTGACCGCCGGAAAGCTGGCCGGGGTATTTCTTTTCACTGCCGACCAGGCCCACCAGTTCGAGCATCTGGCCAACGCGCTGGCGCACTTCATCACGTCCGCTGCCGGTGAGGCCGTAGCCGATATTCGCTTCAACGGTGAGGTTGGGAAACAGCGCGTAGGACTGGAACAGAATGCCGTAGTCCCGCGCCTGCGGTGCCAGTCGGGAAACATCCCGGCTGCCCAGGTAAAGCTCGCCGCTGTCCTGGCGCTCAAGGCCGGCGATGCAACGCAACAAGGTGGTCTTGCCACAGCCGGACGGCCCCAGCAGACACACCAGCTCACCGGCGGCGACGTCCAGGGACACGTTGTCCAGCGCGGTAAAGGCGCCGAAGCGTTTCTGGATACCGCGCACCTTCATCGGTGCGCCGGGTTGGCTCAGGGCTGTGTTCATGCAAGGCACCTCATCGAACGGATGAAGGCCATGCTAGGCAGGCAATGCGTCCCCCTTGTGGCAGAAAGGCAAAAGGGAGTGATAGTGGTATTGGTGAATTTGGGTAGGGTTTATCCCGCCGGCGCGTCGGCGCCGTCGCCACCAATCATCTCGGCGGCCAGGTCGGCCAGGGCCCGCAGTCGGTCCATCTGGCGCATGTCCTGGTGATAGCCCATCCAGATATCACGCCCCGGCGGCGCTTCACCCACGTCCAGGCGCCGCAGCAAAGGCGACTGGTCGCCCAACGCTCGCGGCAACACCGCCACGCCCAGCCCCAGCGCACACATCCGCGCCTGTGCGGTACGGCTGCTGCTGGTGAAGCGGGTTTTCGCGCGGGGGTAACGTTTTTGCAGCCACAGCACATCGGGGTAATGGGACTGCGCGGTGTTCATCAGGATCAGCCCCAGCCCCTCACCCTCCGGGCCCGGGGAAAAATCCGCGTGAGCCGCGACATAAAGCCCGTAGGGCATGGTCGTCAATCGACGCTGCACAATGTCAGGCTCAGTGAACGGCACGATCCTGAAGGCAATGTCGGCGTCGCGCCGCGCCAGGTCGAACAGCCGGTGCGCGGCGATCACTTCCGGGACGATCAGCGGATAACGGCGCAGCAACTCGCCCAACACCGGCGCCAGGACATAACCGGCGAACCAATCCGCCGACGAGATCCGCAACAAGCCTTCGGGCTGATCACCACCGCCGGCGATACGCCGCTCGATGGCCAGGGCGCTGCGCTCCATTTCCTGCGCCAGGAACAGAATGCTCTCACCCGCCGCCGTCAGCACAAGCCCTTGGCTGGTACGCCGGAAAAACACCTGCCCATTGAGCTGCTCCAGCGCCTGCAAACGCCGCCCGACGGTGGGATGGCTCACTCCCAGTTGCTTGGCCGCCGCGCCCAGCGAACCACTGCGGGCGATCGCCAGAAACACGCGCAAGTCATTCCATTCCATGCCGATGCCCGTACAAATATGAACAGCGAAGATGCAGCAATGGCAGTCCCGTCGCAAGCCCGGTGTCCTCAGAATAGGTTCGCATTCGGAACCCTTCGGTTCCCTTTGGAGACAACCCATGCTTCAAGTTGCTGTCGCTTCAACCGACACTCGCCGCTGGGCGATGTTTGCCGTGCTGCTGGTGGGCGCCTTTCTGCCGCCGCTGGACTTCTTCATCGTCAACGTGGCCCTGCCCTCGATCCAGACGGACCTGGGCGCCTCGTCCTCGGCCGAGCAACTGGTGATTTCCGCGTATGCCGCGCTGTATGCGGTGACGCTGATCACCGGTGGTCGGCTCGGGGATCTGTTCGGTCGTGGCCGAGTGTTTCTCGCCGGGCTGATCGGTTTTGCCGCCGCCTCCACGCTGTGCGGCCTGGCCTGGTCGCCCTGGGCACTGGTGGCTGGGCGCGCGCTGCAAGGCATCACCGCTGCGGTGATGGCGCCGCAGGCACTCGCCGCGGTGCATGTGCTGTTTCACGACACACAAAAGCCCTTCGCACTCAGCCTGTACGGCGCGGTGTTCGGCCTGGCGGCGGTGGTCGGCCAGGCGCTGGGGGGCATCCTGATTTCACAGAACGTTCTCGGGCTGGGCTGGCGTGCGATCTTTCTGGTCAACCTGCCGGTGGCGCTGCTGGTGCTATTGCTGGGGGTTCCCCTGCTCAAAGACCTGCGCGTACAACACGCCAACAAGCTGGACCTGGGCGGCATGGCCCTGTCGATGCTGACCCTGGGCGCGTTGATCGTGCCGTTGATCGAGGGACGCGAGGCCGGTTGGCCCTGGTGGTCCTGGCTGTCGCTGATCGCGGTGCCGCTGCTGCTGCGCGGGTTCTGGCGATATGAATCGCGATTGGCCCAGACCGGCGGCGCACCGCTGCTGGATCCCGCCGCACTGCGCGCCCCGGGGCTGGGCCGCGCGCTGCTGGTGGCGCTGACGCTGTACGCCATTGGCGTGTTCTTTTTGCTGTTCTCGATTTACCTGCAAGGCGCCCTGCACGTCAGCGCCCTGGATGCCGGGCTGGTGTTCCTGCCGTTCGGCGCGGGTTTCTTGCTCGGGCCGCTGTCGACACCCGTGGCTTTGCGCCTGCTGGGCGAATACGTGAATGGCATCGGCATGTGCCTGGAAGTCCTCGGGCTGGTCATCCTGGCCTGGTTGATCGCAGACACACCGACCGGCGCGCACCTGCACCCGGTGGCACTGGGCGCGGTGCTGTTCACCGTCGGTTTCGGCCAGGGTCTGGCGCTGCCGACCGTGATGCGCATGATCACGGGCCGCGTCGCCCCGGCGTTTTCCGGCATGATCGCAGGCATCGCCAGCTCCGCGCTGCAAATCAGCACCTCGCTCAGCGTCGCGGTGATCGGCGGCGTGTTCTACACGCTGGTGGGCGGGAGTACGGAGCCGGCGGCCATCAGCCACGCGTTCATCGTCTCGTGCTTGTGCATCGCGGGCTTTCTGACGGTGGGCGCGCTGTTGAGTTTCAGCCTGGCCCGGCGCACCTGACAGGGTTCAGAGCGGCGACATTTCCTGGGCCAACCCCAGGAACGCCGCCGGCAAGCGCGCGCCTTTGCGCTCCTTGAGGCAGTAGAGGTATTCCGGAATCTGCGGCGCATTTTCGATGGTCAGCACGCGCAATTGCGGGTCATGGGGCACTTCCTGGCGGGCAATGATGCTGATGCCGATGTTGCGCAGCACCGCCTCGCGAATCGACTCCCGGCTGCCGATTTCCAGCAGCGGGCCGTGGCTCACGCCGGCGCCTTGCAGCAATGCTTCGGTCAGCCGTCGCGTGGTGGAGCCGGCCTCGCGCATCAACAGCGTGTGGCCGGCGAGCGCAGTCAACGGCACATGCTCGAGTGTGGCCAGGGGATGGTTGCGGTGTACCGCCAGCACCAGCGGGTCGGTGCCCAGCACGCGGCGGATCAGGCGCGGATCTTCGAGCAACTGGGACGACGCAGCGACGTCGACACGGTAGTCGTCCAACGCCTCCAGCACCTGCTGGGAGTTGCCGATTTCCACCGACACCTCCACCTGCGGCAGACGCTCGCGAAAGGCTTTGACCAGGTCGAGGATGTAGTACGGCGCCGTCGCGGCAATCCTCAATGCGCCCTGGACCTGGCCGGTGTTGCGCAGGAAAAACTCGATGTCCGCTTCTTGCTGCAACAGCGCCTTGACCATCGGCAGCAGGCGCGCGCCGTCGTCGCTGACGGTGAGGCGGCGGCCGCCCCGGTAGAACAATTCGACGCCGTACTGGCTTTCCAGGTTGCGAATCTGAGTGGTGACCGTGGGCTGGCTGAGGCCGAGTTTTTTCGCCGCCTGGGTAATGCTGCCCAGGCGGGCGACCCTGTAAAACGCCTTCAGTTCGGCACTCAGCACATCACCCTCTCATCGACTATTTGCGCAACAGGCGCAGGCCATTGAATACCACCAGCAGGGCCACGCCCATGTCGGCGAACACCGCCATCCACATGGTGGCCATGCCCAGGAACGTCACCACCAGGAAGATCGCCTTGATCACCAGCGCCAAGGTGATGTTCTGCTTGAGGATACTCGACGTTTGCCGCGACAACCGAATGAAAGCCGGAATCTTGCGCAAATCGTCGTCCATCAGCGCCACATCGGCGGTCTCGATGGCGGTGTCGGTGCCGGCTGCCGCCATGGCAAAACCGATCTCGGCGCGGGCCAGGGCCGGGGCGTCGTTGATGCCGTCGCCGACCATGCCCACGCGGCGCCCTTGCCCGTAGAGGGTTTCGATGGCTTGCAGCTTGTCGGTGGGCAACAGGTCGCCTTGGGCCTGGTCGATACCGACCTGGGCGGCAATGGCCTGGGCGGTGTGGGTATTGTCACCGGTCAGCATCAAGGTCTTGATGCCCAGCGCGTGCAACTGCTGGATGGCTTCACGGCTGCTGTCCTTGACCGTGTCGGCCACGGCGAACAGCGCCAGCGGGCCGGACTTGTCGAGCAGCAACACCACGGACTTGCCTTGTTTTTCCAGGGCGAAGAGTTTTTCTTCCAGGGCTGGCGAGCACAGGCCCAGGTCTTCCACCAGGCGATGGTTGCCCAAGTGGTAGGTTTCGCCGTTGATATCGCCGCGCACGCCACGCCCGGCCAGGGCTGCGAAGTTATCCACAACGTGGGCCGGCAGGTTTTTATCCACAGCAGCAGCGGCGATGGCCAGCGACACCGGGTGATCGGAGCGCCCGGCCAGGCTGGCGGCCAGGGCCGGCGCACTGTCTTCGAGATTCGGAAACAGCGCCAGGTAGTCGGTTTGCACCGGCTTGCCATGGGTGATGGTGCCGGTCTTGTCGAGCGCCAGATAGTCGAGTTTGTACCCGCCTTCCAGGTACACACCGCCCTTGATCAGGATGCCTTTGCGCGCCGCCGCCGCCAGCCCGCTGACAATGGTCACCGGGGTGGAAATCACCAGAGCGCAGGGGCATGCCACCACCAGCAGCACCAGCGCGCGGTAGATCCAGTCGAACCAGGCGCCAGCCATGAACAGCGGTGGAACCAATGCCACGCCCAGGGCGAACAGGAATACCGCCGGGGTGTAGACCTTCGAGAAACTGTCGACGAAGCGCTGGGTCGGCGCCCGCGCGCCCTGGGCCTGCTCCACCGCGTGAATGATCCGCGCCAGGGTGGAATTGTTGGCCGCCGCCGTGACCTTGAATTCCAGAGAGCCGGCCTGATTGATGGTGCCCGCGAAGACTTTATCGCCCACGGTCTTTTCGACCGGCAGGCTCTCACCGGTGATCGGCGCCTGATCGATCGTGGATTGGCCGGCAGTGACCTCACCGTCCAGGCCGATACGCTCGCCGGGCCTTACCCGCACGATGGCACCCAGTTCGATGTTTTTGACGCCCTGTTCAATCCAGGACCCGTCGGCCTGCTGCACGGTGGCCTGCTCCGACGTCATCTGCATCAAACCGCTGATGGCATTGCGCGCACGGTCCAGAGACTTGGCTTCGATCAGTTCGGCCACGGTGAACAGAAACATCACCATCGCCGCTTCTGGCCATTGGCCGATCAACACCGCGCCGGTCACGGCGATGCTCATCAGCGCGTTGATGTTCAGGTTGAGGTTTTTCAGGGCGATCCAGCCCTTTTTATAGGTGGCGAGGCCGCCGCTGAGGATCGATACCAATGCCACCAGCGCAATCACCCAAGTGGGTGCGGCGTTGGTGAAGTGCAGTACTTCGGCACCCAGGGCGCCAACGCCGGACACCGCCAGCGGCCACCAGTGTTTCTTGGGCGTCGGTGCGGCGGCGGGCGCGCCTTCTTCGATAGGGTCGGCCTGCATCCCCAAGGATTTGATCGCGTCGATGATCGGCGCGGTGCTCGGCAAGTCATGGGTGACACCGAGGATGCGGTTGATCAGGTTGAATTCCAGCTGCTGCACACCGGCGAGCTTGCCGAGTTTGTTCTGGATCAGCGTCTGCTCGGTGGGGCAGTCCATGGCTTCGATGCGAAAGGTGCTCAGGCGGGACCCGGCGGTCGGGGCTTCGCTCAGTTGTACCAATGCAGGCGCTGGCGTGCCGGAGCAGCAGGAACCGCCGTGGGCATGGGCGTGCACGGGGGTGAGTTTTTTGGGGCCGTGGTCATGATCATGCTTGTGCGGGGTGTGCAGGGAATCGCTCATTCTGTCGCGTCCGTAAAGGTGCCTGTTGCCAAGTAAAGACCCTGTAGCCACTATAGGGTCAAGCACCCATTTGGAGATTGCTGCAATGAAGATCGGCGAATTGGCGAAACTGACCGACTGTCAGGTGGAAACCATCCGTTACTACGAAAAGGAAGGCCTGTTGCCGCCCCCCGCGCGCACGGACGCCAACTACCGCGTGTACACCCAGGCGCACACCGAACGGCTGATCTTCATCCGCAACTGCCGCAGCCTGGACATGACCCTGGAAGAAATCCGCAGCCTGCTCAGCCTGCGCGACAGCCCCCAGGACCAGTGCGAAAGCGTGAATGCGCTGATCGACGAACATATCCACCATGTAAAGGCGCGGATCGATGGGCTATTGGCCCTGCAAGACCAGTTGCTGGACCTGCGCCAGCGCTGTGGTGGCGGGCCGGAGTGCGGGATTCTGCAGCGACTGGAAGTCAGTGGCAGCGTGGTCGCCAGCGAGGCCGAGCACTCCCATGTGGGCCGCAGCCACGGGCACTAGGCCAGATGGATGGCGCCTTACAGGCCGCCTTCGCAGCCTCGCTGAAGCTCGACAACTCCCACAGGGGATTGGCAGCGACGAAGATCCCCTGTGGGAGCTGGCTTGCCTGCGAAGACGGCGGCAGAGTCGATAAAAAATTGCCTGGCCCACTGCTATCGCAGGCAAGCCAGCTCCCACAGTCATTTACTGTTGTTGCAGGTCCTCGGGTAACAGGGCCTCGGGGATGTTCTGGTAACTCACTGGCCGCAGGAACCGGCGGATCGCCAGGGTGCCCACCGAGGTGGCGCCGAAGTTGGTCGACGCCGGGTAGGGTCCGCCGTGCACCATGGCTTCGCTCACTTCCACACCGGTCGGGAAACCATTGGCGAGGATGCGCCCGGCCTTGCGCTCCAGGATCGGCAACAAGCGGCTGACCTCGGCGCTGTCAGCGGCATCCAGATGAATCGTGCAAGTCAGTTGGCCTTCCAGCGAACGCGCGACTTCCAGCAGCTCGTCGCCATCCTTCACCGTCACCACCAGGCCCAGCGGGCCAAAGACTTCGTGACCCAGCGATGCATTGGCCAGCCATTCACGGCCCGTGGTGGCAAACAGATATGGCTTCGCCTGGCGCAGCTCACAGGTGTTGGACAGCACTTCGCGCACGCCCACGGCATTCGCCACGCGGTCACGCCCGTCACGGTAGGCAGCGGCAATGCCATCGGTCAGCATCACCTGGGCGCCGACCGGTTCCAGCGCGCTCACCGATGCCTCGATAAACCCATTGGCGGCCTCACCCTCAACCAGCACGGCCACCCCAGGGTTGGTGCAGAACTGTCCCGCGCCCAGGGTCAGCGAACCGGCCCAGCCCTTGGCGATTTCCTGACCCCGCGCCGCCACGGCGTGGGGCATCAGGAACATCGGGTTCACCGAGCCCAACTCGCCAAAAAACGGAATCGGCTCGAACCGCTTGGCGCACAGATCGAACAGCGCCCTGCCCGCGCCGAGCGAACCGGTAAAGCCCACCGCCTTGATCAACGGGTGTTGCACCAACCGCTGCCCCACTGCCCGCGAGCCGCCATGCACCAGACTGAAGACGCCAGGGTGCACGTCGCACGTCTGGATGGCCGCATGAATCGCTTCGGCCACAATCTCGCTGGTGCCCGGATGCGCTTCGTGCCCCTTCACCACCACCGGGCAACCGGCGGCCAGGGCCGAGGCCACGTCGCCGCCCGCCGTGGAAAACGCCAGCGGAAAGTTCGACGCGCCAAACACCGCCACCGGCCCGATGGGGCGCTGGATCAGGCGAATGTCCGGACGCGGCAACGGCTGACGGTCCGGCAGCGGCACGTCGTGGCGACGGTCCAGGTAATCGCCCGCCAGGATATGCGAGGCGAACAAGCGCAACTGCCCCACCGTGCGCCCACGCTCACCTTGCAAGCGCCCCTCCGGCAGGCCGGTTTCCAGCGCGCCGACGGTGGTGATGATCGCCGCCCGCGCTTCGATTTCATCGGCGATAGCGTTCAATAACGCAGCCCGCGCTTCCCGGTTCGAATAACCGAAACTCCAGAACGCCGCTTCGGCGGCCTCGCAGGCGCGGTTGACCAGTTCGACGCTGCCCGCCGAAAACCATTGGGCCGGGCCCTGGGTCGGCGCATTGGAAAAGGTGCTGTCGCCAGCGACCCATTCGCCTGCAATAAGGTGTTTGCCGTGGGGAGTGAAAGACATGGGCAGTTCCCGAAGTTGAAGTGGATTAACCGAAATAACGCACGCGGATGGCGTCGATGGCCACCGCGATGAAGATCATCACGCCGCCGATCATGCCGACATAAAACGACGGCACATTCACGATTGCCAGGCCGACCTGAATCACGGTCAGCAACAGGACACCGCCCAGCACGCCTTTCACGTTGCCGCGTCCGCCAAACACGCTGACGCCACCGATGATCGGCGCGGCAATCGCGTACAGCAGGTAACTGGAACCCTGGCTCGAGGTGATCGCCATCTGCCAGGAGGCCAGCAGAAAACCGGCCAGCGCCGCGAGAAAACCGGAAATGGTGTAGGTGATGATCTTCACCCGGTCCACGCGAATACCCGCCGAGTTCGACGCAATCGGGTTGCCGCCCACCGCGTAGATCGAACGCCCCAGCACCGTGCGCCGCAGCACCACGCCCATCACCACCAGGGCGATCAGGAACACCACCGGCATCAGTGGCCAACCGCCCAGCGTCACCTGGCCGATCCAGATGTAGCCGTCAGACATGTTGGTCAGCGTGGTGCCCTGGGTCAGCGCCAACAGCGCGCCTTGCAGGATGATCATCATCGCCAGGGTTTCGATCAGCGACACCATCTTCAGACGCGTGATGCACAGCCCGTTGAAGAAGCCGATCAAAGTGCCCACCAGCAAGCCGATGATCACCGCCAGGTACCAAGGCAGGCCCCAGTCGGAATAGGCCAGCACGCCGACCGCCGACGAGAACCCGGCATTGGCTGGAATCGACAGGTCGATCTCCGCCACCAGCAGCGGCAACGCCACCGCCAACCCCAGGGTGCCCAGCACCGTGGCCTGCACCATCACGTTCTGCAGGTTGAACAGGGTGAAGAAAAACTCGTTGAAGGTGCCGAACAGCGCCACCAGTGCGATCAACCAGATCCACACCACGTTGTGCAGCACCCAACCCAGCACTGCCGGGCCGTTGATTCTGCTCGCGGCAGGCGACGCCCCGTTACCGGGCTTCACTAACGTACTCATACCCGTGTCTCCACTCTTTTTCTTATTCAACTGCTGGATCCTTGTACCGATGCGCGGATGCGCTCGACGGAGATGTCCGCCCCCGTCAATGTTTCCTTGATCGCGCCCTGGTCGAAAATGCACACCCGGTCCACCGCGCGCACCAACTCATCGGTGTCGCTGGACACGATGATCACGGCCACGCCGGCATCGCTGAGTTCGTCGATGATGCGCAAGACGTCCTGCTTGACGCCCATGTCGATGCCCCGGGTCGGCTCGTCCACCATCAACAGGCGCGGCTGGGTGGCCAGCACCCGGCCCAGGCAGACTTTTTGCTGATTGCCGCCGCTGAGAGTGTTCACCGCGTAATCCGGGTTGGGCGACTTGACGCCCATGGCCGCAAAATAGTGGTCGATCACCGAGGCTTCGGCCTCGCTGTCGATAAAACCCAACCGGGTACGCACGCCCAGGGATGACATGGCGATATTGCTGCCGATCGACATTTGCCCCACCGCGCCGTCCTTGCGCCGGTCGTCGGAGAGGTACGCAATACCGGCCTCAAACGCCGCATTGGGCGAGCGCGGCAAGGGCCGCATGCCTTCGCCGCCGATGGACAGGGTGCCCAACGCCGGGTGCAGGCCGAAGATCGCCCGCGCCATCTCTTTCGCCCCGGCGCCCGGCAGGCCGGTAAAACCCACCACCTCACCCGGCGCGATATCCAGGCTGTCCAGCGCCAGCCACTTGCCGCGCACACCGCGCAGGGAAATCGCCGGCGCCTTGCCGCTGTGATCGCGGCGCTCGCGCTGGAACAGCTCCACGCCATGGCCGATCACCAGTTCGGTGAGTTGTTCGGAAGTCAGCCCGGTGATATCCGAGCGCGTGCCTGCCAGGCTGCCGTCGCGCAACACCGTGACGGCGTCGCAGATTTCGAGGATCTCGTCGTTGTAGTGGGAGATGAAAATGAAGGTCACGCCCTCGCCTTTCAGGCGCAGCATGAAGTCGAACAACTGCCGGCGATCCACCACGGTCAGCGAAGCCGTCGGCTCGTCCAGAATGATGACCTTGCCCCCGGAAAACATCGCCCGCAGGATGTTCAGCTTGCGCCGCGCCACGGCGTCCAACTGCCCGGCCAGGGCCGTGGGGTCGATGCCGGAACCGTCGAGCATGCGTGCCGCGTCGGCGTTCAACTGCTTCCAGTCGACGAAGCCGTTGCGAGTCGGCCAGATACCCAGCATCAGGTTCTCGGCGGCGGTCAGGTTGCCGATGATCATCGGCTCCTGGGTTACCAGGAACACCCCGGCCTGCTCCATCGCCTTGACGTCCACCTGCTTGAGCGGTTGCCCGTTCATCAGGATCTGCCCGGAGGTCGGGATGACCTGGCCGGAGATGATCCCCACCAGCGTGGATTTGCCCGCACCGTTTTCCCCCAGCAGCCCGTGAATGGAGCCGCGGCGGATCTGCGTGGACACACCGCGCAGGGCGCGGACCGGGCCGTAGCTTTTGGCGACGTTCTCGATGCTCAGGATCGTGTCGTCGGGCGTTGGGTGTAAGGTCATTTTATTGTTCTCACCATCACCTAGTCGGATAAACATCGCGCCAGCCTGTCACGCTGCGCGACGGACCATCACTTCGAGGGCACACCCCACACCTTCTCCGCGACGTAGCCCCAGTGGCGTTTGTCGTCGGCGTTTTCGGGGGTGATCATGAACGCCGGAATGATCAGCGCCGGGCCGGTCTTGCCCTGCACGATCTCGCCGGTTTCCCAGAAGTAATCCTTGTTCTGGTAGGTGCCCAGCGGCACGGCTTCGCCCTTGAGGGCGTGTTTGGTGATCATTTCCACGGCGATCTGGCCGTAGGCGACCGGGTCCTGGGACACGCAGCCGTCCATGTAGCCTTCCTTGATCCAGTCCAGCGCCACCGGCTCGCCGTCGATGTTGATAAAGATCACGTGGCCTTTCTCGCCGACTTTCTTCCAGCGGTCTTTCTGCTTCAGCGCGGCGGCGATGCCCCGTGAAGGCGAGTCCGACGGCGCGTGCACGGCGTCCAGGTCAGGGAATTCCGAGAGGGTCGACAGGGTGACCGACTGCATTTTGTCCAGCTGGCCTTCGGTGGGGCGCGCAAGGTATTTGATCTCGGGGTATTTGGCGAACACCGAGTCCATGCCCTCTTTGCGCAGGCGCCAGGCCACCGAGGCCAAGGCACCGAAGCAGTTGAGCACGGTGCCTTTGGGGCTGCCGTATTTGGCCACCAGGCGTTTGACGATTTCTTCAGCGGCCATCACGCCGCCCTTGAAGTTGTCGAAGCTCACGGTGATCGCCACGTCGCCGCCGTCCGCCGGGGTGTCGATGATGCCTACCGGGATCTTGCGCTGGTTATAGCGCTTGATGGCCGAAACGATGGCCTGGCTGTCGATGGGGTCGGAGATGATCGCCGACGGCTGGGACAGCATCAGGCTTTGCCATTGGCCCAGCTGGGTGGTGGTGTCGAAGCTGGCGTTGGTCGCCTGGAACTTGCCGGCCAGGGCCTGCACAGCGCGCTTGACCGACTCTTCCTGAATCACGAAGAAGTAGTAGTCCAGACTCTTGTTGGAGTAGGCAATGGACAAGGGTGTCGCGGCAAACGCGCTGCGCCCGAGCATCGCGCCCAGTCCCAGGACAACACCGCCCGCCAGCACACTACGGCGGCTTACGTTGGATAGATCGACTTTTTTCATGGAAGTATCTCCGACTTATTATTGTAGGTTTAATACGCCTTTCGCCTTCTTTCACGCACCCAGCCTTGCTTGAAACCCGGATGCCGTCAGCGCATCCGTACGTAGGAACTCCCATCGAAACAGCCCACCACCATGCCCGCCGCTTCGCGGGTGAACAGACCGTTTTCCACCACGCCGGGGATCCGGTTGAGTTCGATTTCCAACGGCGCCGGGTTGGTGATAACCGGGCCGCAATGGCAATCGAGAATGAAGTTGCCGCTGTCGGTCACCACGGTCTCGCCGTTGCGTTCGCGGCGGATGATCTGCACGTCGTTGATGCCGTGTTCGCCCAGCACGCGGCGCACCTGGCGCTCGGTCTGCTTCCAGCCGAACTGCACCACTTCCACCGGCAGCGGGAAGGCGCCAAGGCTGTCGACGATCTTGGTTTCGTCGGTCACGCAGATCATGCGTTTGGAGGCGTGGGCGACGATCTTTTCCCACAACAGGCAAGCGCCACCGCCCTTGATCATGTTGAAGTGGTGGTCGATCTCGTCCGGGCCGTCGACGGTCAGGTCGATTTCCCCGATCTCGTTGGGGTCGGTGATCTCGATGCCGACTTCCCGCGCCACATCGTTGGTGGAACGCGAGGTGGTGGTGCAGGTCAGTTTCAAGCCGTTGGCCACGTGCTTGCCCAACTCACGTACGAAGAAATGCGAGGTGGTGCCGGAGCCCAGGCCCAGCTTCATGCCATCGCGCACGAACTCCTCGATCACCCGGCGGGCGGCGACCTTCTTGGCTTCGTTCTGTTGATTACTCATTACCTGCTCCACGGATCGGGGTTAAATTTTGTCGGTACGCCAGGAATCGAGGGCGGTCAGTTGATCGGGGAACTGACTGCCGCTGGCGATGGCAATCGCCGCCACCAGCATGTTGGTGACCAGATGGTGGTTGAGCCGTGACGCCAGCGGCGTCATCAGCTCGGTGTGTTCGTAGGGCTTTACCGCGATCAGCACGTCGGAGACCTTGGCCAGCGGGCTGTCATCGGCGGCGATGGACACCACTTTGGCCCCGGCCTTGCGCGCGGCAATCGCCATGTCGACCATCTGCCGGGTGTGGCCCGACTGCGAGAAGATCAGCGCCACTTCACCGCTGCGCGCGCCTTCGGCGTGCATCTCCTGGCGCTTGCCACCGAGCAGGGCCTGGCAACGCATGCCCAGGCGCTGGAACTTGTGTTCGGCGTCCAGCGCGTTGACCACCGAAATGCCGGTGGCGTAGATGCCCACCCAACTGGCGGCCTGCAACAGCCGCGCGGCTTCGGCGACGGTTTCGGGCTTGAGGTCTTCTTCCAAACGCTGGATCGCATTCAACGAATTGCGGCAGGTCTTGCGCACAATGTTGTCGATGCTGTCATCGGGGATGATCTGCTCGTAGGCAAACGGCGCCGACGGCACCAGGCTCTGCACCAGGTGCAGTTTCAATTCCTGGTAACTCTCGAAGCCGAAGCGCCGGCAAAAACGCATCACCGTCGGATCGCTCACCGAACAGGTTTCCGAGAGTTTCGCCATGCTCATTTGCAGCACTTTCGAAGGCGAGGTGGAGACGAAATTCGCCACCCGGCGCTCGGCGCGGTGCATGTTCTTGCTTTCATCAATAATGCGTTGCAGCAAACTGTCGCTCATATCCGCTCCTTGGCGATTGGTGGGCTGCGTTGTAACAGATCAGCCAAACGGTTCAAGCGCTGCTCCGGGGAAATCTCCACCAGCGGGCCACCGCCCCACGGCACCACAAAAAACGCCACGCCGGCGGCGCGTGCGGTTTGCTGGTCGACGCGGGTGTCGCCCACATAAGCCCAGGTGTCATCCGCCAGCGCCATGGCCTCGGCGACCGCGAGCAAGTGACCGGGATCGGGCTTGCAGGCCGGCACCGCGTCGGCGCCGATGGCCGCATCGAACAAGTCCGCCAACCCCAATTGCGCCAGCACCTTGCCGGTGACCGCGTGGTTTTTGTTGGTGCAGATGCCCAGGCGAATGCCGGCCTCGCGCAGCGCCACCAGGTCTTCGCGCACATGGGGATAAAACCGCGTGCGCCCGGCCGGGTCATCCATGTAGGCGCGCAAATAACCTTCGAACGCCTGCTGCACCTGGGCTTCGTCATAGGCGATGCCGAGGTCTTCGAGGATGTCGACGATCAGGCGCCGAGGCCCGTTGCCAAGGAAGGTCTCCACATGATCCGGGTCGAGTTCGGGCCAGCCGTTCAGCGTGAAGCCGACATTCAGGGCCTTCGCGATATCGGAAGCGCTGTCGATGAGCGTCCCGTCGAGATCGAAAATCAGCGCGTTGTAGACGGCCATGAAAAGACTCCTAATCGAAAAGAGGGGCACCGAGCTCGACAAAGGTGTCCCGGAGCGTCGGATACAAAGAGCGATAAATGCGATGGGCCTGGGCGTGCACCTCAGCGGTGGCGCCATCGGGCGCCTGGCGGGTGATGGCTCGGCAACTGGCCGCCGCGCTGGCCGCGTCAGTCCAGACATTCACCGCCAACCCGGCCACCAGCGCCGCACCGAACGCGGCCCCCTCGGCCGCGCCTTCGGTGGTCACCACCTCACAGCCAAAAATATCCGCCTGCAATTGCCGCCACAGCGCTGAACGGGCACCGCCACCGGACGCCTTGATCACCTGGCCGGTGATGCCCATCGGGCGCATCAAGGCGTACATGTCGGCCAGGGCATACACCGAGCCCTCCATGACCGCGCGGGCCATGTCGCCACGTTGATGGCGACCGGTCAGGCCGATAAAGGCCGCACGCAGGACCGGGTCCGGGTAGGGGCAGCGCTCGCCGTTGAGGTACGGCAGAAACAACAGCCCATGGGCACCGGGCGGGCTGTCGGCGGCTTCGGCGACGATCTGGTCGAAGGACACGCCCGCGCACAGGGCGTCGCGGAACCAATTCATCGAACCGCCGGCATTCAGCGACACGCCCATGCAATGCCATTTGTCCGCCGCCACGTTGCAGAACACTTGCAGGCGACCGTCGGGGTTGTCCCGGGGCGTGTCCAGCGCGGCGGCGAGGATGCCGGCGGTGCCGATGGTGGTCTGTAATTCGCCCGGCGCGATCACGCCGGAGCCGATGGTCTGGATCACCGAATCCCCACCGCCGCCCGCCACCGGCGTGCCTTGGGGCAAGCCGAACAGATGGGCACCGCTTGCGCTGACGCGACCGGAAATCACCTGGGATTCGAACACCGGCGGCAACACCGCCGAGTCAATGCCCAGGGTCTCGATCAGCCCGGTCGCCCATTGCCGCGAACGCACATTGAACAGGCCGGTGCCCGACGCGTCGGAGACTTCGCTGGCGACTTCGCCGGTCAGGCGCAGGCGCAGGTAATCCTTGGGGTTGAGTACCGTGGCCAGGCGGGCGAACAGCGCCGGTTCATGGCGTTGCATCCACAGGATCTTGCCGCCGGTGTAGCCCACCAGCAGGCGGTTGTCGGTGGCGGCCAGCAGACCGTCGAGGCCACCGGCGGCCTGGGTGGCCCACTCGCACTCGGCGGCGTTGCGCTGGTCGTTCCACAGGATCGCCGGGCGCAGCACGTTATGCGCGGCGTCCAGCGGCACCAGCCCGTGCATCTGCCCGGACAGGCCCACGGCGAGCAACTCCACGCCCGGCGCCTTGGCCAGTACACCGGCGATCGCACGGCGCGCGCCTTCGATCCACAGCTCAGGGTCTTGCTCGGTCCAGCCGGGCCGGGGTTGGGACAGCGGATAGGTCGCCGTGTCGGCGGCAATCACCGCGCCTTGCACGTCGAGCAGCAACGCCTTGCACCCGGAGGTGCCGATGTCGATACCAATAAGGGCCTGCATGGCTCAATTCCCGACGCCATGGTGCAAGCGCACATGCTTGAAGTTGAAGTACTCCAGCAACCCTTCGCGCCCGTGTTCGTAACCCACGCCACTCTGTTTGCGGCCACCGTAGGGCGCATTCATGATGCCGGCGTCGACGTTGTTGATGGCGACGTTGCCGTAGTCGAGCTGCGCCGACAGGGTGTGGATATCCACCAGGTCGCGGGCATACACGTACGAGGCCAGGCCGTAGGGCGTGTCGTTGGCCAGTTGTACGGCTTCGGCCAGGGTATCGAAAGGCGCGACCCCGACCAGCGGGCCGAAGGTTTCTTCGCTCATCACGAGCATCTGGTGGGTGCAATCGGCGACCACCGTGGGCCGGAAGAAATGCCCACGGGCAAATTCCTCACCTTGCGGCGCCTTGCCGCCGGCCACCAGGCGTGCGCCTTTGGCCAGTGCATCTTCCAGGTGGTCACGGGTTTTATTCAGCGGCTCGGCGGAAGCCATCGCGCCCAGGTCGGCGCCAGGGTTTTCCAGGCCGTTGCGCACGGTCAGTGCGTCGGCGGCGGCGCCCAGTTGAGTAACGAACTCGTCGTAGATCGAGCGGTGCACATAGATGCGGTTGATCGCGATGCAGATCTGCCCGCAATTGCGAAAGCTGCGCCGTGTGGCGCCTTTGACGGCTGCCGCCACGTCGGCGCTGGCGGTCACCACCATCGGGCAGTTGCCGCCCAGTTCCAGGGACAGGCGCTTGACCTGCGGGCAACTGCGCTGGATATGTAAGCCCACGGCGCTGGAGCCGGTGAAGGCAACCTTGCTGACATCGGGGTGCTCCACCAACGCTTGGCCAACCTGGGAACCCTTGCCGGTCAGTACGTTGACCACCCCGGCAGGAATCCCGGCTTCCAGGCATTTCTGCGCGATGGCCAGGGCGGTGTAAGGGGTTAGTTCAGCGGGTTTGATCACGATGGTGCAACCGGACGCCAGGCTCGCGCAGAGCTTCCAACCCACCAGTTCCGCCGGATAGTTCCAGGGCGTGATCGCGGCCACTACGCCAACCGGTTCGCGCACCACCAGGCTCTGGAAACCCGGCTGGTCGTTGGGCACGATTTCGCCGTGCACGCGGGTGGCTTCTTCGGCATAGAAGTGGCACGCCTCGGCGAGCTTGAGTACTTCGCCGCGCGCTTCATTGACCGGCTTGCCCTGCTCGGCGGTCATCACGTGCGCCATGTTCTGCGCATCGGCGGCGATCAAATCGCCCAGGCGGTGCAAGGCGGTGGCGCGGGTCTTGGGCAATTCACGGGACCAGACCAGAAACGCACGGCGCGCGGCAGCCACCGCTTCGTTGATTTCTGCGGGGGTGGCGGCGGCGATATGCCCCAGGACTTCACCCGTCGCCGGGTTCTCCACCGGCAACCGTGCACCGGCACCCTGACGAAACTGACCGTTGATAAACAAGGCGCCTTCCAGCGCGGCAATCAAATCGGAGGGCAAATTATTGTTATGCATTGAACTGCTCCGTCACCTGTCTTGGCGGTTGAACCACTCGCTTAATTCGAAAATATAGTATTGCTAGCTTTTTGCAATAGCCTGGCGAAATTTCATGCTGAGACGCTTTGCACCAAAAACGTCCACAGACGGTTGAAACACTTATTTTTCGCCTTATTTTTCAGCAAATTAGTCTAAAAAAGCGCTTTTTATCGCGAAAAGTACGATTTCTTTCATGCGAGATCGCTTGACCGTGCTCAAAATCGAAAAGTAGCATTACTAGATATCAAACAATAAAGGACCACCCTCATGCTGCCCATCTCACTCAAGCACGCCAAATTGGTCGGCCGGGTCTGGCTTCCCGGCAAGGGTCCCAGCGTGGTGATCCTGCGGGAAAACGTGCTGATCGACGTGACCCCGTCCGTGGTCTCCATGGCCGACTTTCTCGACAACAACCCCGCCGAGCGCTTCGACACCCTGACCGGTGAACGGGTGGGCGACCTGGCCGACCTGATCCTTGAACCCTCCGAGATGGGCTATCACTCGGACCGCCCTTGCCTGCTGGCGCCGTGCGACTTCCAGGCGCTGAAAGCCTGCGGCGTGACCTTTGCCAGAAGCATGGTCGAGCGCGTGATCGACGAACGCACCGCCGGCGATCCTGGCCGCGCCAATGAACTGCGCGCGTTGATCGGTTCTCTGATCGGCGACAGCCTGTCCAATGTGCAGGCCGGTTCGGCCAAGGCTGCCGAGATCAAGGCCGCGCTGATTGCCGAGGGCCTGTGGTCGCAATACCTGGAAGTGGGCATCGGCCCGGATGCCGAGGTATTCACCAAATCCCAGCCCATGGCTGCGGTCGGTTACGGCGCGCAGGTGGGCATCAATCGCATCTCCGAATGGAACAACCCGGAACCCGAAGTGGTGCTGGCGGTGGACGGCCACGGCAATATTCGCGGCGCCACCCTCGGCAACGACGTGAACCTGCGCGATGTGGAAGGCCGCTCCGCGCTGCTGCTGGGCAAGGCCAAGGACAACAATGCGTCATGCTCCATCGGCCCGTTCATTCGCCTGTTCGATGAACACTTCACCCTTGCCGACATTGAGAACGCGACCCTGACCCTGTCCGTCAGCGGCCTCGACGGTTTTGAGATGTCCGGCGGTTCGAACATGGCCGAGATCAGCCGCAAACCGGCTGAGCTGGTCAAGCAGACGCGCAACGCTTCGCACCAATACCCGGACGGGTTCATGCTGTTCCTCGGCACCATGTTCGCGCCGACCCAGGACCGCGAGAAAAAGGGCTCGGGCTTTACCCACAAGGCCGGCGACCTGGTGGAAATCTCCACGCCGCTGCTGGGCACCCTGCGCAACACCGTCGTGTACTCCGACGAAGCCGCGCCCTGGACCTACGGTACCCGCGCGCTGATGCGCAACCTGGCAAAACGGGGGCTGCTATGAGCCAGAAGTTCGTCGTGACCGACCAGGCGTTCGGCAACACACGCCATGAACAGGCAGCCGCCGCATTGGTCGGCGCGCAATTCTCTGAACATCAGTGCCGCAGCGAAGACGAAACCCTGGACGCCGTGCGTGGCGCCCATGCGGTGCTCAATAATTTCGCGCCCATGACCCACCGCGTGATGGCCGCCATGGCGCCGGGAGCGGTGGTGGTGCGTTACGGCGTCGGTGTGGACAACGTCGACCTGGCCGCCGCCAAAGCGCTGGGAATTCGGGTGTGCAACGTGCCGGACTATGGCGTCGAAGAGGTGGCCGATCACGCCGCCGCGATGACCCTGGCCCTGGCGCGCAAGCTCGATCACTACGGTAGCGGCATTCGCAACGGCGAGTGGAAGATCGCGCAGATGGTCGACGGCGTGCGCTCCCTGCGTGACACCACCGTGGGCCTGATCGGCCTGGGGCGCATTGCCCGCGCGTTTGCTGCGCGCATGTCGGCGTTCGGCTGCACGCTGGTGGGTTATGACCCGTATGTCACCAACCAGCAGGCGCGGGAGTCGGGGATCGAGCCGATGTCGCAGGCCGAGGTGATTGCCTGTGCCAATGTGCTGTCGCTGCATGTACCGCTGACGCCCGAGACGCGCCACGTGATCAACGCGGACGCCATCGCGAAGATGCCCAGGGGCGCGATCCTCATCAACTGTTCCCGTGGCGGGTTGATCGATGAAACGGCGCTGGCCCAGGCGTTGGTCAACGGGCAGTTGTCGGGCGCGGGACTCGATGTGTTTGAGAAGGAGCCATTGCCGGGGGATTCGCCGTTGCGCAGTGCGCCGCATTTGTTGGTGTCGCCCCATGCGGCGTTTTTTTCCGATGCGTCGGTGGATGCGTTGCAGCGGCTGGCCAGTGAGGAAGCGTTGCGCGGCTTGCGTGGTGAAGCGTTGCGTTGTGCGCTGACTTGATGAGGGCGTTCGGGATTTGCCTGGCTCACCGTGATTGAAATGTGGGAGCTGGTTTGTCTGGCTCATCGCATTCGAAATGTGGGAGCTGGTTTGTCTGGCTCGCCGCATTCGAAATGTGGGAGCTGGTTTGTCTGGCTCACCGCATTCGAAATGTGGGAGCTGGCTTGCCTGCGATGGCGGTTTGTCGGTGTATATATCCATTATTTAGGTAACGGCAGCTTATGGTTCCGCTCTTACAGCGGGTCACTTTTGAACAGCCCAAAAGTAACCAAAAGGCTCTTGCCCCACCACTGGGCACCTCGCTTAGGCTCGGTGTGCCCGCAATCCGACATTGATTTGGAGGGCCGCCGCCACGCGCCATCCATGGCGCGGGGCGGCTAAACCGGCATCCCTGCCGGTTTACCCCCCAAATCAATATCGACTTCCGGCCAGCGTGGTTGATGGGGCGCCCAGGATCAAGATCAAAAGCAGGATCAAAAGCAGGATCAAAAGCGTGTGTGGCTGGCTTTTCATTTGTGTGAGGGATGCGGGATGAATTATTCGGAAAAACAGGCGCTGAACGGCAAGCTGGCGCTGGTGACGGGGGCTGGTCAGGGTATTGGGGCGGCGATTGCCGAGGCTTTGGCGGCGACCGGGGCTGAGGTGATTTGCACCGATATCTTGCATGCCCGAGCCTTGGCGACTGCACAGAAGTTGGTCGAGAAAGGTTATGTCGCGCGCGCGGAAGCGTTGGATGTAACGAACAGCGCCGCGATCAAAGCATTGGCCACGTCGCTGCCGCCGCTGGACATTCTGGTATGCAACGCCGGCATCGTCACCAACACTCCAGCCGAGGAGATGACTGACGAGGAATGGGACAAGGTGATCACCGTCAACCTGACCGGTGTGTTTCGTACTTGCCGGGGTTTTGGTCGGCGCATGCTGGAAGCCGGGCGCGGGTCGGTGATCAATATCGGGTCGATGTCAGGGCAGGTGGTGAATGTGCCGCAGCCGCAATGTCACTACAACGCGTCCAAAGCCGGGGTGCATCAACTGACCAAGTCTTTGGCGGTGGAGTGGGCCACCCGTGGGGTGCGGGTCAATGCGGTGGCGCCGACGTATATCGAAACGCCGTTGCTGCATGGGCTGGAAAGCCAGCCGGGGTTGATTCAGCGCTGGCTGGACATGACCCCCGCCGGGCGCATGGGGCAACCCCATGAAGTGGCGTCGCTGGTGCAGTTCCTCGCCTCCGATGCTTCGAGCCTGCTGACAGGCTCGATCATCAATGCGGATGCGGGCTACACCTGCGTCTAGCGGTCAGATGGCGACGTCGGCCTTGATGCTGGGGTCGGCGTCGTAACCGACGATTTCGAAGTCTTCGAACCTGTAGTCGTAGATCGACGCGGGTTTGCGCTTGATCACCAGTTCCGGCAGTTTCTTCGGCGTGCGCGCCAGCTGGGTCTGGATCTGTTCCATGTGGTTGCTGTACGCGTGGGTGTCGCCAGTGGTGACGATGATCTCGTGGGGGATCAGGTCGCACTGCTGCGCCAGCATGTGGGTCAACAGGGCCAGCGCCGCGGTGTTGTACGGCAGGCCTAGGAAGACGTCGGAGCTGCGGATATACAGCTGCATCGACAGGTGCCGGTCATGCACGAATGCCTGGTACAGCAAATGGCATGGCGGCAGCGCTTGCTTGCCGTCGAGCGCGTTCTGCTGGGGGCTCTTGGTCTCGTCCGGCAGGTATTCGACGTTCCAGCCGTGGAACAGGATCCGCCGGCTGTTGGGGTTGGTCTTCAACGTCTCGACCATGTAGTCGATCTGGTTGATCTTGCCGCCGTCCTTGGTCGGCCAGGCGGTCCACTGCTCGCCGTACACCGGGCCCAGGTCACCTTCTTCGGTGGCCCATTCATCCCAGATGCGCACGCCATTTTCATTGAGCCACTGGATATTGGTGTTGCCACTCAACATCCAGATCAGTTCATTGGCGATACTTTTGAAGTGAAGCTTCTTGGTGGTCAGCAGCGGGAAGCCGTCGGCCAGGTTATGCCGAAACTGACGGGCGAACACGGCCTTGGTGCCGGTGCCGGTGCGATCGCCCTTGGTCAATCCATTGGTCACGACGTCGTTCAGCAGTTCGAGATATTGCTTCATTTGGGTACCCGTATCGTTGAAGCCAAGGAGGCTCATCCCTGCAAGGAAGAGCCCCGGCATTCGAATTTAAAGCGCGGCGTTCTTCAAGGGCTGCGGGCGATTGTACGCCCACCACAGCAGGCCCAGGCCGCCCAGGATCATCGGCAGGCTGAGGATCTGACCCATGGTCACCCAACCGAACGCCAGGTAGCCCAGCTGTGCATCCGGCACGCGGACGAACTC
The DNA here is from genome assembly GCF_054071795.1 of Pseudomonas sp. SDO5271_S396. NCBI lineage: Bacteria > Pseudomonadati > Pseudomonadota > Gammaproteobacteria > Pseudomonadales > Pseudomonadaceae > Pseudomonas > Pseudomonas sp. SDO5271_S396. Next base: position 33,470 of record NZ_JBSVWB010000052.1, read on the forward strand.
GACGATGAAACGGAAGATGCCATAGAACAGCGCGAACATGCCGGACACGGCCATGGTCGGGCGTGGCTTGCGCGAGAAGATGTAGAGGATAAGGAACAGCGCCACGCCTTCCAATGCGAATTGGTAAAGCTGCGACGGGTGGCGCGGCAATTGCGCCGGGTCGCTGAACGGCGGGAACACCATGGCCCACGGCACGTCGGTCGGTTTGCCCCACAGCTCGGCGTTGATGAAGTTGCCGATGCGCCCGGCGCCCAAGCCGATCGGCACCATCGGCGCGACGAAGTCCATCAGTTGAAAGAACGACTTGCCATTGCGCCGCCCGAACCACCATGCGGCGATCATCACGCCGATGAAACCACCGTGGAACGCCATGCCGCCTTTCCACACTTCGAAGATCAGCGTCGGGTTGGCGATATACGCGGACAGATCGTAGAACAGCACATACCCCAGGCGCCCGCCGACAATCACCCCCATCGACAACCAGAACACCATGTCGGAGAGCTTCTCCTTGGTCCAGGTCGGATCGAAGCGGTTCAGGCGCCGGGAAGCCAGCAGCCAGGCACCGCCGATGCCGATCAGGTACATCAACCCGTACCAGTGGATTTTCAGCGGACCGATGGCCAGGGCCACCGGGTCGATCTGCGGGTAAGGCAGCATTGCGACTCCTCGTTAAATCATTCGTTAGGCGAGCGGACCATGCCCGGGCGCGATTAAGCCTTCGTTACAACAGAAAATTCAAACCAACACAGAACAGCAGGCCGGCGAACAGCCGCTTGAGCAAACGCGGTGACAACCGGTGCGCCAGCCGTGCGCCGAAACGGGCGAACACCATGCTGGTCAGGGCAATGCCCACCAGGGCCGGCAAATACACGAACCCTAGACTATGAGCGGGCAACAGCGGGTCATGCCAGCCCAGAATCATGAAACTTAATGCACTGGCCACCGCAATCGGCAGGCCACAGGCCGATGAGGTGGCCACGGCCTGCTGCATCGGCACGCTGCGCCAGGTCAGGAAAGGCACGGTCAACGAACCGCCGCCAATCCCGAAAATCGCCGAGGCCCAGCCGATCAGCGTGCCGGCCAGGGTCAACCCGGCCTTGCCCGGCACGGTCCGGCTGGCCTTGGGCTTGACCTCCAGCGCCAGTTGCACGGCCACCAGCAGCGCAAACACACCAATGATCTTCTGCAGGTGCGGGCCGGAAATCGCCTCGGCGGTCAGCGCACCAAAACCGGCGCCGATCAGGATGCCCACGGTCATCCACACGAAGATCGGCCAACGCACCGCGCCGCGTCGGTGGTGCTCACGCACGGCATTGACCGAGGTAAAAATGATCGTCGCCAGGGACGTGCCGACCGCCAGGTGGGTCAGGACCTGTGGGTCGAAACCTTGCAAGGTGAAACTGAACACCAGCACCGGCACGATGATGATCCCGCCGCCCACGCCGAACAGCCCGGCGAGCACGCCCGCGCAGGCGCCCAGCAGCAAATACAGCACAAATTCCATGGGAGCCCCCAGACACAGACCGGCATGTTAACGGATGGAAGGCATGCAACCCAACTGGAGACGATGGAACGTGCGCACCGGTGTGGGTAGAGTGGCCGAAAACACAAACGGGAATCACCTGATGTGCCTGATTGTCTTTGCCTGGCGGCCGGGCCACGCCCAACCGCTGATCGTCGCGGCCAACCGCGATGAATTCTACGCTCGCCCCAGCCTGCCGCTGGCCCAGTGGCAGGATGCGCCCGGGGTATACGCCGGGCGCGATCAGGAAGCCGGCGGCACCTGGCTGGGGGTCAATACCGAGGGCCGCTTTGCAGCGCTGACCAATATTCGCGACCCGCACCAGCCGCCGGCGCGCAAGTCGCGGGGCGAACTGGTCGCGCGCTTTCTCAGCGGTTCGCAGCCTGTTGAGCAATATTTGGCGGACGTTAACGGTCGTTCGATCGAATATGCCGGGTTTAACCTGCTGGTGGGCACGCGGGATGAGCTGTGGCACTACAACGCGCATCACACAGAACCGACGCGGTTGGCGGCGGGCATTTATGGGTTGTCCAATGCCGGGCTGGACACGCCCTGGCCGAAGCTGCTCAAGGCTCGCGCAGCATTGAGCGATGTGTTGAATGACCCGCAGCCGGAAGCGTTGCTGGCGATATTGAGTGACCCGCAGACGGCGCCCTTTGCAGAACTGCCGGATACCGGAGTGGGGTTGGCGACGGAGAGCCTGCTGTCGAGCGTGTTTATCGCCAGCCAGAGTTACGGGACAAGGGCGAGCACGGCGTTGATTGTGAATGCGGATGGGACGCGGCGCATGGTGGAGCGCAGTTTCGGACCGCAGGGTGGACGACTCGGCGAAGTAGAACTCCACATTTGAGGCGCCTGGACCATCCTCATCGCAGGCAAGCCAGCCCCCACACTGGAAATTCATTCCCCTGTGGGAGCTGGCTTGCCTGCGATGAAGGCGACTCGGTCTAGAGGGTTTTGGCAGAGGCCGGGTTGATCATCCGCGTCAGCCCCAGGTTTTTCAGCGCCAGTTGCAGCGAGCTGTGGATAACTTGCGGATTGTCGATAGTCATCAACTCTTCCAGCAACTCCTTGGCCATGCCCAGTCCGACCTGGCGCAGCATCCATTTCACTTTAGGCAAGTTGGTGGCGTTCATCGACAGGCTGTCAAAGCCCATCGCCATCAACAGTACCGCGGCCGCCGGATCGCCGGCCATTTCACCGCAGATGCTCACCGGCTTGCCTTCGGCATGGGCCTCGCGCACCACATGTTGCAGGGCTTGCAGCACCGCCGGGTGCAGATAGTCGTAGAGGTCGGCGACCCGTGGGTTGTTGCGATCCACGGCCAGCAGGTACTGGGTCAGGTCGTTGGAACCCACCGACAGGAAGTCCACCTGCCGCGCCAGCTCCTTGGCCTGGTACACCGCCGCCGGAATTTCGATCATCACGCCAATCGGCGGCATCGGCACGTCGGCGCCTTCGTCACGCACTTCGCCCCAGGCGCGGTGGATCAGGTGCAAGGCCTCTTCCAGCTCGTGGGTGCCGGAGATCATCGGCAGCAGGATGCGCAGGTTGTTCAGCCCTTCGCTGGCCTTGAGCATGGCGCGAGTCTGCACCAGGAAGATTTCCGGGTGGTCGAGGGTCACGCGAATGCCGCGCCAGCCCAGGAACGGGTTGTCTTCCTTGATGGGGAAATACGACAACGACTTGTCACCGCCGATGTCCAGGCTGCGCATGGTCACCGGCAACGGGTGGAAGGCTTGCAGTTGCTCGCGATAGATCGCCAACTGCTCCTTCTCGCTCGGGAAGCGCTGGTTGATCATGAACGGCACTTCGGTACGGTACAGCCCCACGCCCTCGGCGCCGCGCTGTTGCGCACGGGCCACGTCGGCCAGAAGACCGGTGTTGACCAGCAGCGGCACACGATGGCCATCGGTGGTCACACACGGCAGTTCGCGCAACGAATCGAGGCCCTGCGCCAGTTGTTTCTCTTCTTCCACCACCTCGCCGTATTGCTTGCGCAGTACATCGCTGGGGTTGGTGAAGACTTCACCGCGATGGCCGTCGACGATCATGTCGATGCCGTCGACCTTGGCATACGGCAGGTCCACCAGACCCATCACCGTCGGAATGCCCATGGCCCGGGCCAGGATCGCGACGTGGGAGTTACCCGAACCGAGTACCGACACCAGGCCCACCAGCTTGCCTTCCGGCACTTCACCGAGCTGGGTGGCGGTCAGTTCTTCACTGACCAGAATGGTGTTGTCGGGGAAAACCATGTTGGTGGTTCGATCTTCCTGCAGGTAGGCCAACAGCCGGCGACCGAGGTCGCGCACGTCCGAGGCCCGCTCGCGCAGGTAATCGTCATCCATCATTTCAAAGCGATTGACGTGATCGGTGACCACTTGGCGCAGTGCGCCCTGAGCCCACTGGCCGGTCTTGATCACGGTTTTGACTTCGTTCCCCAGGGATGCGTCGTCGAGCATCATCTGGTACACGTCGAACAACGCACGCTCTTCGGGGCGCAGCTGGGTGGCCAGCTTGGTCGACAGGTTGCGCATGTCGGCGCGCACCCCTTCCAGGGCGGTCTTGAACAGTTTGATTTCAGCGTCGATGTCATCGACGGTCTTGTCCGGCACCACGTCCAGATCAGCCGGCGGCAACATGACCACGGCGGTACCCACCGCTGCACCCGGCGAACCCGGCACACCGACGAACTTGGCTTCCTGGATACCCTTGCCCTGGCGATTCAGGCCGCGAATCGAGCCGGTGGCTTCGGCGTGGGCGATAACGCCGGCGAGCTGTGCGCTCATGGTCACGAGGAAGGCTTCTTCACCTTCGTCGAACTGGCGGCGTTCTTTTTGCTGGATGACCAATACACCGACGACACGACGGTGATGGATGATCGGCGCGCCGAGGAACGAGGCGTAACGCTCTTCGCCGGTTTCGGCAAAGTAGCGATAACGCGGGTGATCGGCGGCGTGTTCAAGGTTCAGGGGTTCTTCACGCGTCCCCACCAGGCCCACCAGACCTTCATTGGGCGCCATGCTGACCTTGCCGATGGAGCGCTTGTTCAAGCCCTCGGTGGCCATCAGCACAAAACGGTTGGTCTCGGGGTCCAGCAGGTAAACCGAGCAGACCTGGCTGCCCATGGCTTCCTTGACGCGCAACACAATAATCCCCAACGCCGCCTTGAGATCCTTGGCGGAGTTAACTTCCTGGACGATCTTGCGCAGCGTATTGAGCATGGCTCGGGGTCGAACTCCGTCGTCAGTCGCGCGCTAAAAGGCGCGGGGCAAGCTCTTTGAGAGCGCGACGATAAACCTCGCGCTTGAATGTCACCACCTGGCCCAGCGGGTACCAATAGCTGACCCAGCGCCAGCCATCGAATTCCGGTTTACCGGTCAGGTCCATCCGCACCCGCTGCTCGTTGGAGATCAGCCGCAGGAGAAACCATTTCTGCTTTTGGCCGATGCACAGCGGTTGGCTGTGGGTACGCACCAGCCGTTGCGGCAAACGATAGCGCAACCAACCTCGGGTACAGGCCAGAATTTGTACATCTTCACGCTCAAGGCCGACTTCTTCGTTCAACTCACGGTACAAGGCGTCTTCAGGGGTTTCGTCGGGGTTGATTCCACCCTGGGGAAACTGCCAGGCATCTTGGTTGATTCGGCGAGCCCATAGCACCTGTCCGGCATCATTCGTAAGAATAATCCCGACATTAGGACGGAAACCATCGGGGTCGATCACGGCAACAACCTCGCAAACGCATGTCGCCGCATTGTTCCACAAAGGTTGATCAAGCGGCAACGAGGCTTCTTACCTTATGTGCACTCTTGTGAAAAGACCGTATTCTGGACGCCTTTTTACAGACTTTTCAGCGAGTAACTGCAATGCGCCTGGCTTTATTCGACTTGGACAACACCCTTCTCGGCGGTGACAGCGATCACGCGTGGGGCGATTACCTGTGTGAACGGGGGATTCTCGACCCGGTGGCCTACAAGGCTCGCAACGACGAGTTCTACCAGGACTACCTGGCAGGCAAGCTGGACAACGCCGCCTACCTGAACTTCAGCCTGGAAATCCTCGGCCGCACCGAGATGGCCCAGTTGGATGAGTGGCACAACGACTTCATGCGCGACTGCATCGACGCCCTGATGCTGCCCAAGGCCGCCGAATTGCTCGCCAAACACCGCGCCGCCGGTGACAAGCTGGTGATCATCACCGCCACCAACCGTTTCGTCACTGCACCGATTGCCGCGCGCCTGGGCGTGGAAACCCTGATCGCCACCGAGTGCGAGATGGAAAATGGTCGTTATACCGGGCGCAGCACCGACGTGCCGTGCTTTCGCGAAGGCAAGGTGACACGCCTGAACCGTTGGCTGGAAGAGACCGGGCATAGCCTGGAAGACAGCTATTTCTATAGCGATTCGATGAATGACCTGCCGCTGTTGGAGCAAGTGACCCATGCGGTGGCGGTGGATCCGGACCCGAATCTGCGGGCCGAAGCCGAGAAACGTGGCTGGCCGGTAATTTCGCTGCGCAGTTGAGTGCGCTATCGCAGGCAAGCCAGCTCCCACAGGGGAACGCATCCCAAGGTGGGAGCTGGCTTGCCTGCGATGAAGGCGACTCGGCCTTAAGCCTTAAACCGGCTTGGCGCCCATCAACCCGGCAATCGCCACGAAGCCCACCAGGCTGACCACCGCCAGCACCAAGGTGAAATTCAGACTGCCACCCTCGCCCTTGCGCAGGCGATTGAGGCGAGCCACCAGCCAGAACCAGGCCAGCGCCGCCACGGTGTAAAGGATGCTGGAGCCCAGGATCCAGGTCTGCCCCAGCGGCCAGCCGATCAGGTGCACCAGCCACCAACCGGTGAACGGCATGCTCACCACGCAAATGCCCATCAACAACCATACGAACGCCCACGGGCGCTGCACGGTCACCGCCGGGCCGGCGCTGCGCTTGCGCCAGGCCAGCAGCGCCAGGCCCAGGCCGCTGAGCAACAGCAACGCGGTGGCCGCGATGTGGATCACTTTCAGGGTGGTCAGGGTTTCCATGTGTCCTATTCCTTAAAGGTCGCCCCAATCAGCGTAGTCGCTCAACCGAGGAACAGTTTGTAGGCCGGGTTATCGCTTTCATCCCAATACGGGTAGCCAATGGCTTCGAGGGCCGCCGGCACCAGGTGACGTTCGCTCGCCGGTACTTGCAGACCCGCGACCACACGGCCGTCGGCTGCGCCGTGGTTGCGATAGTGGAACATCGAGATGTTCCAGCGCCCGCCCAATTTGTTAAGAAAGTTGAACAGGGCGCCCGGACGCTCGGGGAATTCGAAACGGAATACCACTTCATCGCTGACCTGCGCCGCATGCCCGCCGACCATATGGCGGATGTGCAACTTGGCCAACTCGTTCTCGGTCAAGTCCAGCACCGGGAACCCCTGGTCGGTCAGACTGGCGATCAGCGCGCTGCGCGGATCGTTTTCCGGGTGAGTCTGCACGCCAACGAAGATGTGCGCTTCGCTGCCGGAGTGGTAGCGGTAGTTGAATTCGGTGATCTGGCGCTTGCCCACGGCCTCGCAAAACGCCTTGAAGCTGCCCGGCTTTTCGGGGATGGTCACGGCGATGATGGCTTCGCGACCCTCACCCAGCTCGGCGCGCTCGGCCACATGGCGCAGACGGTCGAAGTTGACGTTGGCGCCGGAATCGATGGCCACCAGGGTCTGCCCGCTGACGCCACGGGTTTCCACGTACTTCTTGATCCCGGCCACACCCAGCGCGCCTGCCGGCTCGGTGATGGACCGGGTGTCGTCGTAGATATCCTTGATCGCGGCACAGATTTCATCGGTGCTCACGGTGATCACTTCGTCGACATATTCCTTGCAGATATCGAAGGTGTGCTGGCCGATCTGCGCCACTGCCACGCCATCGGCAAAGATCCCGACGGTCGGCAACACCACGCGCTCGCCAGCGGCCAGCGCAGCTTGCAGGCAGTTGGAGTCGTCCGGCTCGACGCCGATGATCTTGATTTCCGGGCGCAGGTATTTCACGTACGCCGCAATACCGGCGATCAGCCCGCCGCCGCCCACCGGTACGAAGATCGCGTCCAGCGGACCCGGGTGCTGGCGCAGGATTTCCATGGCCACGGTGCCCTGCCCGGCAATGGTGTGCGGATCATCGTAGGGGTGGATATAGACGTAGCCTTTTTCGTCGACCAGCTTCAACGAATAGGCCAGGGCTTCCGGGAACGAATCACCGTGCAGCACTACTTTGCCGCCACGGGAGCGCACGCCTTCGACCTTGATCTCCGGGGTGGTTTTGGGCATCACGATCGTGGCCTTGACCCCCAGCACCTTGGCCGCCAGGGCCAGGCCCTGGGCATGGTTGCCCGCCGAGGCCGTCACCACGCCACGTGCACGCTCGGCGTCGCTCAACTGGGTGAGCTTGTTGTAGGCGCCGCGAATCTTGAACGAGAACACCGGCTGCAAGTCTTCACGCTTGAGCCAGATCTGGTTGCCCAGCCGCTCGGAGAGCTGACGGGCGCTCTGCAGCGGGGTTTCTACGGCGACGTCATAGACGCGCGAGGTGAGGATCTTTTTGACGTAGTGTTCAAGCATCGGCGGGCTTCTACTTTCACGGTTTGGCAGGGCCAAGGAGTCTAACCCGGCTTTTGGCCGGGCGACCACACGAATCCCGAGGTTTTGTTGGGTTATACTCGCCGCCCTCGATAACTCCCCGCCCGTTCCGGAGCCCGCATGACCCAGGATCAACTCAAACAGGCAGTGGCCCAGGCCGCCGTCGATTTAATCCTTCCCAAACTCGACGACAAGAGCATCGTCGGCGTCGGCACCGGCTCCACCGCCAACTGCTTTATCGATGCACTGGCCCTGCACAAAGGCGCGTTCGATGGCGCAGTGGCCAGTTCCGAAGCCACCGCTGCCCGTCTCAAGGGCCATGGCATTCCAGTGTACGAGCTCAATACCGTGAGCGACCTGGAGTTCTACGTCGACGGCGCCGATGAAAGCGACGCCCGCCTGAACCTGATCAAGGGCGGCGGCGCAGCGCTGACCCGCGAGAAGATCGTCGCCGCCGTGGCCAAGACCTTCATCTGCATCGCCGACGCCAGCAAGCTGGTGCCGGTGCTCGGCGCCTTCCCACTGCCGGTGGAAGTGATCCCGATGGCTCGCAGCCACGTGGCCCGCGAACTGGTGAAACTGGGCGGCGACCCGGTGTATCGCGAAGGCGTGCTGACCGACAACGGCAACATCATCCTCGATGTGTTCAACCTGCAGATCACCGATCCGGTCGCCCTTGAGACCCAGATCAATGCGATCGTTGGCGTGGTCACCAATGGCCTGTTCGCGGCGCGCCCTGCCGACGTTCTGCTGCTGGGCACTTCCGAAGGCGTCAAAACCCTCAAGGCCTGATGCGTTACTTCGGTACTTCAGGGATGGTTTTCTTGAAGACATAGAACAGGTTCGGCTCGCTGACGAGGTACAGCGTACCGTCGTCATCCATGGCGATCCCCTCGGCCTGCGGCACCCGCTTTGTCAGGCCATGGCGCCCCTTGAGCAGAGACAGACTGCTCAAGGGGCGACCGTCGATATCGAGCTCCAGCACCAGAAACGACTCATCGGACAGTGCCAGTAAATGGCCGCTGCGCTCGTCGTATTGCAGGCTTGAGAGGTCACGCACGAACAGCCCGGCGTCGCGCCTGGGGTTATTGATCACGTGCACCGAATAGGTTTTTTCCGGTTTGTAATGGGGAAAACCATGCACTTCATAGATCAGCATCGGGTCGCGCTCTTTCGCCACAAACAGGCGCTTGCCCACCGAATCGTAGGCCAGCCCTTCAAACCCCTTGTTGCCACCGACGTGCACGCCCAGGGTCATCTGTTCCGCGTCGGCGGCATCGAGGAACTGGGTATCGTCATCCACGTGCACCTTGATCAGCCGCTGCTGACGCTCATCGCTGATCACATAAATGTTCTCACTGATGAACTCCACCGCCTCGGCATCACCGAAACCCACCAGCGGAATGCGCCGCAGGATCTTGCCTTCAAGGGACAGCTCGATCAGTTCGGCGTTTTTATTGGTGACGGTAAACAGGCTTTTGCGCACCGGGTCGAAGGTCAGTGCCGAGACATCGTCGTCGAGCCCGTCGATCACCTGGGCTTCCAGCGCCACCCGGTAATCCGCCAGACCGATCGAGCGCTCATCCGCTGGTTTGCGCCACACTTGCCAGTTGAACCAGGCGCGCTCGAACAGGCGAAAGTGCTGCGCAACAGCCCCGGCGCCGATCAGGGCGATCAGCGCGAGCATCAGGAATATCGGTTTGGGGCGGGCGAATCGGCGCATCGGGGCGGGCTCAAAGTCAAAAGTGGCGAATAAATATCACGCTTCTCTGAATTTAAACTTAAACGCACCTTGATGTCTGGCGACTGCCGTTTATAGAGACTTATCCGACGTAATCGGGGTGTTATCGCTGCTTCTCGAAACGATAGAACAGATTCGGCTCGCTAAGCACATACAGCGTTCCGTTTTCGTCCATGGTCACCCCTTCGGCCCGGGGAATGGTGCTCTTCAGCCCGTTGAAACCGCCCAGCAACGTCATGAAGCTGACCTGTTCACCCTTTTCATCCAGCTCCAGCAACAGGTGGGAATCGGCGGACAATGCAAGCAAGTGGCCGGTACGTGGGTCGATGGCCAGCGCCGACAGGTTGCGCATGTCCAGCTCGGTGCTGGCCAGCTTCTGTTTGTCGCCATTCAGGGTCTGGCTGCCATCGCTTTTCCAGGTGAACAGCGCTGGAGGGCGCTCCTCACCCAAGATGATCTGCTGGTTGCGCGGGTCCCAGGTGATGGCTTCGAACGCTTTGTTCTGGTCCTTGGATGGACCCAGGTCATAACTGGGGAAGTCAGCCTTGCTCAACTGGGTGGTGGCGGCATCGACCTTGACGATGGTCAGGCTGTGTTGGCGCTCATCGACCACGGCCATCAAGCCGTTTTCCAGTACCGTCAGGCCTTCCGGGTTGTTCCAGCCATTGAGCGGCATCTTGCGCAGCACATCGCCTTGCAGGCTCAGCTCGACCAGGAACGGGTTTTTGCCCATGACGGAAAACAGGGTCTTGGTTTGGGGGTTGTAGGCAACGTCCGAGGCTTCGTCCTTCTCCATGCCCGGCAGCAACTTGGCGTCGATCACGGCATGGTAGTCCGGCAGCCAGACACTGGCCTGGCGCTCGGTCGGCGACTCGAAACGCTCCAGCACCCAAAGCGCGCCACGATCATCCCAGTGCATGGCCCAGGCGACGCCATACACAATCGCCCCGACCAGCAGGAGCCAGGAGTACCAGCGCAGGGCAAAGCGGGATCGCGGTTTGGGAGTGATAGTAGGCAGGGGCACGGCCATTGGGCGCTTTTTCCGGGGGTTCACGTTAGGTAAAGCACAGGAACACAGGGCCCGCGCGCTAAAGGCTGACGATTATCCGGATGGCGTGTGAAAAAAATGCAAAGACGATGTTCAGGCGTACCCAAATCCATGTGGGAGCTGGCTTGCCTGCGATGCGGACGACTCGGTGTATCAGTCACACCG
>NZ_JBSVWB010000053.1:0-42462 GCF_054071795.1 Pseudomonas sp. SDO5271_S396
ACCGAGGTGATGCTATCGCAGGCAAGCCAGCTCCCACATAAGTCCGCTCCCAGATTTGAGCAGCGGTATTACGAAACCAGACTCGCCTTCACCAGCTTGGCCTGTTCGTCGGCGTGGTACGAGGACCGAACCAGCGGGCCGGACGCAACGTTCTTGAAGCCCATCTTGTAGCCTTCCTCGGCGAACCAGGCGAAGGTGTCCGGGTGCACGAAACGCTGCACCGGCAAGTGGTTTCGGGAGGGTTGCAGGTACTGGCCCAGGGTCAGCATGTCGATGTCGTGTTCGCGCATGCGCTTCATGACTTCGATCACTTCATCATCGGTTTCGCCCAGGCCCAGCATCAGGCCGGATTTGGTCGGTACGTGCGGCATCATCTGCTTGAATTTCTGCAGCAGGGTCAGCGACCACTGGTAGTCCGAACCCGGACGCGCTGCCTTGTACAGGCGTGGCACGGTTTCCAGGTTGTGGTTGAACACATCCGGCGGCTCGGCAGCGGTGATTTCCAGCGCCACATCCATACGGCCACGGTAGTCCGGTACCAGGGTTTCGAGCATCACGTTCGGCGACAGCTTGCGGATCTCGCGGATGCAGTCGGCAAAGTGCTGGGCACCGCCGTCACGCAGGTCGTCGCGGTCCACCGAGGTGATCACTACGTACTTGAGCTTGAGGTCGGCGATGGCCACGGCCAGGTTTTCCGGCTCGCTGGTGTCCAGTGGCTTCGGACGGCCATGGCCCACGTCGCAGAACGGGCAACGACGGGTGCAGATGTCACCCATGATCATGAAGGTGGCCGTACCGCCGGAAAAGCACTCGCCCAGGTTCGGGCAGGACGCTTCTTCGCACACGCTGTGCAGCTTGTGCTTGCGCAGCAGGGCCTTGATACGGTCGACTTCCGGCGAAACCGGGATACGCACGCGGATCCAGTCAGGCTTCTTCGGCAGTTCGGTGGTCGGAATGATCTTCACCGGGATGCGTGCAACCTTCTCGGCGCCGCGCAGCTTGACGCCGGCTTCCACCTTGGCACGCGGGGCCGGGGCTGGACGGTCGGTAACGTCCACCGTCGGGATCATGGTTTGCACTGCATCAGTAGTCATAATCAGTCGATTCCGCCCGTAAGGGTCGTCTGCTCAGCATAGTCGAGGTGTTTGACGAGCTGCGCACGCAGCCGGGCACTTACCTCGGCAAATTTAATCGGTGTGGCGTGGTCGCTCAGTTGCGTCATCGCCAGCCCTGCGTAACCACAGGGGTTGATCCGTCGGAACGGCGCCAGGTCCATGTCCACGTTCAAGGCCAGGCCGTGAAAGGAACACCCGTGGCGAATACGCAGCCCCAGGGACGCGATTTTCGCGCCGTCGACATACACGCCGGGCGCATCGGGCTTGGCCGCAGCGGTCACGCCGTAGCTGGCCAGCAGCTCGATCAGGCAAGCCTCCATCCGGCTGACCAGATCGCGCACGCCAAAACCCAGCTTGCGCACGTCCAGCAACAGATAGGCGACCAGTTGACCGGGCCCATGGTAAGTCACTTGGCCACCTCGGTCGACCTGCACCACCGGAATATCACCCGGAACCAGCAGATGCTCGGCCTTGCCGGCCTGCCCCTGGGTGAACACCGGCGGGTGTTCCACCAGCCAGACTTCATCGGGGGCCGAGCTGCCGCGCTCGTTGGTGAACCGCTGCATGGCATGCCAGACAGGCTCGTAGTCCATCTGGCCGAGCTCGCGAAAGCCCAGGACACTTGACATCAAAGCACCATGTGCACGAAGCCGGTGGCCCGCAGTTCGCTGTTGATGTTGTAGAGCTGGTCCTGATCGGTGGCCAGGATATACAGCTGGGTCGTGGTGTATTTACCCGTGCTGCTTTGCCGCTCCACGGTCTTGCCCAGGTTGATCTCGGCGTGTTTGGACACGATGGCGATCACCTCGGCTTCCCGACCGACGCCCGTATCGCTGATCACTTTGATCGGATAATCGGCCTGGGGGAATTCGATCTTTGGCGCCTTTACTTCTTTATCGGTCATGGCGTAACGGCCTCGTAAGCGTAAGCCGTGGCGACGGGCAAAGCCCCGCGTCGGGTCGACACGGGGCTTTGCAGGTGCACACTATCAGTTGAACAGGCTGTAGAAGAATAGACGGATGCTATCCCAGACGCGGCGGAAGATACCACCTTCGTCAACGGCGTCCAGCGCGATCAGGTCGGCGCTGTGGACCACCTTGTCGTCCAGCTTCACTTCGACCTTGCCGATCACGTCACCCTTGGCAATCGGGGCCACCAGGTGCGGGTTCATGGTCATGCTGGCCGCGAGCTTTTTCAGCTGGCCTTTAGGCATGGTCAGGGTCAGGTCTTCAGCCAGGCCGGCCTTGACTTGCGAGGTCGAGCCCTTCCAGACCGGCGCGGTCGCCAGCTCTGCACCCTTCTGGTAGAAGGTCTGGGTTTCGAAGAAACGGAAGCCGTAGGTCAGCAGTTTTTGCGTCTCGGCCGCACGGGCCTGCTCGCTGTTGGTACCGAACACCACGGCGATCAGGCGCTGGCCGTCACGTACCGCGGAAGACACCATGCAGTAGCCCGCCTCTTCGGTGTGGCCGGTCTTCAGGCCGTCGACGGTCTTGTCGCGCCACAGCAGCAGGTTGCGGTTAGGCTGCTTGATGTTGTTCCAGAAGAACTCTTTCTGGGAGTAGATCGCGTAGTGCACCGGGTCGACGCGGATGATCGCGCGCGCCAGGATCGCCATGTCGTGAGCCGACGAGTAATGCTCAGGGTTCGGCAGGCCGGTCGGGTTCATGAAGTGGCTGTTGGTCATGCCCAGGTCGGCCACGGTTTTGTTCATCATGTCGGCGAACGCATCTTCGCTGCCGGCGATGTGCTCGGACAGCGCCACGCTGGCGTCGTTGCCGGACTGGATGATGATGCCGTGCAGCAGGTCACTCACGGTAACTTGCGAACCTACCTTGATGAACATCCGCGAACCGCCGGTGCGCCAGGCGTTTTCGCTGACGGTCACCGGGTCGTTCTCGCCGATCTGGCCGCGACGGATTTCCAGGGTCGCAATATAGGCCGTCATCAGCTTGGTCAAGCTGGCCGGGGGCAAGCGCTGGTCGCCATTGTTCTCCACCAGCACGTTGCCGCTGGCGGCATCCATGAGCACCCAGGACTTGGCGGCGAGTTGCGGGGCAGCCGGCATCATTTCCACGGCCCAGGCAGCCGGGGTGATGATCAGCGAGATAAGCAGGCACGTGCGTTTGGCTAAGGTGGTGATGTTCATCCGTCTCTCGAAATTGCTAATGGAAACTTGCCCTTGCGGGCAAAACGAGTCAGACAGCCCGTTGCCAGACTGTCGCGTGTTCGGTTGCATGCCCACCCCTTGCCCCCGGGTTTTTATTGTTCAACGAGCCAACAACCTGGGCCCAGGCCCGATCCCGGGCTTGAGCTTTCAATCTGTGTAACGCTTATTCGGCGGTGACCACGCTGGGTTGCCCCAGGTTGGCCAAGCGCACGCTGTTCTGTACCTGGGCGACTTCACTCGGCGAGCCGATCGGCCCCATGCGGACGCGGTGCAGGGTCTGCTGGTTGCGTACGATGGAACTGATGAACACCGGTGCACTCACCATGCTGCTCAGCTTGGACCTTAACAGTTCTGCCGCATCCGGGTTGGCGAAAGCGCCGACCTGCAGGTATTGACCACCGGCTGCCGCGCCACCCGGCATGGCCTGGGGCACGGGTACCGAGTCCGTCGCATGCTGCTGCGGCGGCGGGGTCCACTGCTCGACCTTGCCGGCCGAGGCGATCTGCGGTTGCGGGGTCTGCGGCTCGTTGAGCATCAACGGCGCCGGCTTGCCACGCTGGGCCCAGTATTGCGCCGGGTCGATGCCTTCGACCTTCACCCGCGCAGTACCGGTTTCGGCGTAGCCGAGTTTCTTCGCGGCCGCGTAGGACAAGTCGATGATCCGGTCCGAATAGAACGGCCCGCGGTCGTTGACCCGCAGGATCACCGTGCGGTTGTTGTCCAGGTTGGTCACGCGCACATAGCTGGGCAGCGGCAGGGTCTTGTGGGCCGCACTCATGCCGTACAGGTCATACACTTCGCCGTTGGCGGTGTTCTGGCCATGGAACTTGGTGCCGTACCAGGATGCCGTGCCCGATTGCACGTAGGTCTTGGACTCTTGCAGCGGAAAGTAGGTCTTGCCCAGGACGGTATACGGGTTGGCTTTATAAGCACCGGTATGCAGGGTAGGCGTGGCGTCCGGGATTTTCGAGACATCCACGTCCCACCACGGTGCGCCGTCTTTGTGGGCGCGGTTGATGTCCAGCCCCGGTTGGGAGCGTACGGCCGTACCGCCGGACTTCTGTGCCGGACCACGGCTGGTGGAGCAACTGACAACCAGCAAGGACAACGCGGCGAACGCCACCAGCTTGAGCGGTTTATTGATCGGCGATACCCGCATTACTTGACGCCCCGTGCTTGGACCAGCATGTCTGACAGCTGATGCACGGCCATGGCGTACATCACACTGCGGTTATAACGCGTGATTGCGTAGAAATTCTTCAGGCCCATCCAGTATTCAGGGCCGTTTTCGCCTTCCAGACGGAACGCCGTCACCGGCATGTCGTCGCGTGGCGCATTCTGACTCGACCAGCCCAGCGCCCGCAACTCCCCGACGGTCTTGGCCGGCTCGATGCCTTGGGTCAGGCCTTCGTCGGCGCGATCTCCGGAAATATCGGCACGGATCACCACCGGCTCGCCCGCGACCCAGCCGTGGCGCTTGAAATAGCTGGCCACACTGCCGATGGCGTCGTCAGGGTTGCTCCAGATATTGATATGCCCGTCGCCGTCGAAGTCCACTGCGTAGGCGCGGAAACTGCTCGGCATGAACTGCGGCAAGCCCATGGCACCGGCGTAGGACCCCTTGAGCGTTAGCGGGTCGACCTGCTCTTCACGGGCCAGCAGCAGGAATTCGCGCAGTTCCTTGCGGAAAAACTCGGCGCGGGGCGGGTAATCGAAGCCCAGGGTCGACAGAGCATCGATCACCCGATAGCTGCCCGTGTTGCGCCCGTAGAAGGTTTCGATGCCGATGATCGCGACAATCACCTGGGCCGGCACGCCGTATTCCTGCTCCGCACGGGCCAGCACGGCCTCGTGCTGACGCCAGAAGTCCACGCCCCGGGCCACGCGGGCGTCGGTGAGGAACATCGGGCGGTATTCTTTCCACTGCTTGACCCGCTCGGCGGGCCGGGAGATGGCGTCGAGGATTGCCTGCTTCTTCTGGGCCTCGCGAAACACGCCCATCAACTGTTCACCGGCAAAGCCGTAGTCGCGGGTCATTTCACCGACGAATTCGGCGACCTGGGGTGAGCCATCATAGTCACCGGCCCGCGCCTCCTGCGTTGCTCCCAACAAGCCGATCAGGCCCATCCAGGACGCATGCCGAGTCGCCCAGCCGCGCATTGCTTGCATTGACATCTTCACCTTATTCAAACCTGCGCGATCCACTTGCGATGCGTGTGAATCGACATCAAAACCCCAAACGCTGACAGCAATGTCACCAGCGAAGTTCCGCCGTAGCTAATGAATGGCAACGGCACCCCAACCACCGGCAACAGGCCACTGACCATACCGATGTTGACGAAAACGTAAACAAAAAAAGTCATGGTCAAGGCGCCGGCCAGCAGTTTGCCGAACAGCGTCTGCGCCTGCGCGGTGATCACCAGCCCGCGACCGATCAGCAGCAGGTAGATCAGCAACAACGCGCAAATGCCCACCAGGCCGAACTCCTCGCCCATCACCGCAATGATGAAGTCTGTGTGGCTCTCGGGCAGGAAGTCCAGGTGCGACTGGGTACCCAGCAACCAGCCCTTGCCGAAGACGCCGCCGGACCCGATGGCTGCCTTGGACTGGATGATGTTCCAGCCGGTGCCCAGCGGGTCGCTTTCCGGGTCGAGGAAGGTCAGGATCCGCTGCTTCTGGTAGTCATGCATAAAGAAGAACCACATGGCCACGGCCACCGGTACCGCCGCTGCCAGCACGCTGAGGATCCAGCGCCAGCGCAGCCCGCCCATGAACAGCACGAACGCGCCGCCCGCCAGGATCAGCAGCGAGGTGCCGAGATCCGGCTGGCGCACGATCAGGATGAACGGCACGCCGATCAGGATCAGGCTGATCCCCACATGCTTGAGCTGCGGCGGCAAAGTGCGCTTGGACAAATACCAGGCGATGGTCGCCGGCATGAGGATCTTCATGAATTCCGACGGCTGGAAGCGAATCACCCCCGGGATGTTGATCCAGCGGGTCGCACCCATGGCGTTGTGGCCCATCACGTCCACCACCACCAGCAACAACACGCCCGCGACGTAACCCAGGGGCACCCACCGCGCCATGAAACGCGGCTCGAGCTGGGCGATCACCACCATCGACAACAGGCCCAGACCGAACGAAGACGCCTGCTTGATCAGCAGGTCCCAGTTCTTGCCGCTGGCCGAATACAACACGAACAGGCTGCCGGCGGCGAGCGTCAACAGCAGGATCAGCAAAGGGCCGTCGATGTGCATGCGTTGCAGCAACGTCGCCCGGCGACGCATCACGTCTTCACTGGAGAGGATGCGGTCAAAATTACTCTTCACGGGCCGTAACCTCGGTGCTTGAAGGGGGGCCGCCATATTCGGGCTTGAGCCTGCCGTCGTCGGCCAACAGCCAGGCGTCCATCACTTGGCGCACCACGGGCGCCGCGACGCCGGAGCCGGACTCGCCGTTCTCGACCATGACCGCCACCACGATTTTAGGGTCATCCGCCGGCGCGAAACCGACAAACAGCGCGTGGTCACGGTGGCGTTCCTGAACCTTGGAACGGTCGTATTTTTCGCCTTGCTTGATCGCCACCACCTGGGCGGTACCGCTCTTGCCGGCAATGCGATACTGCGCGCCGATCGCCGCCTTGCGCGCGGTGCCCCGGGCGCCATGCATCACTTGCTGCATGCCGTGGTTGACCTTGGTCCAGTCCGACGAATCGCGCAACACGATGTCGGGAATCGGGTTCTCGTCCACCGGCTTTTCGCCTTCGATGGTCTTGGCCAGGTGCGGACGATTCCAGATGCCCTTGTTGGCCACCAGTGCCGTGGCCTGCGCCAGTTGCAGCGGCGTGGCTTGCATATAGCCCTGGCCGATACCGAGGATCAGGGTTTCACCCGGGAACCACGCCTGACGGCGGGTCGCGCGCTTCCACTCGCGCGATGGCATCAGGCCAGGCGATTCCTCGAACATGTCCAGGGAGACCTTCTGCCCCAGGCCGAACTTGCCCATGTACGCGGACAAGCGGTCGATGCCCAGCTTGTGGGCCAGATCGTAGAAGTAGGTGTCGTTGGAACGCATGATCGCGGTGTCCAGGTCGACATAGCCGTCACCGGTGCGGTTCCAGTTACGGTATTTGTGGTCGTAATTGGGCAGCATGTAATAGCCCGGGTCGAACACCCGGCTGGTGGCCGTGACCACGCCCGCGTCCAGGCCGGCAATCGCCACCGCCGGTTTGATGGTCGAACCCGGCGGGTACAGGCCACGCAATACACGGTTGAACAGCGGACGGTCGATGGAGTCACGCAGCTCGGCGTAAGCCTTGAAGCTGATACCGGTCACGAACAGGTTGGGATCGAAACTCGGCTGGCTGACCATCGCCAGCACTTCGCCGGTCTTCGGGTCCAGAGCGACCACCGCACCGCGCCGGCCGCCCAGCGCCATCTCGGCCGCTTCCTGCAGACGAATATCCAGGCTCAGCACAATGTCCTTGCCCGGCACCGGGTCGGTACGCTTGAGCACCCGCAGCACACGGCCACGGGCGTTGGTCTCGACCTCTTCATAACCCACCTGGCCATGCAGCTCGGGCTCGTAGAAGCGCTCGATGCCGGTTTTGCCGATGTGGTGGGTGCCGCTGTAATTCACCGGATCGAGGCTTTTCAGCTCTTTCTCGTTGATCCGCCCCATATACCCCACGGAGTGGGCAAAGTGCGGGCCTTGCGGGTAATGCCGCACCAGTTGCGCCACCACTTCCACACCGGGCAGGCGGAACTGGTTGACCGCGATTCGCGCAATCTGCTCTTCGGTCAGCTCGAACAGGATCGGCACCGGCTCGAATGGCCGGCGCCCCTGCTTCATGCGTTTCTCGAAGATCACCCGGTCTTCCGGGGTCAGTTGCAGCACCTCGATGATCACATCGAGCACTTGCTGCCAATCGCCGGAGCGCTCGCGGGTCATGCTCAGGCTGAAGCTGGGCCGGTTGTCCGCGACCACCACACCATTGCGGTCGAAAATCAGCCCCCGGGTCGGCGGAATCGGCTGCACATGCACCCGGTTGTTTTCCGACAGTGTGGAGTGATAGTCGTACTGGATCACCTGCAGGAAATACAGGCGCGCAATCAACACCCCGAGCAGGGCCACCACCAGAACCGCGCCAAACACCACCCGCGCGCGTACCAGACGTGCGTCTTTCTCATGGTCCTTGATACGGATCGGCTGGGTCATCGAGAGGGGCGCAGATTATTTGTGGTAAGGGTGCCCGGACAGGACTGTCCAGGCGCGATACAACTGTTCACCGATCAGGATCCTTACCAACGGGTGCGGCAGCGTCAACGCCGACAGCGACCAGCGCTGGTCGGCCCGCGCACAGACTTCCGGCGCCAGCCCCTCGGGGCCGCCGACCATGAAGTTGACCGTACGCGAGTCCAGGCGCCAGCGATCCAGTTCCACCGCCAGTTGCTCGGTACTCCAGGGCTTGCCGTGCACTTCGAGGGTGACGATGCGCTCGTTGGGGCCGACCTTGGCCAGCATGGCCTCGCCTTCCTGACGGATAAAGCGCGCCACGTCGGCATTCTTGCCCCGGGTGTTGAGCGGTATCTCGACCAGGTCCAGCGACAACTCGGCGGGCAGACGCTTGGCATATTCATGCCAGCCCTCCTCCACCCACTTGGGCATGCGTGAACCGACAGCAATCAGACGCAGGCGCACAGCCGTTCCTTATTCCTGGTCTTTGTTCAGCTTGTCGAAGTGTGCATGGCCCACTTCCGGGCTGTGGTGCTTGCCATCGGCGGCACGGCTCTGCTCGGCGCCCATCCACAGGCGCTCCAGGTCGTAGAACTGGCGAGCGGCGCTGGTCATCATGTGCACGATGACGGTGTCCAGGTCGGCCAGCACCCAGTCGCTGTCGCCCTTGCCTTCTTCACCCAGCGGCTTCACGCCCTGGGCTTTGACGGCTTCGCGCACCTTGTCCAGCATCGCGCCGATCTGGCGGTTGGAGGTACCGGTAGCGATGATCATGTAATCGGTGATGCTCTGCTTCTCACGCACGTCCAGGACCTGAATGTCCTGAGCCTTCACGTCTTCCAGCGCGGCGACGGCCAGTTGTACCAGCGCTTCGCCTTCAGGCACCGGGCCGGCCTGGGTTTCAGGCGGCAACGGCGCACTCTTGAAGGTGCCTTTGCGCTTAACTTTGCTTACGTCTTTGTTGGTCATAAAAAACTCGTTTTGCTCATATATTCGGGCGCTCGCTACACGTTTATTCGTGTCTTCAAGCGCGCCTGTTCAGTTCGACGCACGGTACAGATCGTGCGCATCGATGTAGGCCAGGACCGCGTCAGGCACCAGGAACCGTACCGACTTCCCGCTGGCCAGCAGTTGACGGATCTGGGTGGCCGACACCGCAAGCGGGGTCTGCCAGACGAATGCAATATTCCCGTTCGGCCCGGTCAGGGCCAAGGGGTCACTTACCGACCGCGCGGCCAGCAGGTTGCGCAAGGCATCCGGCGGTTCGCTGTCGGCATCCGGGCGTTGCAAAACCAGGATGTGGCAATGCTGGAGGAGTTCTTCCCAGCGATGCCAAGAGGGCAGGCCGCAAAATGCGTCCCAGCCCAAAAGCAGAAACAACTGGTCATCCGCGGCCAACTCGGCGCGCATCAGTTCCAGGGTGTCAACAGTGTAGGACGGTTTATCGCGCTTGAGCTCGCGGTCGTCCACCACCAGCGGCGCGATACCTTCCACGGCAAGGCGCACCATTTCCAGACGCTGCTGCGGTGACACCTGCGGCGTATCGCGATGGGGCGGCCGTGCGTTGGGCATCACGCGCAGTTCATCCAGCGCGAGGGCATCCGCGACTTCCAGGGCACTGCGCAAATGGCCGATGTGCACGGGGTCGAAGGTGCCGCCGAGCAGCCCGATGCGTTTACCCATCAAGTGCGCACATGACCGTCGCCGAACACCACGTACTTCTCGCTGGTCAGCCCTTCGAGACCAACCGGACCGCGGGCGTGGAGCTTGTCGGTGGAAATACCGATCTCCGCCCCCAGGCCATATTCGAAGCCGTCGGCAAAACGTGTCGAGGCGTTGATCATCACCGAAGCGGAATCCACTTCATTGAGGAAACGCCGGGCATCGCTGAAATGCTCGGAAACAATGGCGTCGGTGTGCTTGGAGCCGTAGGTGTTGATGTGCTCGATGGCCTGATCCAGGTCGTCGACAATGCGGATCGACAGGATCGGCGCCGTGTATTCGGTGTACCAGTCTTGCTCGGTGGCTTCGATCACATCCGCACCCAGCAACGCACGGGTACGCTCACAACCGCGCAGCTCCACGCCCTTGTCGCGGTAGATGGCCGCCAGAGGTGGCAACACGCGCTCGGCGATGCCGACGTGCACCAACAGGGTTTCCATGGTGTTGCACGGCGCGTAGCGCTGGGTCTTGGCGTTGTCGGCGATGCGAATCGCCTTGTCGATGTCGGCGGCGATGTCGATGAACACGTGGCACACGCCGTCCAGGTGTTTGATGACCGGCACCTTGGCATCGCGGCTGACGCGCTCGATCAGGCTCTTGCCCCCGCGCGGCACGATCACGTCGACGAACTCGGGCATGGTGATCAGCGCACCCACGGCGGCGCGATCGGTGGTTTCCACCACTTGCACCACTTCGGCGGGCAAATCGGCCACGGCCAGGCCCTGCTGAATGCAGGCCGCAATGGCGCGGTTGGAATTGATCGCCTCGGAACCGCCCCGCAGGATGGTGGCGTTGCCGGACTTGAGGCACAGGCTCGCGGCGTCGATAGTCACGTTCGGACGCGACTCGTAAATGATGCCGATCACGCCCAGGGGCACGCGCATCTTGCCCACCTGGATACCGGACGGCAGGTAGCGCATGTCGCGGATTTCACCGATGGGGTCAGGCAGCTTCGCCACCTGACGCAAGCCTTCGATCATGTCGTCGATACGCGCCGGGGTCAGCGCCAGGCGGTCCAGCAGGGCCGGTTCAAGGCCATTGGCGCGGCCGTTGGCCAGGTCCAGCTCGTTGGCGGCAGAAAGCTCGGAGCGCGCAGCATCCAGAGCATCGGCGGCGGCCAGCAGGGCACGGTTCTTCTGCGCGGTACTCGCGCGGGCGATCAACCGCGAGGCCTGACGGGCAGCGCGACCCAGGCGGGTCATGTAGTCAAGAACGGACTCAGTCATGGTCGGGGAGTCTTGGCAGGGAGGAAAGCGGCAGATTATAGCTGTGACGCCGTCCTACGGACAGCGGTGAGGGGCGGATGGTCGAAATGAACTGTAAAAACTTGAGGTTCAGCGGTAATTAAGGCGGGAGTTGTTATGATTCCGTCACATTTAGCCGCATCCACTGCCCAGCGCCATGCCCAGTCCGTCGCCCCAACACCCCGCCAGCGCCCTGCCCGACAGCTTTTTCGACCGGGATGCGCAGATTCTTGCGCAAGCCTTGCTTGGAAAAATCATCCGCCATCGCGTGGGCGAAACCTGGCTTTCGGCGCGAATCATTGAAACCGAAGCCTATTACCTGGCCGAAAAAGGCAGTCACGCGTCGTTGGGCTACACAGAAAAGCGTAAGGCTTTGTTTCTGGATGGTGGCCATATCTACATGTACTACGCCCGTGGCGGCGACTCCCTGAACTTCAGCGCCCACGGCCCGGGCAATGCCGTACTGATCAAATCGGCGTATCCCTGGGTCGACGAACTGTCCGGCCCAGCCAGCCTGGCGCAGATGCAATCGAACAACCCGGACGCCAACGGCAATCCCAGGCCCGCGCAGAAACTGTGTGCCGGCCAGACCCTGCTGTGCAAGGCGCTGGGGTTGAAGGTGCCGATGTGGGACGCCAAGCGCTTCGACCAGGAACAGCTTTACGTGGAAGACGTGGGCCAAACGCCAGCCCCCATCATCCAGACCACCCGGCTGGGCATCCCCAACGGGCGTGACGAACACTTGATGTACCGCTTCGTCGATGCGGGCTACGCGCCTTACTGCACCCGGAACCCGCTGCGCCGGGGCCAGGTCGAAGGTCGCGATTATCGTTTGATTGAATGAAATGAGCGTTGAAACCTGCAGTCCCGCAGTTCCGATGTGGGAGCGGGCTTGCCCGCGATTGCGGTGCGTCAGCCACAGACTACTTCACTGACAGGCCGCATTCGCGAGCAAGCCCGCTCCCACAGTTGATCTTCAGCGTTTCAAGTCATGTATTGCATAGAGGGAGTGACGTTTTATGGGCCAATGGCTCGATAGCATTACCGGCTGGCTGACCCTGAACCCCGAATGGCTGGCGGTGGCGGTATTCATCGTCGCCTGCGTGGAGTGTCTGGCCATTGCCGGGCTGATCGTGCCAGGCACGGTATTGCTGTTCGCCATTGCCGCTCTCGCCGGCAGCGGAGCGCTGTCATTGAGTGAAACCCTGTTGCTGGGCTTCCTGGGCGGGCTGCTGGGTGACGCGGTTTCCTACTATCTGGGCCGACATTTCCACCAGAACATCCGGCGCCTGCCCGGTCTGCGTCACCACCCGGAATGGATGAACAGTGCCGAAACCTACTTCCACAAGTACGGTATCGCCAGCCTGCTGGTAGGACGCTTCATCGGCCCGCTGCGCCCGATGCTGCCGATGGTGGCGGGCATGTGCGACATGCCCTTCCCGCGCTTTGCCCTGGTGAGCATTGTGGCGGCAGCCGGCTGGTCGGTGGCCTACCTGCTGCCGGGTTGGGCGACCGGTGCCGCGTTCCGCCTGCCGCTGCCGGAAGGTTTCTGGCCCGAGGCCGGGATTGTTGCGGCCTGTATCGCGGTGCTGTTGGGGTTGAGCTTGAACAGCAGCTTGCGCGGCCATCGTCGTGCCACCTTGTGGATCGGCTGCGCGAGCCTGACCTTGTTGATCGCGCTGTTTATCGGCTACCCCCACCTCAATGACTTCGACCAGGGCCTGAGCGCGCTGGTGCAGGAACATCGCAGCCCCTGGCTGGACCAGGCCATGGTGATGGTCACCCAACTGGGCGAGTTCAAGAAGATGTTCGTCGCCAGTGCCGTATTCACCGGCCTGCTGCTACTGGCGAGACAATGGCGGCACGCGCTGTTCGTCGGCGTCACGCTGGCGGGATCGGCGGTGATCAACACGGGCACCAAGCTGTTTTTCGCCCGTGGCCGCCCGGAAATCCTGACGGACCCGCTGACCAGCTTCAGCATGCCCAGCGGCCACGCCTCAGGGGCGTTTGCGTTTTTCCTGGCGCTGGCGATACTCGCCGGACGCGGCCAACCCACGCGGTTGCGCCTGACCTGGCTGCTGCTGGGTTGCATCCCTGCCGCGTTTATTGCGTTGTCGCGGGTATACCTCGGCGCCCACTGGCCGACGGACATTCTGGCCGGCACGCTGCTGGCGATGACAGTCTGCGCATTGAGCCTGACGGCCTTCGAGTACCGCACACCCTTGCCCGCCATGTCGCAAAAAGCGTGGTGGCTGGTGTTGCCGGCGGTGGCGGCGGTGCTCGGCTTCATCGCGTTTACCGGTACGCCCCACGCCTTGCTGCGGTATGCCTATTAAGCGAACAACTCTCCCTGCAACTCGTCGAGCAAGATCTGGATCGCATCCAGCCGCTGCTGCGGGTCGTCGAGTTGCAACAGGTCAATTTTGTCGGCCTCGGTGAACGGCAGCAGGTAGGCCAGCTGATTGCCCAGGGCCTGCTGGCCGTCGGCATGGGTGCCCATGTCGAGGGAAGCCACCATCGGGTGCTCGGCCAACGCGTGGAGCAAGGCCAACAGGTCGGCATCCTCGTCTTCCAGCGGTTGCTCCGGCAGTTCTTCCAGCCACTGCACCTCGGCCACCAGCAGTTGATCCTTCTGCACGCCGGCATCCCGCACGCGAAAACGGCGCCCACCTTCGACACGAATGCCCAGCAGGCCGTTGTCCTGCTGCTTGAAGTCGCGGATCAACGCCTCGCAGCCGATCAGCGCGTAGCCGTCCGGCGCCTGACCCACTTCCTGGCCGTCGAAGATGCACACCACGCCAAAGCTTTCGCCCTTTTTCATGCAACGGCTGATCATGTCCAGGTAACGGGCCTCGAACAGTTGCAGGTCGAGGGTGCAACCCGGAAACAGCACGGTGTTGAGCGGGAACAGCGCCAGACTCATAAAGGTTTCCTTAAACCCGGTTTAAACGATCACCGACACGGCCAGCGGCAGGAACACCGCCGTGGCCACGCCCATCAGACTCATGGCCAGCGCCGCAAAGGCGCCGCACTCTTCGCTTTCCTGCAGCGCCACCGAGGTGCCTACCGCGTGCGCGGTCATGCCCAGGGCCATGCCGCGCGCCTCCGGGCTGTGTACCCCCAGACGCGACAGATACGCCGGGCCGATCATCGCGCCAATCACCCCGGTGATGAGTACGAACACCGCTGCCAGCGCCGCCACGCCGCCGATCTGCTCGGCCACCAGCATGGCGATCGGCGAGGTCACCGACTTGGGCGCCATGGTCATCAACATCCTGTGTTCGGCACCGAACCCCCATCCCAGCAGCACACACAAGCCGGTTGCCACCAGGCCGCCTATCACCAGCGTAGTAAAGATCGGCCAGAACAATTGGCGAATCCGTCGCAGGTTCAGGTAGAGCGGCACGGCCAGCGCCACCGTCGCCGGGCCCAGCAGAATGCCCATGATCTGGGTACTTTCGCGGTACTCGGCGTAGCTCAAGCCACAGGTCAGCAACACGCCGATCACCAGCAGCATGGACACCAGCACCGGCTGCAGGAAAATCCAGCGGGTTTTCTCGAACCCGGCCAGCACCAGTTGATAAGCCCCCAGGGTGATGCCGATACCGAACAACGGGTGATGAATCACCGCCGTCCACGCGCCCTGCCAGTCGAAGGTCATTGGTCCTTCCCCTTGCGCTTGATCATCTGCTGCATCAGTACGCCGACGAACCCCATCGCAATGACCAGCGACAGCACCAGCGCACCGATGATGGCCCAGAAGTCGGCGGCGATATCCTTGGCGTACACCATGACCCCTACTGCGGGCGGCACCAGCAATAACGGCAGGTAACGCAGCAAGCTGCTGGCCGCCAGGCTCAAGGGCTCGCCGACTTCGCCCTTCCAGACCAGAAAACCAAGCATCAGCAGCAGCCCGATGATCGGCCCAGGCAACACCGGCAGCAGCAAGTGATTGAGCGCCGTGCCGAGCAATTGGAACAGCACCAGCCAGGTCAGCCCTCGTAACAGCATCCGTTCATCCCCCTTTTAAAGCGTGCCGGCATTATAAGCACGCCAGCCCTATGCTTCGGCATTCGCCAAAAGCATGGTGGGTTGACCGGCCCGGTTGCCCATGATGATCTACCATGGTTTTCGCACACCGATAAAAACCGATGAACCCAGGAGAGACGCAATGCCCTATGTACCCGTAGCGCAGCTCAAAGATTATGTCGGCAAGGAACTGGGACGTTCCGAGTGGCTCACCATCGATCAGGCACGCATCAACCTGTTCGCTGAAGCCACGGGCGACCATCAGTTCATCCACGTCGACCCGGTCAAGGCGGCGCAAACTCCGTTTGGCAGCACCATCGCCCACGGCTTCCTGTCGCTGTCGTTGCTGCCCAAGCTGATGGAAGACCTGCTGATCGTGCCCGAGGGGCTGAAGATGGCGGTCAACTACGGCCTGGACAGCGTGCGCTTCATCCAGCCGGTGAAGGTCAATTCCAGGGTGCGCCTGAACGTGACCCTCAACGACGTCACCGAGAAAAAACCTGGCCAATGGCTGCTCAAGGCCACCGCCACCCTGGAAATCGAAGGCCAGGAAAAACCGGCTTACATCGCAGAGTCGTTGTCACTCTATTTCGTGTAAGCCCGCACCTGTGGTGGGGACCCGAACCTCACCACAGGGTATGTAAATTTATGTATGAAACTCGCAGCTGCGGCATACTCGGCGCTCAATTATCCGGATCCCGCTATGCGCCCACTCGCTCCCCTTGCCCTTGCCCTTTTGCTCACCGCTTGCGGAGACGGCGAATCGCTGCTGCCGCCCGACGCGCGCCTGCCCGACGGCGGCCGCTACCGGGGCGATGTAGTCAATGGTCTGCTGCAAGGCCAGGGTCGTGTGGACTACCCCAACGGCAGTTGGTACGCCGGCCAGTTCGACAAGGGCCAGTGGCATGGCCAGGGCGAATGGCATGGCAGCAACGGTGAAGTCTATAAAGGCGACTTCCAGCAGGGCCTGTTCGATGGCCAGGGCAGCCTGACCACCGCTGGCAGCCACTACGTGGGTGGCTTCAAGCAGGGACGGCGCAATGGCGAAGGCACCCTCAAAGAGGGGCAGATGACCTATCGCGGCGAGTTCAAGGACGATCAGTATTCCGGTCTCGGTCGCCTGGAGCTTGCCGACGGCAGCCAGTACCAGGGCCAGTTTGCCCACGGCAAACCGAACGGCGAAGGCCAGCGCAACGACGACAGCGGCAATCAGTTCAGCGGCCATTTTGTCGACGGCCAGTTGGAGGGCAATGGCACCTTCAACAGTGCGGACGGCGATATCTACGTCGGCCAGTTCAAGCAGAACCAGCTCAACGGCAAGGGCCGTTATGAAAACGCTGACGGCGATGTGTGGATCGGCCAATTCAAGGAAGGCGCACTCAGCGGCAAGGGAGAACTGATCGGCGTGGACGGCAGCCATTATGTCGGCCAGTTCGCCGACTGGCGCTTCACCGGCGAAGGCCGTCTGAACCTCACCGATGGCAGCTTCTATATCGGTGGTTTCGACAGCGACAGCTACCAGGGCAAAGGCACCCTGGTGCTCACCGACGGCACGGTTCAGGCCGGCACCTGGGTCAATGGCATGCGCGTGCGTGATGCCGATGGCAAGCTGCTGCCCGACCCGCTGGAGATCGGCGTACTCGCCCAGGGCCGCCTGCTGGAGGCGGCCCTCGCCGCCGTGCCCGCCTCCACCGCCGCCGTAGAGCTGTACACCCTGGCCGTGGCCGGCGACGGCAAACAAAGCGTGTTCCTGCGCGAAGCCGATTACGTCAGCAACATGCTCGCCACCCGTTTCGGCGCGCGCGGCCAGATTCGCCTGGTCAACCACCGTGATCACATCGCCGACCGTCCGCTGGCGACCCGCGAAAGTCTGCGCCGTGCCATCCAGACCCTGGCCGAGCGCACCGGGCCGGAAGACCTGGTGTTTATCTACATGACCAGTCACGGCACCCACGAACACGAACTGGTGCTGGACCAACCGCGCATGGAGTTGGCCGACCTGCCCGCCGATGAGCTGGCGGCGGTGATGGCACCGTTGAAAAACCGCGACAAGATCATTGTGATTTCCGCCTGCTACTCCGGCGGTTTCATCCCGGCGCTCAAGGACGACCGTACCCTGATCATGACCGCATCACGGGCTGATCGCGTGTCCTTCGGCTGCTCTGAAGAAGCCGACTTCACCTACTTCGGCGACGCCCTCTTCGCCCAAGCCCTCAACCAGACCGACGATTTGCAGCAAGCCTTCAAGCTGGCACAACAGCATGTGGCCGAGCGCGAACAGGCGGACAACTTCGAAGCGTCGGAGCCGCAGATCTGGGCCCCCAAAGGTGTCATCGCCCACTGGCAATTATTACGCAAGCAGCAGGCACGAAAGGCGCTCGAAAGCGTCTCAATGAATAGCAAGGAAGCCAAAGGCAACTAAGCTGAACTGTGTAACAAGGGGGAAACACCATGTACCTGACGCCTCAGCATATCCTGCTTGCCGGAGCCTCCGGCCTTACCGGCGAACACCTGCTCGATCGCCTGCTCAACGAACCCACCGTCACCCGCGTGCTGGCACCCAGCCGCAAGCCCCTGGCCGAACACCCCCACCTGGAAAACCCGGTGGGCGACCCCGCCGTATTCCTGCCGCAATTGAGTGGCCGTGTCGATCTGGCGTTCTGCTGCCTGGGCACGACCATCAAGCAGGCCGGCTCCGAGGCGGCCTTTCGCGCGGTTGACCTGGACATGGTGGTGGCGTTCGCCAAGCGTGCGCGGGAAATGGGCGCGCGGCACCTGATCGTGATCAGCGCGATTGGCGCCGATCCGAAATCCTCGATTTTCTACAACCGCGTCAAGGGTGAAATGGAACAGGCGCTCAAGGCGCAGGACTGGCCGCAACTGACCATCGTGCGGCCATCATTGTTGCTGGGGGAACGCCTGGAACCACGGCTGGCCGAGCAATTGGCCGGACCGCTGTCGCGCCTGATTCCAGGCAAGTATCACGGTATCGAAGTGTGCGAACTGGCCCGGGCCATGTGGCGCCTGGCGCTGGAAGAGCAGGATGGGGTGCGGGTGGTGGAGTCGGATGAGTTGCGCAAGCTGGGCAAATGATTCTGTGGTGGCCGGACTGGCCTTATCGCAGGCAAGCCAGCTCCCACATTTGATCGAGTTCGCACAGTTCCAAATGTGGGAGCCGGGCTTGCCCGCGATGAGGTCAACCCAGGCGATAAATCACTAAAGGCCACCAGTGGCGTTGAATCCCACGCCCAACACCGTCAATACCGACAACGGCAACAACAACGTATCGAGCAACGCACTCGCCGGCAGATCCACACCGGGATAAGCCGGCGCCTCGGCGCCAAACCTGTCCTTGGCGCAGCAGCCACCATTCATTGCATATAAATTCAACCGCGTGCCGGCATACACCACCGGCGCGTTCGGTTTCGCCGCGTCCAGCGTGCGCGCAGTAGCGCAGCCCGCAAGCTGCACTGCGAGCACCACCATCAGCGCCTTATTCATCGCTGCTCAAATGGTGTTCGCCCCAACGCGGCAGCATGTCCTGAGGGATATTGAGCAGGTTGAGAATGCGCGCCACCACAAAGTCCACCAGGTCATCGATGGTCTGCGGCTGGTGATAGAAGCCAGGCGATGCCGGCAAAATGGTCACGCCCAGGTTCGACAACTTGAGCATGTGTTCCAGGTGAATGCTCGAATACGGCGCTTCGCGCGGTACCAGGATCAGTTGGCGACGCTCCTTCAAGGTCACGTCCGCCGCGCGTTCGATCAAGTTGTTGCAGGCGCCCGTGGCAATCGCCGACAGGGTGCCGGTGGAACACGGCACCACCACCATCGCCGCCGGCGCACCAGAGCCCGAAGCGACCGGCGACATCCAGTCTTCCTTGCCATACACCTTGATCTGTCCCGCCGCCGCGCCGGTGTATTCGGTGAGGAACGCTTGCATCGTCTGCACCTTGGCCGGCAGCGCCACGTCGGTCTCGGTGGCCAACACCAACTGCGCGGCCTTGGAAATCAAGAAATGCACCTCGCGGTCTTCGCGCACCAGGCAGTCGAGCAGGCGCAAGCCATATGGCGCGCCCGATGCGCCGGTCATCGCCAGGGTGACGCGTTCCGGGCCGCTCATTTCAGCGCCTCGGCCAGTTTGCCGTGCAGGCCACCGAAGCCACCGTTGCTCATGACCACCACGTGGGTACCGGGCTTGGCCTGGCGCTTGACGTGGTCGATGATGCCTTCGATGGAGTCACGCACGGTGGACGGCACCGTGCACAGCGCGGCAATGCCGGGCAGGTCCCATCCCAGATTGGCCGGCGCGTACCAGACCGCCTCATCGGCATCGTTCACGCTTTCCGGCAAGCCGTCGCGGTGCGCGCCCAGCTTCATGGAATTGGAGCGCGGCTCGATGATCGCAATGATCGGCGCGTCACCGACCTGCTTGCGCAAGCCGTCCAGGGTAGTCGCAATCGCCGTCGGGTGGTGGGCGAAGTCGTCGTAGATCGTGACGCCATTCACCTCGGCGACTTTTTCCATGCGCCGCTTCACGCTCTTGAAGGCACTCAATGCGGCAATGCCCATCGACGGCACCACGCCAACATGCCGCGCAGCCGCCAGGGTCACCAACGCATTGGCGACGTTGTGCTGGCCGGTCATGCCCCAATCGACAACGCCTTGGGCTTCGCCCTCGAACAGCACCTCGAATCTGGAACCGTCGTCACTGAGCAACCGGACCTGCCACTGCCCGCCAGCACCGGTGGTTTGCACCGGGGTCCAGCAGCCCATGTCGATCACGCGTTGCAAGGCGGGTTCGGTAGTGGGATGAATCACCAGGCCTTCACTCGGAATAGTGCGCACCAGATGGTGAAACTGCCGTTCGATGGCTGCGAGGTCCGGGAAGATATCCGCGTGATCGAATTCCAGGTTATTGAGGATCGCCGTACGCGGACGGTAGTGGACGAACTTGGAGCGCTTGTCGAAAAAGGCGCTGTCGTATTCGTCCGCCTCGATCACGAAGAACGGCGTATCGCCCAGGCGCGCCGACACCGAGAAGTTCTGCGGCACACCACCGATCAGGAAACCCGGGCTCATGCCGGCATGCTCCAGCACCCAGGCCAGCATGCTGCTGGTGGTGGTCTTGCCATGGGTACCGGCAACCGCCAGCACCCAGCGACCTTGCAGCACATGGTCCGCCAGCCACTGCGGGCCCGACACATACGGCAAACCTTTATTGAGTACGTATTCGACCGCCGGATTGCCACGGGACATGGCATTACCGATCACCACCAGGTCCGGGACCGGGTCGAACTGGGACGGGTCATAACCCTGGGTCAGTGCAATGCCCTGGGCCTCGAGCTGCGTGCTCATCGGCGGGTAAACGTTGGCATCGGAGCCCGTGACGTGATGCCCCAACTCTTTGGCCAGCACCGCCATCGACCCCATGAACGTACCGCAGATACCGAGAATATGAATGTGCATAGTCGACCTCGTAAAACATCGAGGCAGGTTAGCGCAGGGCGGGGTAAATCGCACTCTTTAGCTGTCGGGCGGCGGCCCCGAAGGGCCGCTTTCAGGCTCAGGCCAGCGTGGTTGTTTCAGCAGGAAGTTCGGTGCCTTTGAGCAGGATGAGCTTGCCGATGAATTTATTGGCCGCGTCAAAACGTTTGTCCAGTTGCTCCAGCCGACTGCTTTCGGCAACCACGGATGCGCCGGAAGGTGCACTGTAGGGGCGGAAAATCATGTCGTTTTCATCGCCGATCAATTTGAGCTGCTTCTCGGCTACGTCGTAGAGCTGCTCAAGCGACGTCAGCCGAACACTCGCCGACTCTGTCGCACGCTCAACCATCTTGAGCGCCGGTGCATCCATTCCTTCGCGAATCGCCATGATGTTGTTGGCCATCACTTCAATGCGCAGTTCGGCCAGTTGCAAGCGCGACTCGATGTCAGCCGGCGCTGCTCCCACGGTACTGGCTGCCGCAGCCTGGGTGCCGGTGGCCGGCTGGTGAATCGGCGGCAGGATAGGCGTCTGCGCAGCATATTGGCCTTTGATGGCCTCCCCGGTCCAGGCCGAGCCGGCGTAGGTCGCAATGCTCATTGGGGCACTCACGATACCGTTGATACCCGCATTGACGAAGGCATCTCGAGCCACGATGCCCAGCTTGGGCTCGTTGGAAAAAACGCCGGCCTTGTGCAAACGGTCAGCGACCATCAGGTTTTGCGTGACCTCAGCCAAGCTCTTCGGCGCTATATGGCTCTGAGAGGGTAAAACCGCAGCGGCTGGCCGGCCGGTAATCGTAGCCGCTATCTCACGGAAATTATCCTTCGCAGTTCTGACAGGCAGCTTCGGGCTTGATGGCAACGCAGCCGGCGCATGGGGCAACGTCGAGACAACACTGGGCGCACGTGGCAGGACAGGCGGCGTACGCCTGAAGACGTTGTTGAAAATGCCACGCTTGGAACGGACGTGATCATTCTGCGGCTCATCACTGGCAAACGTGTCAGCCGGAGCAGCGGGCACTGTAGACGCCTGGACAGGCGGTTGTTCAAATTGAAAGGGGGTCAACGGACGCAGATCGGTAATTCGCATAATCTTCACCTTGATGACTTCTGATACAGACAGGTTGATGACGCAAGCAAAGCCGAATTGCACCTCGGCCTTACTCAGTGCGTCCTTGAAAATGCCTGTCCGGTTCCAGAAAATCAGCGCCTCACACTAATCCCGAGGGATCGTACTGCGAGGGTCGCGATGAACTTACAAGCCTTTATGAAGAAACCAGGCTATGAGTGAAGTTGTCGTGCGATTCCGTATTTACGTAATTTTCTATAGAGCGTATTGCGACTGACCCCCAGTGCGACCGCCGTATGGCTCATATGCCAGTGCTGCTGCGTCAAGGCGGTGAGCAATGCACCGCGCTCGGCGGCATCCAGCGATGAGTCGGCCGGCGGTGCTGCGCTTGCCGTACCAAAGGGCGAATGGCGAACAGACGCCGGCAAATCCTCAAGCCGCACCCTGCCATCCGTGCACAATGCCACCAATGTGCGCAACACCATGCGCAACTGCCGCACATTTCCCGGCCAGGCGAACGCCAACAGTGCCTGGCGTACCGTTGGATCGAGCACGATCGATTGATCCTGCGCCTCCTGGTTCAGCAAGAAATCCAGCAACTGCGATTTATCAGCGCGATCCCTCAGGGCCGGCAAGGGAATCTCCAGGCCATTGAGTCGGTAGTACAAATCCTCGCGGAAGCTGCCGTCCTGCACCCGTGTCGACAAGTTGCGATGGGTCGCACTGATGATTCTGACGTCGACCGCTATAGGCTCGCCGCCAATGGGCACCACCTGACGGTCCTCCAGCACTCTGAGCAGACGCGTCTGCAACGCCAGCGGCATATCCCCGATTTCATCCAGGAACAAGGTGCCACCATCCGCTTGATGCAGCTTGCCGTGCATGCCCTCTTTGCGGGCGCCGGTAAAACTGCCGCCTCGATAGCCGAACAGTTCACTCTCGATCAGGCTTTCCGGAATGGCCGCGCAATTGAGCGCGATGAACGGTTTGTCTGCCCGCTGGCTGGCCTGGTGCACGGCCTTGGCGAAGGCTTCCTTGCCGGAGCCGGTCTCGCCGTTGATCAACAGCGGCACATCACGTTCGAACACTCGCAGCGCCTTGCCAAAATCGACTTGCAGCGCCGGATCGTCCAGGCAGATGCCCGGCGACCGGGGCGGTTGCGGCCTGGCCAGCCGGGGCGGAACACTGCGCACCTGGCCACGCAGCGCAGCGAACAAAGGCCGGCCATCGCGGGTGCGCAACGGCCAACTGGCGGTGGCATTGGCACTGGCGCGGCCGAGCAGTTGGTCGAGCGAACACTCGAAGAATGCCTCCACCGGCTGCCCCAACAGGGCACCACGCACCTGCCCCAGCAGGTTCAACGCGCTCTGGTTGACCGCACAGATGCGGCCTTCGCCATCGAACGCCAGCAGGCCCTCACTGAACAGGCCCACGGACTCGGCCTGCAGATGGAAACGCAGCAGCCACTGGTTATCGAAATGCCGCAGGAAGTAACAGCTTTCGATCATTTTTGCCGACAGGTTGACCAGCGCCATGGTGTGGAACTGGCTTTGGCGCGAGACCGCCTCCCGGGCCGATGACACATCCAGCACCGCGAGCAGTTCGCCATGGGGGTCGAACACCGGGCTGGCCGAGCAGGTCAGCCCGGTATGCCGGCCTCGAAAGTGCTCATCGCGGTGAATAGTCAGGGACTGGCGCTCCACCAGGCAGGTGCCGATGCCATTGGTGCCCTCGCAGGCTTCGCTCCAGTCGGCCCCCAGCCACAACCCGGCGCGTTCGAAGATCCGGCGCTCGGACGGCGCAGTGACACAATTGAGGATCACCCCGCGCGCATCGGTCAGCAGCACCGCATGACCTGCGCCCGAAAGTTGCTGGTGCAGGCTGTTCATCTCGCTACCGGCAATGTGCAGCACTTGCTGCAGGCGCTCCCGGCTCTCGAGCAGACGACCGTGTTCCAACACAGTGGGTGCAATGGTCAATGCAGGGTCGAGGTGGTAGTCCTCCAGGCAACGCAGCCAGGAGCGCGCGATGGACGGATCGCTGGACGGATCGCGGCCATGGGCCACGGTGAGGACTTGCTGGGCATGGCGACTGAAATGATCGTTGTGCATTTCTTATTATTCTCCCGGCGTGAGAACGGCCAGCATCCTCCAGCCATCCCGCCATTGCAATCCCGGGCGGACCCACCGGTCACCGGCTGTACCGCAGGTGGCACAAACTGTCACACCCACTGTGTCAGCCGTGCCACAGCAACGCCTTGCAACAAACCCTAACCTATTGATTTATCTGGCCTGCAAAGCAGTGGCCCAACCTTTGCTCTACGCTTCATAACGCGCTCGATGCGCTGCACTCCCAATAAACACAAGAGCCAGGAGATACCCACCATGCGTTACGCACACCCCGGTACTGAAGGCGCGATCGTTTCGTTCAAGGCCAAGTACGGCAACTACATCGGTGGCGAATTCGTTGCGCCGGTCGACGGCAACTATTTCACCAACACCTCGCCGGTCAACGGCAAGCCCATCGCCGAATTCCCCCGCTCCACCGCCAAAGACATCGACAAGGCGCTGGACGCCGCCCATGCCGCCGCCGACGCCTGGGGCAAGACCTCGGCCCAGGACCGCTCGCTGGTCCTGTTGAAAATCGCCGACCGCATCGAACAGAACCTCGAACTGCTGGCCATCACCGAAACCTGGGACAACGGCAAGGCCGTGCGTGAAACCCTCAACGCCGACATCCCGCTGGCCGCCGATCACTTCCGTTACTTCGCCGGCTGCATCCGCGCCCAGGAAGGCACCAGCGCCGAGATCAACGAACACACGGCCTCCTACCACTTCCATGAACCGCTGGGCGTGGTCGGCCAGATCATCCCGTGGAACTTCCCGCTGCTGATGGCCGCGTGGAAACTCGCCCCGGCCCTGGCCGCCGGCAACTGCGTGGTGCTCAAGCCCGCCGAGCAGACCCCGCTGGGCATCAACGTGCTGCTGGAAGTCATCGGCGACCTGCTGCCACCGGGCGTGCTGAACGTTGTGCACGGTTTCGGCAAGGAAGCAGGTGAAGCATTGGCCACCAGCAAACGCATCGCCAAGATCGCCTTCACCGGCTCCACCCCGGTGGGTTCGCACATCATGCATGCGGCGGCCGAGAACATCATTCCGTCCACCGTCGAGCTGGGCGGCAAGTCGCCGAACATCTTCTTCGACGACATCATGAAGGCCGAACCGTCCTTTATTGAAAAAGCCGCCGAAGGCCTGGTGCTGGCGTTCTTCAACCAGGGCGAAGTGTGCACTTGCCCGTCCCGTGCGCTGGTGCAAGAGTCGATCTATCCGGAATTCATGAAAGTGGTGATGAAGAAGATCGAGTCGATCAAGCGCGGTGACCCGCTGGACACCGACACCATGGTCGGGGCCCAGGCGTCCGAGCAGCAGTTCGACAAGATCCTGTCGTACCTGGAAATCGCCAAGGGCGAAGGTGCGCAACTGCTGACCGGCGGCAAGGTCGAGAAACTCAGCGGGGATATGGCCGGCGGTTATTACATCCAGCCGACCCTGCTCAAGGGCACCAACGAGATGCGCGTGTTCCAGGAAGAAATCTTCGGCCCGGTGGTAAGCATCACCACCTTCAAGGACGAAGCCGAAGCCCTGGCCATCGCCAACGACACCGAGTTCGGCCTCGGCGCCGGCGTGTGGACCCGCGACATCAACCGCGCCTACCGCATGGGCCGAGCGATCAAGGCGGGCCGAGTGTGGACCAACTGCTACCACCTGTACCCGGCACACGCCGCGTTCGGCGGTTACAAGAAGTCCGGTGTGGGGCGCGAGACGCACAAGATGATGTTGGATCACTACCAGCAGACCAAGAACCTGCTGGTGAGCTACGACATCAACCCATTGGGCTTCTTCTAACCTCCCCTGCTGGCAGGTGACCAGCTTCCGACTTGATATGCGATCAAGTGTGGGAGCTGGCTTGCCTGCGAATGCAGTGGGTCAGCCCAATGTGTGTTGGCTGACAGAACGCTATCGCAGGCAAGCCAGCTCCCACATTTGAACTTCGCAAATAGCTGCTACCTCATCCGGCGCAAGCAGGCCGAGTTAAAACAATAAGAATGGAAGGTACTTCCCCATGCCTAGCGAACCTGCAAGTTCATCGGTCGACTTCGAAAAAGTCGACTCCCACTACTTCCAACAACGCGAACTGAAAAAAGGCGCCGCCGGCTGGGTGTTACTGGTTGGCCTTGGCGTGGCTTATGTGATCTCCGGCGACTACGCCGGCTGGAACTTCGGCCTGGCCCAGGGTGGCTGGGGAGGGATGTTCCTCGCCACATTGTTGATGGCCACCATGTACCTGTGCATGTGCTTTTCGTTGGCCGAGCTGTCTTCCATGATTCCGACCGCCGGTGGCGGCTACGGCTTTGCCCGCAGCGCCTTTGGTCCCTGGGGTGGGTTCCTCACGGGCACCGCCATCCTGATCGAATACGCCATCGCCCCCGCCGCCATCGCGGTGTTTATCGGCGCCTATTGCGAGTCGCTGTTCGGCATCGGCGGCTGGATGATTTACCTGGCGTTCTACGTCCTGTTTATCGGCATCCACATCTTCGGTGTGGGCGAAGCCTTGAAGCTGATGTTCGTGATCACCGCCATCGCCGCCATCGCCCTCGGTGTGTTCCTGGTGTCGATGGTGCCGCACTTCAGCGTGGCCAACCTGCTGGACATTCCAGTGACTGAGGCCAAGGGCGCCAGTACTTTCCTGCCGTTCGGCTACGTGGGCGTATGGGCAGCGATTCCCTATGCCATCTGGTTTTTCCTCGCGGTGGAAGGCGTGCCCCTGGCTGCCGAAGAAACCAAGAACCCCAAGCGCGACCTCCCCCGCGGCCTGATCGGTGCCATTGTGGTGTTGACCAGTTTCGCCCTGCTGATTCTGGTGATCGCACCGGGCGGAGCGGGCACTTACGCGCTGATCAAATCCGGCAACCCGCTGGTGGAAGCGCTGGCGCTGTCCTACGGCGGCTCAACGTGGATGGGCGGCTTCGTCAACCTGGTGGGCCTGGCCGGGCTGATCGCCAGCTTTTTCTCGATCATCTACGCCTATTCGCGACAGATTTTTGCCTTGTCCCGCGCCGGCTACCTGCCGCGCAAGTTGTCCCAGACCAACAAAAGCAAGGCGCCGGTGCTGGCACTGGTGATTCCCGGCATCATCGGTTTCGGGCTGTCGCTGACCGGCCAGGGTGATTTGCTGATCCTGGTGGCCGTGTTCGGCGCGACCATTTCCTACGTGCTGATGATGGCCGCGCACATCACCCTGCGCATCCGGCGCCCCAAGATGGAGCGTCCATACCGCACACCGGGCGGCATCTTCACCTCTGGAGTTGCCCTGGTACTGGCCTGCGTGGCCGTGGTGGCGGGCTTTCTGGTGGATCCACGGGTGGTGATTGGCGCGGCGATCATCTATGGAGTATTAATTGCTTACTTTGCTTTCTACAGCCGGCATCACTTGGTAGCAGGCACGCCCGAGGAGGAATTCGCGGCGATCCAGGCCGCAGAGGCCGCCTTGCACTAGCCGTAAACCTCGACGCGGGAGCTTTGTCTCACGCTGCCCGCGTCGCCAAGGAGACACTGTATGGCAAGTTTTTCCCACGCGGTGGGTACACAAACCTACCGCTTTGACAGCCTCAAGGACGTGATGGCCAAGGCCAGCCCGGCGCGTTCCGGGGACTTCCTCGCGGGCGTAGCGGCGCAAAACGACGGCGAGCGAGTGGCCGCGCAAATGGCCCTGGCGGACATTCCGCTCAAGCACTTTCTGCAAGAAGCGCTGATCCCCTACGAAAACGACGAAGTCACCCGGCTGATCATCGACACCCACGACCAGCAGGCATTTGCCCCGGTCAGCCACCTGACCGTCGGCGGCCTGCGCGACTGGCTGCTCAGTGACGCCGCCGACGAACACTCCCTGCGTGCCTTGGCGCCCGGTCTGACACCGGAAATGGCCGCCGCCGTGTCCAAGATCATGCGCGTGCAGGACTTGGTGCTGGTGTCGCAGAAGATCCGCGTGGTCACGCAGTTTCGCGGCACCCTGGGCCTGCGCGGGCGTCTGTCGACCCGCCTGCAACCCAATCACCCCACCGACGAACCGGCGGGCATTGCCGCGAGCATTCTCGACGGCCTGCTCTATGGCAACGGCGACGCCATGATCGGCATCAACCCGGCCACCGACAGCATCGCCTCGATCTGCGCCATGCTGGAAATGCTCGATGCGATCATCCAGCGCTACGAAATCCCTACCCAGGCCTGTGTGCTCACCCACGTCACCACCTCGATTGAAGCGATTAACCGGGGCGTGCCGCTGGACCTGGTGTTCCAGTCGATCGCCGGCACCGAGGCGGCCAACGCCAGCTTCGGCATCAGCCTGAGCGTGTTGCAGGAAGGTTACGACGCCGGCCTGAGCCTGAAGCGCGGCACCCTGGGCCAGAACCTGATGTATTTCGAAACCGGCCAGGGCAGCGCCTTGTCGGCCAACGCGCACTTCGGTGTCGACCAGCAAACCTGCGAAACCCGCGCCTATGCGGTGGCCCGGCACTTCAAGCCGTTTCTGGTGAACACCGTGGTTGGCTTCATCGGCCCCGAATACCTGTACAACGGCAAGCAAATCATCCGCGCCGGCCTCGAAGACCACTTCTGCGGCAAGTTGCTGGGCGTACCCATGGGTTGCGACATCTGCTACACCAACCACGCCGAAGCCGACCAGGACGACAT
This sequence comes from Pseudomonas sp. SDO5271_S396, assembly GCF_054071795.1. Taxonomy (NCBI): domain Bacteria; kingdom Pseudomonadati; phylum Pseudomonadota; class Gammaproteobacteria; order Pseudomonadales; family Pseudomonadaceae; genus Pseudomonas; species Pseudomonas sp. SDO5271_S396. The sequence continues at coordinate 28,821 of NZ_JBSVWB010000053.1, forward strand.
GGACACCCTGCTGACCCTGCTGGGCGTGGCCGGGATCAACTTCATCATGGGCATCCCCGGTTCCGACGACATCATGCTCAACTACCAGACCACCTCGTTCCACGACGCCCTCTACGCCCGGCAAACACTGGGTTTGAAACCAGCGCCGGAGTTCGAACAGTGGCTGGCGAAAATGGGCATCTTCACGCAAGCCGACGGCAAGGTGCATTTCGGCAACAGCCTGCCACCGGCGTTTCGCCAAGCCCTGGCGCAATTGGGATGAAGGAGCCGCCCGTGGAACTCGACCTGCCCGACAACCCGTGGCTGGAACTGCGCCGCCTGACGCCGGCGCGCATTGCCCTGGGCCGCACCGGCACCAGCATCCCGACCCGCGCGCAACTGGACTTTCAGTTCGCCCATGCCCAGGCACGCGATGCGGTACACCTGCCCTTCGACCATGCCGGCCTGAGCCGCCAACTGGCTGAGCGTGGGCGTGACAGCCTGTTGCTGCACAGCGCCGCCACCGACCGTCACAGCTATCTGCAACGTCCGGACCTGGGACGACGCTTGAGCGATGAGTCGGCCCGGTTGCTGCGCGATCATGCGTCAGCCAATCCCGGCGGCGTGGACTTGGCGGTGGTCGTCGCTGATGGTCTGTCGGCGCTGGCGGTGCACAAACACACCTTGCCGTTTCTGACGCGCATGGAGGAACAGACCCACGTCGAAGGCTGGTCCCTGTCGCCGGTGATCCTCGTGGAACAGGGCCGTGTAGCGGTGGCCGATGAAGTGGGCCAGTTGCTGGGCGCCAAAATGGTGGTGATCCTGATCGGCGAACGGCCAGGCCTCAGCTCACCGGACAGCCTGGGCTTGTACTTCACCTACAACCCCAAGGTCGGCCTGACCGATGCGTACCGCAATTGCATCTCCAACATACGCCTGGAAGGCCTGAGCTACGGCATGGCGGCCCATCGCCTGCTTTACTTGATGCGAGAGGCGTGTCGCCGGCAGCTGTCGGGGGTCAACCTCAAGGACGAGGCGCAGGTGCAGACCATCGAATCGGATGATCCGGACCTGATGAAAGGCAATTTCCTGCTCAGCTCACCGGATGACTGATTGCTGCACGATTGCGCTTTTTGGCGCCATTAGGCAGCATCAAGTCACGGCCGCTTGTGTGGTCATCCCCCCTTTGGAAGTTGAGGCCTGGCATGCGGATTACTCAAGCGACCCTGGAACACTTGGACCTGTTGACCCCGCTGTTCGTCAAATACCGTGAGTTCTACGGAGCGCTGCCCTTCCCGGACTCGTCGCGGGACTTTCTGGAAAAGCGCCTGCGACGCAAGGAGTCAGTGATTTACCTGGCCCTGGCGGATGATGACGACAAGAAACTGCTCGGATTTTGCCAGCTGTACCCGAGCTTTTCGTCGCTGTCGCTCAAGCGGGTGTGGATCCTCAATGACATCTACGTCGCTGAAGACGCCCGCCGGCAACTGGTGGCGGACAACCTGATGCGCACCGCGAAGAAAATGGCCAAGGAGACCCACGCGGTCCGGCTGCGGGTGTCCACCAGCAGCGACAACGAAGTCGCGCAGAAGACCTATGAGTCGATCGGGTTTCGCGAAGACACCGAATTCAAGAACTACACATTGCCGATCAGCGAAGACTGACCCCAATCGCCCAAACACCGCGAATCCCCTGTGGGAGCGGGCTTGCTCGCGAAAGTTGAGTGTCAGTCGACACACCTGGTGCTGACCCACCGCATTCGCGAGCAAGCCCGCTCCCACATTTGGATCGCGTGCGCCAAGTCCCTGCACGACATCCCCCGCTACAAAACCAACACGCTTTTCACCTCTCGATCCGTATAATGCGGACCTTTCAGGGTTGTAAGAATCTCGACTTACACTTGTAGCCTTATTACCCGAGCTACCGCACAGGCCTGCTGAGCCGGGCCATTCACACAGGTGCCATCCATGGATTTCAACCCGCTTGACCTTATCCTGCATCTCGACATGTACCTCGACCTGCTGGTAACCAACTACGGTCCGTGGATCTACGCCATTCTGTTTATGGTGATCTTTTGCGAAACCGGCCTGGTGGTCATGCCGTTCCTGCCGGGCGACTCCCTGCTGTTCATCGCCGGCGCAGTGGCCGCAGGCGGCGGCATGGACCCGGTACTGCTGGGCGGTCTTTTGATGCTGGCGGCGATTCTGGGTGACAGCACCAACTATGTGATCGGGCGAACGGCGGGCGAGCGCTTGTTCAACAACCCGAACTCGAAAATATTCCGCCGCGACTACCTGCAAAAAACCCATGACTTCTACGACCGCCATGGCGGCAAGACCGTGACCCTGGCGCGTTTTCTGCCGATCCTGCGCACCTTTGCGCCCTTCGTGGCCGGTATCGCCAAGATGCCTTACGCGCGATTCTTCGGCTTCAGCGTGCTCGGCACCATCCTCTGGGTCGGCGGCCTGGTGACCCTGGGCTATTTCTTCGGCAATGTGCCGTTCATCAAGAAGCACCTGTCGCTGCTGGTGGTATTCATCATCCTGCTGTCGCTGGTCCCGATGATCATCGGTGTATTCCGCAGCCGGTTTGGCCGCGCGTCGTCCGAAGCCAAGCCACAGTAACCGCTGATGTGGTCCCTCAGTGCCTGGCGCCGCAAGCGCCTGCTGGCCCGGCACCCGATTGCCGATGACACCTGGCAGCGGGTGCGCCACCACCTGACTTTTCTCGATGGCATCAGCGCCGAGCAGGACCAATGGTTGCGCGAAGCCTGCGTGGTGTTTCTCGATGAAAAACACCTCACCGCCCTGCCCGGCGTCGAACTGCACCAGGAACAACGCCTGCTGCTCGCCGCCCAGGCCCAACTGCCGCTGATGAACCTGGGTGATCTCGACTGGTACCAGGGTTTTCACGAGATCGTGCTCTACCCTGACGACTTCCTCAGCCCCCAGCGCCATCGCGATGCCAGCGGCGTGGAACACGAGTGGGACGGCGAGCACAGCGGGGAAGCCTGGCAACAGGGTCCGGTGATTCTGGCTTGGCCCGGGGTACTGGCCAGTGGCAACTGGGAAGGCTACAACCTGGTGATCCACGAACTGGCTCACAAGCTCGACATGCTCAACGGCGACGCCAACGGCCTGCCGCCGCTGCACAGCGATATGCGCGTGCAAGAGTGGGCCAGCGTAATGCAGAGCGCCTTTGATGACCTCAACCGTCAGCTGGACGCCGACCCGGAGGCAGAGACCGGGATCGATCCCTACGCCGCCGAAAACCCCGCGGAATTCTTTGCCGTCACCAGCGAATATTTTTTCAGCGCCCCGGATTTACTGGTCAGTTGCTATCCACAGGTGTATGCACAGCTCGGCCACTTTTATCGCCAGGATCCTCTGGCCCGCCTGCACCAACTGCAAGCCGGCGACCCGCGTTATCAGCCTCGCGACGAATGACCGTACGACGTCTGGCGCATGGCATCGGCGGCAGAATGTGCCTATAATCGCCGCCACTTTTAGGCCAATCCGGCCAAGTTTCTTGGCCAACTAACGGGGGCAACGCCCAATGAGCTACAGCAAGATTCCGGCTGGCAAAGACCTGCCGAACGACATCTACGTCGCCATCGAGATTCCGGCCAACCACGCGCCGATCAAATACGAAATCGACAAAGACAGCGACTGCCTGTTCGTTGACCGTTTCATGGCCACCCCGATGTTCTACCCGGCCAACTACGGTTTCATCCCCAACACCCTGGCGGACGACGGTGACCCCCTCGACGTGCTGGTCGTGACCCCTTACCCGGTTGCGCCAGGCTCGGTGATCCGCGCGCGCCCGGTCGGCATCCTGAACATGACCGACGACGGCGGCGGCGATGCCAAAGTAATCGCGGTGCCCCACGACAAGTTGTCTCAACTGTACGTGGACGTGAAGGAGTACACCGACCTGCCCGCACTGCTGCTGGAACAGATCAAACACTTCTTCGAGAACTACAAAGACCTCGAAAAAGGCAAATGGGTGAAGATCGACGGTTGGGGCAACGCAGACGCCGCCCGCGCCGAGATCCTCAAGTCGGTCGCTGCCTACAAAGGCTGATACCGCACCTCATTGCTTCGGCAATCGAAAAGCCCCGACTGTTCGGGGCTTTTTCATGGGCGCAACTAAACGACAAGTTCAGCTGCAAACAACTTGTGTTTACTCGGATACAACATCCGAAAGATCAGGCCACAAACCGGTAAAAACCTACATGCGCAACTCAACGCATGGTTTATTTGATCTGTTGTCTCCGCCAGTAAACTCAGCGTTTATGAATACATCAGGTGATCGCTTAAAAGCACTATTACGGGAAGTTCATCTTTCCGCTTCGGACTTCGCCAAGAACCGTGGCGTCACGCCTCAACACGTGAACAACTGGTTCAAACGCGGTGTACCCATGGGCCGACTCAACGAGATCGCGGAGCTGCTATGCATCTCCAGTCGCTGGCTGCGCACTGGCGAAGGTCCCAAACACCCACCGGCCAACTTTCTACTGGAAGGCCCGGGATCAAGACAAGGACTCCAACCCACCCGCGAAGACAACGGCAAGTACCTCACAGCCCCCGCCTGCACCCCGGAAAAAATCGACGTGGAACTGCCGCTCCACACCACCTTCGCTTCGACCGAACGCATTCGCGTCGCCCTGCACACCCTCGAAGCACTCAACGTAAACCCCGACCGTGCCCTGGGTGCGTACATGGTCGACAACAGCATGATCGAGATCATCCAGCAAGGCGCCACTCTCGCCATCGACCGTGGCCGCACCCAGATCATCGACGGCGAAATCTACGCCGTCGAACACGACGGCATGCTGCGCATCAAGTACCTCTACAACCGCCCGGGCGGTGGTTTACGCATGCGCAGCCACAACGCCAGCGAACACCCGGACGAATACCTGACCTTCGATCAACGCTTCGAACAAAACTTCCAGATCCTGGGTTGGGTGTTCTGGTGGTCCACCCTCAACAACCGCCGCCCACCCGTACCGCTGGACGAACATCTACTGGGCTGGGAAGGCTCTAAATCGGATCCAGAGGTGGGCATTTGAGGTGAATGTGGGTATGATGCGGCCCACCTTTGGCAGGGGGTGGCTTAACGCTATCCACCCTGTCTGGCGACGCGGAGGAGTTCCCGCAGATGCCTCGACCAGTCAGCCCGACGCAATGTGGGCTGAGCGATTTGAAGGCTGGTGAGGTTTGTCAAAAACAAGCTGAAGCAGTCCCCGAGAAGCCGGCCACAAGCCGGCTTTTTAATGCCCCTTCCCCAGGAAACATGGCCTTAACGAAGCATTGCTTACACCAGCCCATAGCGACACGTCCCGCACACGCGCTTTCACTCCTGAGCGGCACGTAAAGCATAAGTCGCTTGATTTACGTGCCGTTCTAGAGGGCGCTTCGCTCAACGGCTCAACGCCTGCGCATACTTCCCACATGCCCCGACATCACCGTCATACGACGCGTTGCGAATAATCTCCTGGCCATCCACTTCGACATCAATCTTGCACGTCGCATTCATCTGCACGGTGGTCCCGCCGATGCTGGTCCCCGAATAGGTGGATTTACCGGTACCGGTCGGCACTTTACCGGTGGAGACGCTGCTGCTTGGCTGATAGGTGGACACCATTTGCGAGGTGGTCCAGGTGTAGACGTGGCGGCCGGCCAACGTTCGCTCGCTGGTCGGGACGCCCAGCCTGTCGATCGCCACGGACACAGGTTGCCCCCGCAGGCGAGCGAAGCCGTTGTCCAGTTGGTCGGTCACACATGCCGAAAGCAGCAGCAGGGGAAACAGCACAAACAATCCCTTCACGTTTTTTATTCTCCGAAATTTTTGGGTTAGATACAGGACGCACCCGGAGAAATATAACCGATTTGGTAGAATACCTACCAAATCGGTTTGTTTTGTTTTTGTAAAGGCGCCTTCGACAACTGTCCCCCTCCAGTTGACAGTTAAACGCTTTCAAGCTGATTTATCCCCACTCACCCACCCATTAATCTGTGCCCATGTTGAACGCAACGCCTAACCTACCTAAACAAAAAGGGATCCAACCATGAGCACTCCAACTTACAACCGCTTGAACAAAGACGACGCCATCGTGTTGCTGGTCGACCACCAGACCGGCCTGATTTCCCTTGTGCAGGACTTCTCGCCCAACGAGTTCAAGAACAACGTGCTCGCCCTGGCTGACCTGGCCAAGTTCTTCGAACTGCCGACCATCCTCACCACCAGCTTCGAACAAGGCCCCAATGGTCCGCTGGTGCCGGAGCTCAAGGAAATGTTCCCGGACGCGCCGTACATCGCCCGCCCCGGTCAGATCAACGCCTGGGACAACGAAGATTTCGTCAAGGCGATCAAGGCCACGGGCCGCAAGCAGATCATCATTGCCGGTGTGGTCACGGATGTGTGCGTCGCGTTCCCGACCTTGTCGGCGCTGGCGGAAGGGTTTGAGGTGTTTGTGGTGACGGATGCTTCGGGCACCTTCAACACTACCGTGCAACAGGCCGCCTGGAGCCGCATGACCCAAGCCGGCGCACAGATGATGAACTGGTTTTCGGTGGCCTGTGAGTTGCACCGCGACTGGCGCAACGACATCGAAGGCCTGGGCAATCTGCTGTCCCAACGCATTCCGAACTACCGCAACCTGATGAACGGTTACGCGGCGCTCACCGCCCACGCGCGCTAAGCGTTATCGCCCTCTGCAACAAGCCTGCGCTGAAACCGCAGGCTTTTTTGCGTCCGTTCGCCGGACGCGTTCGAGGCTTGGAAAAATCAAGTCGCTGTGAATTGTTGTGAAGACTTTGCGAAATGATGAATTTCCCGTGATAGGTTCCAAATCACTCTAATTCACCGCCTTCACCGATTTACCAGCGAACTAGCGGCGCACCCTTGATACCAACTAAAAAGTTTCGGGCATTTGCCCTGGAAGTTGTAGAGCTCTGCGCGTTTTAAAAAAGCAGGGACTTTTAAACCGGTGCCGATGGAACTTTCGGCGTAGCAATTACATTCGGAGAATGACCATGGTAGCGAAGGTAGAACCCACCCCCAAGGACGCCCCGGGCCCAGATAAAACTACCAATGCGGCCTGGGAAAAGTCTGTCAAGAATGCCTCTACGACGCCCAAGCCCACGCCACCGGATGAACTCGGCAAAGGCCAGAAACGCCCCGAAGGCGACAACCGCACCGCCCAGCAAATCATCGATGACACCCCGCTGCTCAAGTACCTGGGCAACCAGAGTGGCGTGAAAGACAACCTCAAGAAACAGGTCGGCGATTTCGACAAGGACGCCGACGCCGCCTACCGTGCGTCCAAAGTGCTGGAACACGTCGAGTACATCGACGAAAACGGCAAATTGACCGACGGCAAGGATGTCGGCAACAAGAGCATCGACGGTTTCACCAAAGACGGCGAGGCCCGCCATGGCACCGAGGCCGGGCGCCTGCAGGACTTCGGCAAATACGGCTACTCGAGCCTGCGTGGCGAGGTGGTGAAATCCGACCTGGGCGAGAAGCAGAAGCGCCCGGCGGGTGACAACCGCACCGCCAAGGAAATCATCGACGCCACGCCGCTGCTGCGCAACCTGGGCAACCAGAGCCATGTGAAGGACAACCTGAAGAAACAAGTGGGTGACTTCGAGAACGACGCCGACGCCGCCTACCGCGCCACCCAGGTGCTGGAGCACGTGGTCAGCCTCGATGAAAACGGCAAGTTGTTGACCGGCTATGACGCCCGCAACAAAGACAACGACAGCATCGACGGCTTCACCAAAGACAAGGAAGCCCGCCATGGCACTGAAGCCGGGCGCCTGCAGGACTTCGGCAAATACGGCTATTCAAGCCTCAAGGGCGACCTGGTTCACGTCAAGGACAAGACCCACACCGACAAGGCCGCACCGGCCGACGAGCCCAAAGACGTACAGGCCCTGCGCGACAAGTACCACATCCCGAGCTTCGGCGCCGAAGGGTTGATGGACATGGAGTTGCCCAACGACAAGACCGTGGGCGGCCAGACCGCCGAGAATTTTGTGCAGGGCATTCGCGACGACATCAAGAGCGGCAAGCTGGCCGAAGACTCGGACGAAGCGAAAATCGTCAAGTTGATGGACGCTCAGGCCGCGCTGGATAACGGCTATGACCTGTATGGCTACGCAGAAAGTATCAACTTGGGCAGCGGTACTTACCGTGAATCGGATAAGAGCCCGACCAAACTCAATGGCAAAGACGTCAAGGAGATGGTCGACGAAGAAAAACTCGCGAAAGAAATTTCCACGCTGATGAGCAAGGAAGGTATTAAAGACCGTTACGACACTGAACTTAAGAAAAGTGTCGGCAGCCTCTCGAAAGAGCGTCTGGACGAAGTTCGCGAACAAGTTTTCCCGGCACTCTTTAAAGAAGGCACTCGCGAAGCCAATTTGGACTTCGAAGACTATGTGATCGCCATGAACGACTCGGGCGATCCGAAAAAGTCGGAAATGGCCGAATTGGACGTGGACCGCTATTTCGAGTCCCTGCGCATCCTTGAGCCGGACAGCTACACCGCCCGTCGTCAGACCTTCGACCAGAACATGATGACGCACCAGCTCAACACCTACATGGAAAATCCTGACAAGGTTTCGCCAGAAAATGCCGAAAGCGGCCTGCGCGCAACGTTCACCATGGTCAAGAGTGGCATCAACACCCTGCTGGGTTCGCTCGACAAGGGCGATAAAACCTACGACATGTACAAGAAAATGAAGGATGAATTCGACATCCTCGACGGCCACATTTCCGGGCTGAAGCCGGAAGAAAACAGCAAGATCGCCGCCGCGATCCGCCAGGCGGCAGCCAGTGGCGACGCCGCAACCATCGACAAGGTCGTGGACGCCCAGCTCAAGGGCCTGTCGACCAATCGCGAAGAAACCGCCGGCTCACTGAAAAAACTGCTGCACTCGGCCAGTTCTACCGGGACCCTGGGGGCGATGTCGGGCACCATGAGCCTGGTCAGCGGCGCGCTTCAACTGGCCAACGGTGGCGGCTGGAAAAACATGACCACCGACCAGCAAATCGCCGCCGTGCGCGACCTGGTCGGCGGGTTGAGCTGGACCAACGACTTCCTCAAGTTTGGGTCGAACATCGTCGAAACCCTGGGCGGCACACAGAAAATGGACCCGGCTGCCGGCCCGGACGGCAAGCCGCAACCCAAGGTCAAGGCCACGGCCTGGCTCGGCCTGCTGGACGAGAACTTCCCGGATATCTGGGGCAACAAAGACACCAAGGCGGACAAACTCTCCACCGAGATCAATGACCGCATCGCCAAGTCCTCCGAGAGCCTCAAGTCCTATGACGTGACCCAGTTCACCCCGGATGAACTCAAGGAATACGAAAAGACCATCAAGTCCATTGGCGAGGCGATGGGCGTGAAAGACGTGCCGGGCAAACCCGGTATCCCTGACGGCACCAAGCCGAATACCGCCGTGGCGGCCGGGCGCTCCTTCCTGCGCTTCATGGGCGGCTCGGGCCTGGACATCACCGGCGGGGTCATGGACATCGTGTCCGGCGCGCGCAAACTCAAGAACGCCAAGACCGCACTGGAAAAGGTCGACGCGGCCTTCTCCCTCGGCGCCGGCGCCTCCGGCACCGGGATGGCGATCTCCAACACCGTTGCGATGTTTGCCCCCAAAGGCGCGCACCTCGCTGCCAAGCTGGCCGGTGACGTGGCCTCCACCGTCGTGCGCGGCCTGGCCATCGGCGCGCGCGTGGCTGGCCCGGTGTTTGCCGTGGCCGGCCTGGTCTTCGGCGTGGCCGGTACCTTGATCGCCGAGGCGGTGGAACACGCCAAGATGCAGAAACTGACGGACTCGCAAGGCAAGTTCTTCAAGGACCTGGCCGACGCCGGCGTGACCAAGGAAGACTGGGGCGACAAGCTCGAATACGCCCGCTATGCCTCTTATATGTATGGCGGACGGGACACGCCGGACGATAAGTCGATGTTCGACTACCAGTCGGACGAATGGAAACACTTCCAGCAGACCGAAGACAAAAAAGGCAGTTCGCTGGCCCGGCTTGCGCCTTACCTGCACAAGGACGGCGACCCCGACAGCAAGAACTTGTGGGAGAAGCACCTGTCGGGCGCCACCAGTTCCAGCGGCCCCCACGGCAGCGAGCGCCACACCGATGACTGGCGCCCCTGGGGCAGCACGGACATGGACGCGGGGAGCAAGAAAAAAGCCTGAGTGGACGATGAGCCGAATAGATTGCGCAATCGGCTCATTAAATGAGCCGAATAATCCCCCTATTCGGCTCATCGGCTTGTCACAGCCCTCGGGACGCGTTATCACGCCAGTAAAAAGGGCACATAACAACCCGCTCATTTGCCCCGCCCCCCCATGTCTGCTAGTGTCGCGCCGGTTTACCGTCTACCGGAATAGCCGCCATGGCCCGCAAAAAAGTAGCACTCGATTTCGAACAATCCCTCGCCGACCTGCAAACCCTGGTCGAGCGTCTGGAGAACGGCGAGTTGTCGCTGGAAGACTCGCTGACCGCGTTTGAACAAGGCATCGGCCTGACCCGCGACTGCCAGAGCGCACTGGCACAGGCGGAGCAGAAAGTGCAGGTGCTGCTCGAACGCGACGGCGAATTGGCCGAAGAGCCCTTCGATGCGGAACAGCCCGAATGATCGACGCGTATCAGGCCAGCAGCCAGGCCCGGGTCAACGCGGCGCTGGAACCCTTGTTCGTGGCGCCAAGCCCTGAACTCAAGCGCTTGTATGAAGCCATGCGCTACAGCGTGATGAATGGCGGCAAGCGCGTACGTCCGTTGCTGGCCTATGCGGCCTGCGAAGCACTAGGCACACCCGCCGAGCAAGCCAATGGCGCGGCCTGTGCGGTGGAATTGATCCACGCGTACTCCCTGGTGCATGACGATTTGCCGGCGATGGACGACGATGATCTGCGCCGCGGCCAGCCCACCACCCACAAAGCCTTTGATGAAGCCTGCGCGATCCTCGCCGGCGACGGCCTGCAAAGCCTGGCGTTCAGCGCCCTGCTGGACCCGACCTTGAGCGACGCGAGCGCCGAGATTCGCTTGCGCATGGTCAGCGCCCTGGCGTTGGCGGCGGGCCCTGCCGGTATGGTGGGTGGCCAGGCCATCGACCTCGGTTCGGTCGGCCAGAAGCTTGACCAGCACGCGCTGGAATATATGCACCGTCACAAGACCGGCGCCTTGATCGAGGCCTCCGTGCACCTGGGTGCCCTGGCCAGCGGTCGTGCCGACGCTGCGCAACTGGCCGCGCTGAAGACCTACTCCCGCGCCATCGGCCTGGCCTTCCAGGTGCAGGACGACATCCTCGACGTGGAAAGTGACACCGCCACCCTGGGCAAGCGCCAGGGTGCAGACATCGCCCGGGACAAGCCGACCTACCCCGCGCTGCTCGGGCTGGACGCCGCCAAGGCCTACGCCCTGGAACTGCGCGACCAGGCCCTGGACGCCCTGCGACCTTTCGACGCGGCGGCCGAGCCCCTGCGCGACCTGGCGCGGTATATCGTCGAACGCCGGCACTGACAACGGCGGCCATTGCGGCCGCATATCGGCCAAGTTCGGCGCTCTGCGTGGGCAGTTTGCGATGCTTGAGGTAAACTGCCGCCTCTTTCTATACCTATAACGATTCGCCTGATGCCCACGACGTTCCAAGAGATTCCCCGCAAGCGCCCGTCCACGCCCCTGCTCGACCGTGCTGCCACGCCGGACGGCCTGCGTCGACTGGGTGAAGCCGAGCTGGAAACCCTGGCCGATGAGTTGCGCCTCGAATTGCTCTACACGGTCGGTCAGACCGGTGGGCATTTCGGTGCCGGGCTGGGCGTCATCGAGCTGACCATCGCCTTGCACTACGTGTTCGATACCCCGGACGACCGGCTGGTGTGGGACGTGGGCCATCAGGCGTATCCGCACAAGATCCTCACCGGCCGCCGCGAGCGCATGCACACCTTGCGTCAGAAGGACGGCGTCGCCGCCTTCCCGCGCCGTTCCGAGAGTGAGTACGACACCTTTGGCGTCGGCCACTCCAGCACGTCCATCAGTGCCGCGCTGGGCATGGCCATTGCCGCCCGCCTGCAACACAGCGATCGCAAGGCCATCGCCGTGATCGGCGATGGTGCACTGACCGCCGGCATGGCCTTCGAAGCGCTGAACCATGCGCCGGAAGTGGACGCCAACATGCTGGTGATCCTCAACGACAATGACATGTCGATCTCGCGCAATGTCGGCGGCCTGTCGAACTACCTGGCCAAGATCCTCTCCAGCCGCACCTACGCCAGCATGCGCGAAGGCAGCAAGAAGGTGCTCTCGCGCCTGCCCGGCGCGTGGGAGATTGCCCGCCGCACCGAAGAATATGCCAAGGGCATGCTGGTACCCGGCACCTTGTTCGAAGAACTGGGCTGGAACTACATCGGTCCGATCGACGGCCATGACCTGCCGACCCTGATCGCCACCTTGCGCAACATGCGTGACCTCAAGGGCCCGCAATTCCTGCATATCGTGACCAAAAAAGGCAAAGGCTTCGCCCCGGCGGAAGTCGACCCGATCGGTTACCACGCCATCACCAAGCTGGAACCGCTGGACGCGCCTGCCGCTGCGCCGAAAAAAACCGGCGGGCCGAAGTACTCCGGTGTGTTCGGCGAATGGCTGTGCGACATGGCCGCCGCCGATCCGCGCCTGGTGGGCATCACCCCGGCGATGAAGGAAGGCTCTGACCTGGTAGCGTTCAGCGAACGTTTCCCGCTGCGCTATTTTGACGTGGCGATTGCCGAGCAACACGCGGTGACCTTCGCCGCCGGCATGGCCTGTGAAGGCGCCAAGCCAGTGGTGGCGATCTACTCCACCTTTCTGCAACGGGGTTATGACCAGCTTGTTCATGACGTGGCGGTGCAGAACCTCGACGTGCTGTTCGCCATCGACCGCGCCGGTTTGGTGGGAGAAGACGGCCCGACCCACGCCGGCAGCTTTGACTTGTCCTACCTGCGCTGCATCCCCGGCATGCTGGTGATGACCCCGAGCGACGAAAACGAACTGCGCAAGATGCTCAGCACCGGCCACCTGTACAACGGCCCCGCCGCCGTGCGCTACCCGCGCGGCAACGGCCCGAATGCGGTGATCGAGAAGGACCTTGAGCCCATCGAAATTGGCAAGGGCATCGTGCGTCGCCAAGGCCGCAACACCGCATTCCTGGTATTCGGCGTGCAATTGGCCGAAGCCCTGAAAGTCGCCGAGACGCTCGATGCCACGGTGGTCGACATGCGCTTCGTCAAGCCACTGGATGAAGCGCTGGTGCGCGAGATCGCCGGCAACCACGCGTTGCTGGTGACCGTCGAAGAAAACGCCATCATGGGCGGAGCCGGTGCGGCGGTCAGCGAATTCCTAGCGCGGGAGAATATCCTCAAGTCAGTGCTGCACCTGGGCTTGCCGGATGTATACGTGGAACACGCCAAGCCGGCGCAGATGCTGGCCGAATGCGGCCTGGATGAGGCCGGTATCGAGGCTTCGGTTCGCGAACGCCTGGCGCTGCTCGGTCTGTAACCCAGTTTCCCGGAAAAAACAGAGACTAAAATGTGGGAGCGGGCTTGCCCGCGAAAGCGGTGGGTCAGTCACTTCATAGGCTGGCTGACACACTGTT
>NZ_JBSVWB010000054.1:0-41230 GCF_054071795.1 Pseudomonas sp. SDO5271_S396
AGTGAAGAATGTTTCATCTGAACTACCGCTATCGCAGGCAAGCCAGCTCTCACATTTGATTGGGTTTTCAATTCATGACCGAGGTGTCAGACCCAGTGGTGGATCGGCCAACCGGCCCTTTCTGCGTGTTCGCGCAATACCGGATCCGGGTTCACCGCCTGTGGGAATTCAACCTTGCTCAGCAACGGCAAATCATTGCGCGAATCCGAATAGAAATATGCGCCGTCCAACGTTTCGCCTTCCTGCTCCAGCCATTCCAGCAACCGGGTAATCTTGCCTTCACGGTACGTGAGCACACCCACGGTACGCCCGCTGTATACGCCATGGCTGACCTCAAGATCGATCCCCAGTACCTCATCGATACCGATCCGCGCCGCAATCGGTGTGACCAGATGAGTGCCCGAGGCCGAAATAACCAGGATCCGGTCACCGTTCGCACGGTGGCGAGCGATGGTCTTGGTGGCATCGCTGTAGATCAGCGGCTCGATGATGTCCTCGACCCAAGGCTCGACCAAATGCTCGATTTCCTCCGGTGTGCGGCCGATCATCGGTTCCAGGCTGAAATCCATGAAGTCTTCCATGGCCAGTTTGCCCTGGCTGTAGGCGTCCATCAGTTCGTTGTTCCTGCGCATGAACGACGCCGGGTCCACCCAGCCCAGGCGACCCATCTGCTCGCTCCACAACGTGGCGCAGTCGCCATGGATCAGGGTGTCGTCCAGATCAAAAATTACCAATGCCATCGGTCATGCTCTCTCAATAAAACGTTGCATCAGGCTACTTCACACAGGGCGCTCGGGTCGATGGAAAGTGCCAGGCGTTGACCCTCTGGATACAGGTCGTCAGCCGAACGGTTGAGCACGTCCACCACCAGCTCCACGCCGCGTGCTTCGATGCGGTAGCGGATCACGTTGCCCAGCAGGCTGTGGCTGCGCACCCGTGCATCCAGCACGCCCTCGCGGCTCAGCTCGATGGCCTCGGGGCGAATGGCGATGCGTCCGCTGATGGGCCGTTGCAGCAGTTGGCTGGCCTTGTCGGCATCCAGCAGGTTGTAGTTGCCGATGAACCCGGCGGCGAACGCGTCAACGGGCGCGGTGTAGAGGGTTTCGGCGTCGCCGCTCTGCACGATCTTGCCCTGGTTCATCAGGAAGATCCGGTCGGACATGGTCAAGGCTTCTTCCTGATCGTGGGTCACGAAGATGGTGGTCAGCCCCAGTTCGCGCTGGATCTGGCGGATCTGCTCGCGCAGGTGCTTGCGTATCCGTGCATCCAGTGCCGACAGCGGCTCATCCAGCAGCAGCAGGCGCGGGCGGGTCACCAGGGAGCGGGCGAGGGCCACGCGCTGGCACTGGCCGCCGGACATCTGGTGCGGATAGCGGCTTGCCAGGTCCTTGAGTTCTACCAGTTGCAGCACTTCCTGCACGCGTTTGTGGCTGTCATCGGCGTTGACCTTCTGCATGCGCAGGCCGAAGGCGACGTTCTGCTCCACAGTCATGTTGGGAAACAGCGCGTAGCTCTGGAACACCATGCCGATATTGCGCTTCTGCGGGCTCAGGGGAACGATGTCCTGGCCGTCGAGCAGAATCTTGCCGCTGTCCACCGGCGTCAGCCCGGCGATGCAACGCAGCAGGGTGGATTTGCCGCAACCGGACGGGCCGAGCAGGGTAACGAATTCACCCTTGGCGATCTCGCAGTTGATGTCGCTGAACACTGGCGTGCCGGCGTAGCCTTTTTGCAGGTGTTGGACGTTGACGAAGCTCATTGGCTTTTGTCCTTGTTCAGAATATTGGCGGCCCAGGTCAGCACCAGCACAAAGAAGAAATAGGAAATGACCACGGCGCTGGTGAAATGGCCGCTGCTGTTGCGCATGTTATTGAGGTACACCTGCAGGGTTTCGTAGCGCGTGCCCACCAGGATATTGGCGAACACGAACTCCCCGAACAGGAACGAGAACGACAGCAACAGCGCCACCATCAGGCCCTTGCGCAGATTGGGCAGCACCACCAGGATCGCCGCCTGCCAGGTGCTGGCGCCGAGCAGTTGAGAGGCGTCCATCAGGTCGCGCAGATTGATGGCTTGCAGGTTGTTGGTGATCGCGCGGTACATGAACGGCAGGGCCACAGTGAAGTAGCAGCCGATCAAAATCCACGGCGTGCCCACCATCGCCAGCGGCCCGGAACCGTAGAGTTGCAGCAGGCCCACCGACGACACCACCGGCGGCACCGCAAAGGGCAGCAGGATCAGAATGTTCATCAGCGCGTCGAGCTTGGGAAAGTGGTAGTGCACCACGAACAGCAGCGGCAGGATCAGTACCACCGACAGGATCAGCGCGCCGACGCACACCAGCAGCGACTGTCCGAAGGCCATCAGGAAGCGCGGGTCGCTCCACAGCTGCACGTACCATTTGAGGGTGAACCCGGCCGGCAGCACGGTGGCCGACCAACTGCTCGCGATGGAATAGACAAAGGTGCCCAACAGCGGCAACACCAGGATCGCAAACAACAGGTACACCACTACCCGATGGTAGAGGGAGACAGGACCGGCTTCAGCGCGAGACATGGTAGCTCCTCTTGAGCAGCAGTTGATGGACTACGGTCACCAGGGTCATCAGCGCCACCAGCACCACGGCCAGGGCGCTGGCCATGTACGGGTCGAGGGACACATCCCCCGAGACCAGGCCCGCGATGCGGATCGGCAGCACGTTGAAGTTACCGGTGGTCAAGGCGTAGACCGTGGCATAGGCGCCCAGGGCATTGGCCAGCAGGATCACGAAGGTGCCCAGCAGAGCGGGCGTGAGCACCGGCAGGCCGATATGCCGCCAGAACTGCCAGCCGTTGGCGCCCAGCAGGGCTGCCGACTCGCGCCAGTCTTCGCGCAGTGCATCGAACGCCGGGTAGAGCAGCAGCACGCCCAGGGGAATCTGGAAGTAGGTGTAGAGAATGATCAGCCCGGACTTGGAGTACAGGTTGAAATCCTGAATGATCCCCGATTGCTTGAGCATGAGGGTAATACTGCCGTTGAAACCCAGCAGGATGATGAACGCGAACGCCAGAGGCACACCGGCAAAGTTGCTGGTCATGTTGGCGAACGCGGTGACGAAATTGCGCAGCGGCGAATCCACCCGGCGCAGGGAGTAGCTGCCCAGGGTGGCGATGATGATGCCGAAGACACTGGAATAGAAGCTGATCTCCAGGCTGAACTGGATGGCTTGCAGGTAGAACTTCGAGCTGAAGATGCGCGTGAAGTTTTCCAGGCTCCAGCCGGCGTCTTCGGTTTGCAGGCTGTTGATCAGCACCCAGACCAGCGGGGCGATTTCGAACACGATAAAGAACAGCGCGAAGGGCACCAGGCACAGCAGCGCCAGCCATTTGCCACGGGTCATTTCAACAGCTCCCGGCAGACAGGTTTGTCGTGGGGCACGCCCAGCAGTTCGCAGACGGTACCGCACAGTTCGGTTTGCCGGGGCGCTGCGTTGGCATCCAGGCTGAAGGCATCGCCAAGGACGAACAGCGGCACTTCACGCTCTTCCGGCAAGAGGCCATTGTGGGAGCGGTCGTTGTTCATGCCGTGGTCGGCTGTCACCAGCACCTGGTAACCGGCGTCGAGCCAGCCTTGCAGGTAGTCGGCCAGGATGATGTCGGCCGAGCGCGCGCTGTTGCGGTATTGCGGGGTATCGAGGCCGTGCTTGTGGCCGGCATCGTCGATGTTCATCGGGTGTACCACCAGGAAGTTCGGTGCATGTTTGAGACGCAGGTTTTCGGCGTCGGCGAACAGGTGGGAGTCCGGGTAATGGTCATTCCAGTAGAAATGCCCGTGCTGGATCGCCAGTGTCTTGTCGTCGGTATGACGATCACGGGCGGCGATGAACGGGGTGCGGTTATACAACTCGCTCACCCAGTGATAAGCCGCTGCCGCAGTGACCAGGCCCGCGTCGGTGGCGTAATGAAAAATGCTGCGCTGGTTGGACAGGCGCGAGACGTTGTTGTGGACGATGCCGCTGTCGATCGGTGGCACGCCGGTGAGGATGCATTCATACAACGGGCGGGACAGGGCGGGCAGTGCACATTCCAGTTTGTAGAGGGCTGCGCGTCCTGCGCCGACATAGGCCTGCAAGTGCCCCATGGCGTGCCTCGCAACCTCGTAGTTCAGGCCGTCGAGCACGACAAGGATGACATTGTGCTTCATGGGGGCTGGAGCTCCGCAACAGGTGGTTTGACTCAATTTCAACTTGGAACGGGATCAAATGTGGGAGCTGGCTTGCCTGCTCCCACACTGACCGCATTTCAGGCAGTGAAGCCTATTACTTCATCTCAACAATGACCTGCTCGTTCCACAGTTGAGGCAGCTTCTTGGAAGTGGCTTCCCAGGCATCGGCATCCTTGATCGGCTGCGGGTTGGCCTTGGTGTACTGCTCGCCCGGGATCAGGTTCTTGGCGATATCCGCTGGCAGTTTCAGGTCGGTTTCGGCGCGGATCGGACGTGCGTTGCCCTTGGCCAGGTTGATCTGGCCGGCGTCGCTGAAGATGTATTCGCGGGTCAGCTTGGCGGCGTTCGGGTGCTTGGCGTATTTGTTGATGATGGTGGTGTAGCCGGATTTCACCGAGCCATCCGACGGGATCAGCACCACGTAATCATCCGGGTTGGCCATCTTGGCTTTGTAGCTCAGGCCGTTGAAGTCCCAGACGAGGCCCACTTCGACTTCGCCTTTTTCCATGGTGGCGATGGTCGGGTTGGACAGCGACAGGCGGCCTTGCTGGGCGATCTTGGTGAAAAACTGCAGGCCGGGCGCGATATTCTTTTCGTCGCCCTTGTTGGCAATGGCGGCCGCCAGTACGGCGTTGGATGCCTGTGCCGCGGTGCTCACGTCGCCTACCGAGACTTTGTACTTGCCGGTTTGCAGGTCAGCCCAGCTGGTTGGCACTTCGGAACCGTGCAGCAGCTTCTTGTTGACGATGAACGCGATGGTGCCGGTGTAGGCCAGGGCCCAGTGGCCGTCCTTGTCTTTTGCCCAATCCGGCACTTGGTCCCAGGTGGTCGGTTTGTACGGCTGGGTCACGTCCTGTTTCACCGCGATCGGGCCGAACGCCGCGCCCACGTCGCCGATATCGGCGCTGGCGTTATCTTTTTCCGCCTTGAACTTGGCGATTTCCTGGGCCGAGCTCATGTCGGTGTCGATGTGCTTGAGGCCATAGGTCTTGGCCAGGTCTTCCCAGGTGCCTTTCCAGTTGGCCCAGTCATCGGGCATGCCGACGCTGTTGACGGCGCCTTCCGTTTTCGCGGCGGCTTCCAGGGTTTTCAGGTCGGTATCAGCTGCCATGGCAGCGGTGCACATGGCGATGGTCGAGCCTAACAGTGATGCCAGGAAAAGCTGTTTCATCCGAAGCTCCTATGGGCGTTTTCAACGCGGCGTTTTTTATGAACGTTAGCGGTGGTGTTGGTCTAGGTCAGAGCAATACCTGAGCCAATTTAGGCGCCAGGCATGACAGTTTCATGTCGATGTCGTTTTTAAATCGCCGATGTCGCTCGGCGCAGAGTTAGCGTAGACCATGCCCAAGTGCCCGCAGGTGCGGGACTTGGCCGATGTATTGCAGGGTGTGGAGGGCGTGGGTGGCGCGGACTGTCATCTGTCGGTCATCTGCAATGCCTAGGCTGGCACGCAGCAGCAGAGGCCCGAATACAGCGTGGTTTGTGCACCTGAACGGTGCTGGTCTAGTCCAGATAGGTAACATTGATGCGTGATGAGGCAATCAAGGCGGTGACATCCATCGGCCTGGCGCTGCAAGAGCAGATCGACCATGGTCTGTTGCCGCCTGCCAGCAAATTGCCCGCCGAGCGCAAGCTCAGCGAGTTGTTTGGTACCACCCGCATCACGGTGCGGGAAGCCTTGTTACAACTCGAAGCCCAGGGGCAGATTTACCGCGAGGAGCGCCGGGGCTGGTTCGTCTCGCCACCCCGCCTGGCCTACAACCTGATGCAACGCAGTCACTTTCACGCAATGGTCAGTGACCAGGGCCGTGTGGCCTCTACCGAAGTGATCTCTGCCCGCCTGCAACCGGCGTCGGCGGCGGTGTGTGCGTGGTTGCAGTTGCCGGCGTTGTCGAGTGTGATCCAGATCTGTCGCGGTCGACGTATTGACGGGCGCCTGGTGCTGTATGTGGAGCACTACCTCAACCCGCAGTATTTTCCCGGGATTCTGGACTGTGACCTGAATCAGTCGATGACCGAGCTGTATGCCCGTAAATACGACCTGCACTACGGACGGGTGCGCTTCGAAATCGTGCCGACGTCATTACCGCTGGACGCCGCCGCTGCCTTGCGCGTGTCGACGGGCAGCCCCGGTTTGCGGATCGCCCGGGTCAACTATGACCAGCACCAGCGGTTGATCGACTGCGACCTGGAGTTCTGGCGGCACGACGCCATTCATGTCGGTGTGGATGTGGTGTGATGCGGGTTCGGGCTTGTCCCGCGCCGGGCTGCGGAGCAGTCCCAAAACCTGCCACCAGGGTGTATCTGACAAACCGTGGGTGCCTTGTCAGGGCCGCTTCGCGCCCCAGCGCAGGACAAGCCTGCTCACCACAGAAAGCCTCATCATCACAAACAGTGTGCTTGTGTCACGTACCGGGCGTGAGTGCCTTGATGAGCCGATCCACATTACCCTCCAGTTCCGCCACCGGTTCTGCACCGTCGACATTCAGCACCAGCAGTTGGGCGCCGCCCGCCATGATCGCGGCGCTCACCGCTTCGCTTGGCTGGCGATGGTGCAGCGCTACGCTCACGTCGTTGTCCTTCAACTGAGTGCTGAGTTTCTGCAGGGCCTCGGGTGTCCAGTCGGCATCGGGTCGGGCATCGGTGCCGAGTACTTCCAGGTTCAGGCTGCTGACCAGGTACGCAAAGTGATCGCTCAGGCTGAACACACTCAGGTTATCTGCCTGTGCCAATCGTGTTTCGCTGTCAGCACTGAGTTTGAGCAGGCGTTGCTTGAGGGCTGCGAGGTTGGCGTCGATCTTTGGTTTGGCGCCTGGGGCCAGACGGCTCAGATCGGCGGCCATCACGTCGGCCATGCGGCCCAGGTTGTTGCTCGACTGCCACGGTTGGCTGTTCAGGCCATCGGCGACGCCTGGCTGCACGGCGATGCCAGGCAGACCGCCGTCCACCGGGCGCGCGGCATCCACTTCGACGATACGGATATTGCTGCGCCGCGCCACCGGGTACAGCGGGTCATCAGCCCACAGCGAGCGCAGGCCGATGGCGGCGTCGGCGTCCTGGGCCAGGCTGTTCAGCGCGGGAGCGCCGCGCCCGGTGAAGTAGGACACTTGACGCGACCCCGGCAGGTTGGCCGGCGCGGCGCGCTCAAGCTGAACGTCGGTGCCCTTGAGCAGCACCTCGGCCAGGCCGTAGGTGATCGGCAACGAGGCCAGCACTTTGACCGGCTTGTGGCTTTTGGTCAGGGCCGCATGACCAAGACCCTGGTTGACCTTGAAGTCCTTGGGCTCGAAGCCGTCGACGGCCAGCGCCGAGGTGCTGATCAGGCAGGCGATGGCCAGGGCCAGTGGGCGAAAGACTGGGCGCATTATCCAAGATTCCCTTTGAGGCTGGGCACGGTGCCGCGGGCGATGGCGGCGAGGGCGAAAGCGATACCGGCGACCAGAATGATGGCGGCCCCGGATGGAATCGGCAGGTCGAAGACAATCGGCAGCAGGATCCCGCACAGGGTGCTGATCGTGGCAATCGCCACCGAGACCCAGAAGAAGCCTTTGAGCGACTGACTCAACAGGCGTGCCGCAGCAGCCGGGATCACCAGCAACGCGCCCACCAGAATCGCGCCGATCACCTTGACCGCCGCCACTGTGATCAGCGTCACCAGGATCACGAACAGGTAATCCAAAGTCTTCACGGCCACACCACGCACCGCGGCCAGTTGCGGGTTGAAGCTGGCCAGCATGATGCGGTTGTACAGTGGCAGCGCCAGGGCCATCACCAGTGAACCGACAATTGCCAGCACCAGCAGGTCGTTGCCGTTGACCGTCAGCACCGAGCCGAACAGCACGTTCTCCAGGATGTGCACGTTGATCTTGCCCGCCAGGATCAGCAGCAGGCTCGCGCCCAGGGCCAGAGACACCGACAGGAACACGCCGATCAGGGTGTCCGGCGCCAGGCCGGTGCGGTTGCGCAGGTAGTTGAGCAGGATGCCGAACAACAGGCAGTAGCCGAACAGGCTGCCGTAGGGGCCGGTATAGGGTTCGCCCAGCAGGATGCCCACGGCCACGCCGGTCAGTGCGGCATGCCCGACCGCTTCGGAGAAAAACGCAAAGCGCTTGACCACTACCAACGTGCCGAGCCCCCCCAGCACCGGGCCGATCAACAGGCCGGCGAGCAGCGCGTTGACCACAAAACCATAGGCCAGCGCTTCCGGCAGATACCCGGAAGAGGCCCAGCCCTGGACCATCAGGCGAAACGCTTCGTAACTCATTGCGCCGGGCTCCGAGGATGGGTGGAAAACAGGCTCAGCAGGCGATCTGGGGTCAGCGCCTCTTGGGGTGCGGCATCGAACAGCACGCGGCGGTTCAGCCCGGTGACACGATCGGCCAGGCGGCCCACGGCTTCCAGGTCGTGCTCGATCCACAGCACGGTGATTCCAGCCAGGCGCCAGTCATTCAGCAGGCGCTCGAAAACCTGGATCCCGGCCTCGTCGAGCGCCGACATCGGTTCATCCAGCACCAGCAATTGGGGCGCCGGAATCAGCCCTTGAGCCAGCAGCACGCGCTGACGTTCACCGCCGGACAACGCGCCCATGCGCCGCTTGCGTTTGTCCTGCATGCCTACGCGTTCAAGCGCTTCGCCAATCGCCCCGGCGCAATGCCTGGACAGGCCCAGAAAGGCAGGGCGTCGCTGGCACATGGCAGCCATGAAGTCGTCGACGGTCATCGGCAAACCCCGGTCGAACTCCAGGGCCTGGGGCACATAGCCAATGGTGCCGGGGGTGGTCGGCCATTGCAGGCGCAGTTGGCCCTGATGCGGGGTTTGCCCCAACAGGGTCTTGATCAACGAGCTTTTGCCACCACCGTTGGGGCCGACCAGTGCATGGACGCTGCCGGGGGATACCTGGAACGTCACGTTGTCGAGGATGACGGTACGGCCCAGAGTCAGTGACACCTGATCGAATTCAAGGGTGGGGCCGATGCTGGCCACACTCAATCGCTGCGCCGCGGTCATGAGCCGGACTCCTGAATGGCCCGCACCACCGTATTGAGGTTGCCCGTCATTTCCACTTCGTACTTCTCGGCGCTGTATTCACCGTAGGAAATATGCGACAGCGGGTACAGCTTGACCCCGGACTCGCGCTGGATGGTGTCGACATAGGTGGACGGGAAGTCCATCTCCGAGAAGATGACCTTCACGTCCAGTGCACGCAGTTCATCGATGGTCTTTTTCAACTGGCTGGGGCTCGGTTCGATGCCGTGGGCCGGTTCGACCACGGCGGTCACTTCCAGGCCGAACTCACGCAGCAGGTAGTCATAGGCTGCATGCACGGTGGCTACGCGCAGGTCCGGGTTCGGTGCGCTGGTCAACTTGGCCAGTGCATCGGCGCGCATCTGGCGCAGGCGTTTGCCATAGGCGCGGGCGTTCTGGGTGTAGATCCTGGCGTTGTCCGGGTCGAGTTTGCCCAGCTCACGGGCGATGTTGTTGACCTGGGCAATCGAGGCGCTGATCGATAGGAAGGTATGCGGGTTGACCACCTTGCCTGCACCGCGGGCCGCGTTGCCGGTGGCGGCCAGCAGCGGCACGTTGGCGTTGGCTTCGATCACCGGGATGTCCGGGCGCTCGCTGGTGGCGATCATGCGGTCGGCGAAGTCGTCATGGCCGACGCCGTTGAGCACGATCACGTCGAGGGTGCCAATGCGCTTGATGTCTTCGGCGCGCGGCTCGTAGGCGTGGGGATTGAAGCCCGCCGGTATCAGCGGCACCACCTCGGCCTTGTCGCCGACGATATTCGCTACATAGCTGTAATAAGGGTGCAGGGTGATACCGATTCGCAGGCGCTTGGCGGCCTCGGCATTGGCCAGGGGAGCGAGCAGCAGGCTGAACAGGCTGACCAGCAACAGGCGCAGCAGGGGAGATGAAATGGACATGGGCACTCGGTCTTCTCGTTCAGTGGCGGTGCTGGCGGGTCACGCCGGCATCGAATTGCGTGACCACCTGTTGCCAGCCGGCGGCGATCAATGCCGGGTCAGTCAGGTCGGAAGGGGCGCCGAGATCGGCCTCACGGTTGAGCCAGATGTCCGGTTCGGCACCGTGCACGCGCATCAGCAGCGAGCCGCTGCTGGCGGGCGTCTGGCTCAGGCCCAGGTAGGCCGACGGCGCCAGCAATTGCCAGCGATGGTCGCCACGGCTGACCGAACTGGCGTCGTGGGCGAAAGGCGCAAAGCCTTCTTCGGCCAATTGCTCGGGTGTCGGCAGGCCATTCTGTTCTTGCTGCAACAGCTGGATTTCATCCAGGGTAACCCGCAGGTCGGCATAGAGACCTTGTTCCGCCGCGCTCAGGTCGCGGCGCGCATCCAGTTGATGGCTGGGCACGGCCACCGCTGTCCGGGATTCTCCGTGCAGCGCCACCACCGTACCGGCCACCGCGAGGATGATCAGGCACAGCAGCAGGACGTAGAGGGTTTCATGCCCGGCGCCGGCGGGGCGTACAACCTGGGTGGTACTCATTGGGGCTGGATATCCGCTTGGTCGATTTCCACCACGTGGCCGGGGCCCGCGTCGAACAGCACATAGAACTCGGCGGAGGGTTTCTTGAAGGTCAGGGTCGAGTCCTGGCCAAGCTTGCCGGGCAGCAGGATGGTTTCGTCGTAGCCGATCACGTCCAGGGTCACGCCGGGGGCACCGCTGCCATCGGAGAATCCGCCAGTGCATTTGATCTGCTCGCCGGGGATTTCCTTGCACTCGCACATCGGGTTGTGGGCCAGGGCGGTATTGCTGAAACCGGCGCACAGCAACAGCAGTACACCGGCACGGGTCAGGTGCGTGACGATCATGGTTTGACTCCTTGCTTGTTCAGCCAGGCAATGGTGGCAGGCGAGGCCTGACTCAGCGGGATGAAACCCTGATGCATCGTGCCGTCCCAGCCTTCCATGGTGACCCACAGTTCAGCGTCGGCCGGCGTGCGTTCAGGCACGGGCAGGGCGGCACCCATGCGGTAGGGCGTGCCGAAGAAAATCACCCCGGCGGCGCGCAGGCTGCGGGGTTTGCCGATGCGCAGGTAAGTGGCCTTGACCTGTTCGGCGCAGGTGTCGCACAGGGCGGCATTGAAGAGTTTCATCGGGCCCGCCGGGTCGGGGCGCGGGCCTTCATTGCGGAACTCCGCGAGGGTCAGGCTCCACGGCCCGACCTGCACTTCGCCGGCCACTCGCTCGCCGATGCCGGTGTCGCCGCGAAACAGCGCCGCGTCGGCGAAGTACTTGGGCATGAAACCCAACGGGATCAGCAACAACAGCACATTGATGTGGAAGCGCCATTTCAGCCAGAAGGTCCGCAGCGGCGAAGGTGTTGCAGCAGCGACCTTGCTCATGGGTGGGCCTCCGAGGTTTCAGCCTGCCTGACGGGGATGGCCGCCGGCTTGCGTTGTGCCTTGGTTTCGCGCTTGAGCGCATTGAGGGTGGCCAGGGCGGTGCGTTTGGTCCAGATCAGCAGGCCGCTCAACACCATCATGCTCATGATCAGGCCGAAGAATGCCCAGATCAGCTTGACCCACAGGCCACCAAAGTCGCCGGTGTGCAGCGGGCGCATGGATTCGGTGACGAACTCCAGTTTCGAACGGTCGGACAGCAAGTGCGCGGCCGCGACTTCGCCGTCATAGGGGTTGATCTGCGCGGTCTGGAACATCAACGGATACCAGCCGCGCCCGCCGATCTGCAGGTGGCTGTAGGCATTGAGCGGCAGGCTGATGAAACTCGCCTCCAGGCCCGGGATGCGCTGGGTGGCGATCTTGATCGCGTCGTCGACGGGAATCATCGGTGCCGGCACGCCGGGCGCCGACATCGGCACCTTTTCACGCGCGATCACCGGGATCACCGGCTCGGTGGAAATCGAGATCTGGTTGTCTCCCAGGATCGCCCGGATCAGGAACCAGATGCCGGTGACGGAAATCACTGCGATGAACCAGATCGACCAGATACCGCTCAGGCGGTGGAAGTCCCCCCAGAAGATCCGCGCGCCGTGGCGGATGCGCAGGGTCGGGCGCAGAAAACCCTTCCAGAAGCGCTTGTACACCACCAGTCCGGTAACCAGCGACGCCAGCAGCGGAATACCCAATGCCGAGACCAGGTACCAGCCCCAGCTGTAGCCGTTGGTGAATGGCACCAGCCACCAGCCGTGCAGGGCACGGGTAAAGGCCTTGAAGTTGAACGACGGGCTGATGCCCTGAATCGCCCCGGTGTAGGGGTTGACGTAGACCTCCACGGAGCGCCCGTCGGGGTAGCTGAGGTCGACGCTGAGCGCGAAATGGGATTCGTCGGGGCGGTCGATCGACTGGACGAACACCTGGGGTTCTTCGCGCTTGATCGCGGCGATCACCTGGTCGTAGCTCAGCGGTTCGGCATCGTCCGACGGTTTGCTCGCGCGGATATCCGGGTTGGCCAGCCAGACGATTTCCTGGCTGACCACCGCCAGGGTGCCGGTGACGCAGACGATCAGTACAAAGAACCAGATGGGCAGGGCCAGCCAGCTGTGTACGAGAAACCAGAGTTTTGAGCGTGACTTCTTCGACATGTGGATGAGGGTCTTGATCGGAGGGGGCAATGCAGGCCCGGAAAAGGCCGGTCGTAGCTTTTGCTGACGCGACAGGCTGTATCTAAGTTAAGACGGATGAGAATGGGAAATCCCTAAGCGAAACATGAAAGAAAATGTTTCAGAGCCCGGATTGAACACGAAACATGTTCCAAGCCATCACCGAGGTGGCATTGATGGGGGCGGGAGGCTGCGTAGGATGGGGCCTATACCGTTGAGCGAGCCCCACAATAAATGACTGCCAGAACCCTCTACGACAAGCACATCGATTCCCACACGGTGTGCCCCCTGGATGACCAGGGCCATGTCCTGCTTTATATAGACCGCCAAGTGATCAACGAATACACCAGCCCCCAGGCGTTCAGTGGCCTGCGCGAAGCTGGCCGTGGCGTCTGGCGCCCCGGCACCGCGCTGGCGGTGGTCGACCATGTGAACCCCACCACGCCCAAGCGCATCGCGGCCATGCCGGACGCGGGCGGCGCGCGGCAGGTGTCGTACCTGGCGGAAAACTGCCGGGACTTCGGCATCGAGCTGCTGGATATCCTCGACAAACGCCAGGGCATCGAACACGTGATCGCGCCCGAGCAGGGTTTTATCCTGCCGGGCATGGTGATTGCCGCCGGTGACAGCCACACCACCACGTATGGCGCGCTGGGCGCGTTCGGTTTCGGCATCGGCACGTCGGAGATCGAACACCTGCTGGCGTCGCAGACCCTGGTCTACAAGCGCCTGAAAACCATGCGCGTGAGCGTCGACGGCGCGCTGGCCAAGGGCCTGACCTCCAAAGACGTGATCATGGCGCTGATCGGCAAGATCGGTGCTTCGGGTGCCACCGGCTATGCGATCGAGTTTCGCGGTTCCACCATTGATGCCCTGAGCGTCGAGGCGCGCATGACCATCTGCAACATGGCGGTGGAAGCCGGCGCACGTGGTGCTTTCATGGCGCCGGACGAAAAAGTCTTCGCCTACCTCAAGGGCAAGCCTCGGGCGCCGAAGGGTGAGTTGTGGGAGCAGGCGCTGGTGGGCTGGCGCCAACTGCATTCGGACGCCGATGCGGTGTTCGACCAGGAGGTGACGCTGGATGCCTCCGCCCTGGAACCCATGGTCACCTGGGGTACCAGCCCCGACCAGGCCGCGCCCATCGGTGCTCGTGTGCCCGACCCGCAGGACGTCAGCGACCTGATCCTGCGTCAGGACATGCGCCGCGCCCTCAATTACATGGGCCTGGAAGCCGGCATGCCGCTGAGCGAAATCGTCATCAGCCATGCCTTTATCGGCTCGTGCACCAACGCGCGCATCGAAGACCTGCGCGACGCGGCCAGTGTGGTGCGTGGCAAGCGTGTGGCCGACCACGTGCGGGCGATGATCGTGCCCGGCTCCACCGAAGTGCGTGACCAGGCCGAGGCCGAAGGGTTGGCGGCGATCTTTATCGACGCCGGTTTTGAATGGCGCCAGTCGGGCTGCTCGATGTGCCTGGCGATGAACGACGATGTGCTGGCCCCGGGTGATCGCTGCGCGTCCAGCACCAACCGCAACTTCGAAGGCCGCCAGGGCGCGGGTGCACGTACCCACCTGATGAGCCCGGCGATGGTTGCCGCGGCGGCGATTACCGGCCGCCTCACCGATATCCGCCACTTTGGAGACCGTCCATGAGCCTGCAACCCTTTACCCGCGTGACCGGCAAGGCCGCGCCGATGCTGGCGGCGAACATTGACACCGACGTGATCATGCCCAAGCAGTTCCTCAAGGGCATCGACCGCAGTGGTCTGGACCGCGGGTTGTTCTTTGACCTGCGCTTTTTGGCATCCGGCGAACCCAACCCGGAGTTCGTGCTGAACCAGCCGGCCTGGCAGGGCGCGAGCTTTATGGTGGTGGGCCCCAACTTCGGTTGCGGTTCGAGCCGTGAACACGCGGTGTGGGGCCTGAAACAGATGGGTATCCGCGCGTTGATCGGCAGCAGCTTTGCCGGGATTTTCTACGACAACTGCCAGCGTAACGGGGTGTTGTTGATCACCCTGGACGAGGCGGTGTTGCAGTCGCTCGGCCAGACCGTCAGCCAGCCCGAGCAAGCGCAGATCAGCGTGGACCTGGAAGCCCAGGACATTCATTTGGCCGATGGCCAGGTGATCCCGTTCCAGATCGACACCTTGCGCAAGACTGCGCTGCTGCTGGGCCTGGATGCCATCGGCAGCACCTTGCAGCGCAGCGACGCGATCAAGGCCTTCGAACGCCGCCACCTGCAAGCCAACCCCTGGCTCAACTGACACAACAATAATCAACTGTGGGAGCTGGCAAGCCAGCTCCCACAGTTGATCGGGTTTATATCTCTATATTGACAACCCCTTGAAGTGCTCCTGCAGAAACTCCACGCAAGCCCTCAGCTTTCCGGAATGCGCCAAGCGTGTCGGGTACACCGCCCACACGTTGGCGCTTTGGGTATAGCTGTGCAGAACCTGCACCAGCTTGCCTTGCTCCAGCAACGGCTTCACATCCCACATCGATCGCAGCAGCACCCCGCGCCCGTCCAATGCCCATTGCAGCACGATCTCGCCATTGTTCGATGACAGCGGTCCGCGCACTCGCACGCTGTGCGGCGCGCCTTCGTGTTCCAGGTTCCAGATGCCGAAGGCGTTGTCACGCTCCTTGAGCACCAGGCAATCGTGCTGCTCCAGGTCGCTCAACTGGTGTGGCGTGCCCCGGCGCTGCAGGTAAGCCGGGGCGGCGCACAGCACCCGGCGATTGCTCACCAGACGGCGGCCGATGTGCTGGCCGGGGATGTCATCGCCCACGCGGATCTCCAGGTCGAAGCCTTCGCTGACGATGTCCACCACGCGGTCGAACAGGTCCAGACGGATTTCCAGGTCCGGGTACTGTTCGGCCAGCAATGACAGGGCCGGGGCCACGTGGTTGCGCCCGAAACCGAAGCTGCTGCACAGGTGCAGGTGGCCACGGGGGCTGTCGTGGGCGTCGGACAGTTCATCGGACAGTTGCTGGAAGTCTTCGAGGATGCGCACGGCCCAGCGTTGGACCCGCTCGCCGTCTTCGGTCAGGGCGATGCGGCGGCTGGTGCGGTGCAGCAGGCGGGTGGCCAGGGTGGTTTCGAGGATCTGGATGCGCTTGCTGACGTACGCGGGCGACAGCCCCAGTTCATCGGCGGCCGCGGCGAAGCCAGCCTTGCGGATCACGGTCAAAAACACCCGCAGGTCTTCGGGTAGGGGCACGGTATCTTTCTTGTTGGTCATCAGAAACAGGCGTGGCGGCATGAGCCGCCAGAATAGCACCGGATGGGCGCGCCTTCCGGCGCGCCTGGCCGTCATTCTTCAATCGGTGGCGATCTTCGCCTGGGCAGCGCGGGCATGGCGGCCGCGCTTGAGGGCGATGGGGGCCATTTTTTCACGGTCCAGTTCACCTTCCCACGCAGCCACCACCAGGGCGGCCACGGCGTTGCCGATGATATTGGTCAGCGAACGGCATTCGGCCATGAAGCGGTCGACGCCCAGGATCAGCACCATCGCTGCCACCGGCACCGTCGGCACCACCGCCAGGCTCGCGGCCAGCGCCACGAAGCCCGCACCCACCACGGCGCCGGCGCCCTTGGAGGTGAGCATGGCCACCGCCAGCAAGGTCAGTTGCTGTTCCAGCGGCAGGTGGATGTTGGTGGCCTGGGCCAGGAACAGCACCGCAAGGGTCATATAGATGTTGGTGCCGTCCAGATTGAAGGTGTAGCCGGTCGGCACCACGATGCCCACCACGCCCTTGGAGGCGCCAAGGCTTTCGAGTTTCTGGATCAGTTGCGGCAATGCCGATTCCGACGAGCTGGTGCCCAGCACAATCAGCAGTTCCGACTTGATGTAACCCAGCAGTTTGAAAATGCTGAACCCGGCATAGCGGGCGACGCTGCCCAGGATCACCGTGACAAAGAAAAACGCAGTGAGATAGAACGTACCCACCAGTTTCAGCAGTGGCAGCAACGAGCCCACGCCGTATTTGCCGATGGTGAAGGCAATGGCCCCGAACGCGCCGATCGGTGCCACGCGGCTGATCATGCCGACGATGCGGAAGAACACTTCGCTGGCCTGGTTGATCACCGTCACCAGTGGCCGCGCCTTTTCACCGACCATCACCAGGCCCAGGCCGAACAGCAGGGAAATGAACAGCACCGGCAGAATCTCGCCCTTGGCGAACGCGTCGAAAAAGGTGCCCGGAATCACGTTCAACAAGAAGCCGGTAAGGCCTTCGCTGTGCTGCGCCTGGCCGACGAAGCCGGCGATGGCTGAGCTGTCGAGGGTCTTCACGTCGATGTTGAAGCCGACGCCCGGGTGCAACAGGTGCGCGGCGAGAATGCCGATCAGCAGGGCGATGGTAGAGACGATTTCGAAGTACAACAGCGCCTTGCCACCGACCCGGCCCACCTGTTTCACGTCGTGCATGCTGGTGATGCCGGACACCACCGTACAGAAGATGATCGGGCCGATGATCATCTTGATCAATTTGATGAAGCCGTCGCCGAGCGGCTTGAGGTCGATGCCGACCTGGGGCCACTGATGGCCGATCAACACACCCAGCGCGATGGCGATGAGCACCTGGACATACAGGGTTCCCAGCAGTTTTCTGATTGTCATTGTTATTATCTCGCGGTGTTTTTTGGGGCAAGCAAACCCCGTCGCAGGCTTTTTCAAGCCTGCGAGGCGGGGCCATCAGGTCAGTGGTTGATCGGGCTCAGCGAAGGAAGGTCAGGACTTCGCCCAGCAATATTTCAGGGATTTCTTCAGCAATGTAATGGCCGGCCGGCAGGGCTTTGCCACGCACGTCGGTGGCGACTTTCTGCCACTCCTCGAGCGGCTCGAAACAGCGGCCCACGGTGCCTTCGGCGCCCCACATCACCAGCAACGGCAGGTTGAGGTGATGGCCGGCGTCGATATCCGCCTGGTCGTGCTCAAGGTCGATGCCGGCGGCCGCGCGGTAGTCTTCGCAGATACCGGTGGCGGCGCCCGGCAGCTTCAGGCAGCGCGCGTATTCGGCGAAGGCTTCGTCGGTGAACGGCTTGAGCCCGGCGCTGCGGCTGCCCATCACGCTGCGCAGGTACTGCTCGGGGTTGCTTTCGATCAGGGCTTCGGGCAACGGCGCCGGGCGGATCAGGAAGAACCAGTGCCAGTAGGCGCGGGCAAAGGCTTCGTTGGTCTGGGCGTACATCGACAGGGTGGGCGCGATGTCCAGCAACACCATGCGTTGCACGGTCTGAGGGTGGTCCAGGGCCAGCCGGTGGGCGACCCGGGCGCCCCGGTCGTGGGCCAGCACCGAGAACGTGTCGAAGCCCAGGGCGCCCATCAGTTCGACGCCGTCCCGCGCCATTTCCCGTTTCGAATAGTTGACGTGCCGCTCATCGGCCGGTGGCTTGCTGCTGTCGCCATAACCCCGCAAGTCAGCGGCGACCACGGTGAAGTGCTCGGCCAGTTGTTCAGCCACCTTGTGCCAGATGACATGGGTTTGCGGGTGCCCGTGCAGCAGGAGCAGACCGGGACCTGTACCGCCTTTGCGGTAGCTGATGTCCACGCCGTTGACGTGGCACTGGTCTTTTTGGAAACCGGCGAACATGGAATGACTCCTTGTGATGATTGCCTGCATCGTGGAATCACCCGCCGTTCGGGGCAAGGGGGAAAGCGTGGAAGGGTTGTTCATGAAGTGTGATGCAGGAACCCGCGGTGTTGTGAGAGCCGACGAGGTGTCGGCCATGCAACAGTGAACGGGCAGTTTGCTGCGCAACGTGCGTGATTGGATCCGCTGAGCCCCATGAATGCCCGTATTGACGGGCCCGGGGCCGCGGGCACAGAAGCTGCAATAGCCCAGGCAAACCATTCGCCCGAGAGCGTTGTATGTCTGTACTGCCTGTATCTGCCGATTACCCGATCCATTCCCCTCGTGCCGAGCTGATCCGCGACGAAGCCCAGGCCATTGCCGTGGCGCACCGTGTGGCCGCTGCGCTGCTGGAGCAGGACGCCGAACGTGACCGCACCCGCCAGGTGCCCGCCGACGTGGTGGACCTGTATTCCAACAGTGGCCTGTGGGGCATCAGCGTGCCGCGTGAGTTCGGCGGGGCCCAGGTGTCGTACGCGGTACTGGCGCAGGTGATCGCGATCATTTCGGCAGCGGACCCTTCCCTGGGGCAGATCCCGCAGAACCACTATTGCCTGCTGGAAGACATTCGCCTGCAAGGCACTCCCGAGCAGCAGGCGCACTTCTTCGGTCTGGCGCTGCAAGGCCATCGTTTCGCCAATGCGCTGTCGGAAACCGGCGGCAAGAACGTGCAGGACATCCAGGCGACGATTCGCCGCGAAGGCGATGGCTATGTGATCAACGGACGCAAGGGCTATTGCACCGGTTCGCTGTATGCCCATTGGCTGGCGGTGCTGGCGCTGGACGACCAACAGAACGCCCAATTGGCCTTCGTACCGCGCGGTACCGAAGGGCTGGTGGTGGTCGACGACTGGGACAGCATGGGCCAGCGCACCACGTCCAGCGGCACGGTACTGGCGCAAAACCTGCGGGTACCGGCATTCAATTTGTTCCCTACCCATAAATCCTACGATTCGCCCACCCTCGCCGGACCGTTCGCGCAACTGACCACCGCCGCCATCGACGCCGGCATTGCCCGCGCGGCGCTGCGTGACACAGTACAGTTCGTGCAGCAGTTTGCGCGGCCCTGGATCGATGCCGGCGTGGAAAAAGCCAGTGAAGACCCACTCACTATTATTCAGGTCGGCGCCCTGGATATTCGGCTGGAAGCTGCCGAAGCGCTGTTGGAACGCGCCGGTCTTGCGCTGGATGCCGCGCGCCCGGCGCCGGATGAACACAGCGTCGCCCAGGCGTCCCTGGCCGTGGCCCGGGCCAAGGTGCTGACTACCGAGATCGCCATCGAGGCCAGCAACAAACTGTTCGAACTCGGCGGCACCCGCTCCACCTTGAAAAAGCACAACTTCGACCGGCACTGGCGCAACGCGCGGGTGCACACCCTGCACGACCCGGTGCGCTGGAAGTACCACGTGGTGGGCAACTGGCTGCTCAACGGCGTCAAACCGCCGCGCCATGACTGGTCGTGAGCCATGGCTGAACTGTTCAAGAACATCTATTGGGCCGACATCGGCCAGGCGTGCCTGGAGACCCTGAGCATGCTCGCCGCGGCCCTGGGTTTTACCGTGCTGCTGGGGTTGCCCCTGGGCGTGCTGCTGTTTCTGACCGGCAAGCGCCAATTGCACGAAGCCCTGGTGGTGTACCGGTTGCTGTCGGTGGTGGTCAACGTGCTGCGTTCGCTGCCGTTCATCATCCTGCTGATTGTGTTGATCCCGCTGACCACCTTGCTGGTGGGCACTTCCCTCGGCGTGCCCGGCACTATCCCGCCGCTGGTGGTGGGGTGTACGCCGTTCTTTGCGCGGCTGGTGGAAACCGCGCTGCGGGAGGTCGATCGCGGTGTGGTGGAGGCGACCCAGTCCATGGGCGCCAGTACGTGGCAAGTGATCCGCCACACCCTGTTGCCGGAAGCCCGGGGAGGGTTGCTGGCGGCGGTGACTGTCACGGCGATCGTGTTGGTGGATTACACCGCCATGGCCGGGGTGATCGGTGGCGGAGGCTTGGGTGACCTGGCCATTCGCTACGGTTATCAGCGGTTCCAGACCGATGTGATGGTCGTCACCGTGGTGCTGTTGCTGGTGCTGGTCCAGGCCCTGCAGATGACCGGTGATCGTTTGGTGGCGCGATACAGCCGCCGTTGATTTTTATAACGTCTGCCTTTGGAGCAATCATGAAAAAAACGTTGGCCGTACTGGCCGCTGTGCTGTCATTCAATGCCTTCGCCAATGAAAAGCTGGTAGTGGGCGCAACGCCCGTGCCCCACGCGGAAATCCTGGAGTTCGTCAAACCGGTGCTGGCCAAGGAAGGTGTCGACCTGCAGATCAAGGTTTTCACAGACTTCATCCAGCCCAACCAGCAACTGGCGTTGAAGAACCTCGATGCCAACTACTATCAGTACCGCCCGTTTCTCGACGACTACAACAAGACCCGCCACACCGACCTGGTGCCGGTGGTGGGGGTGCACATCGAACCGTTCGGCGCGTATTCGACCAAGATCAAAAGCATCGCCGAGCTGAAGGACGGCGCCACGGTGTCGATCCCCAATGACCCGGTCAAT
The DNA here is from genome assembly GCF_054071795.1 of Pseudomonas sp. SDO5271_S396. Lineage (NCBI taxonomy): Bacteria > Pseudomonadati > Pseudomonadota > Gammaproteobacteria > Pseudomonadales > Pseudomonadaceae > Pseudomonas > Pseudomonas sp. SDO5271_S396. The sequence goes on from NZ_JBSVWB010000054.1 coordinate 20,966, forward strand.
ACCGGCCGCGCCCTGGTGCTTTTGCACGAAGCGGGCCTGATCAAACTCAAGGATCCGAGCAATACCTTGAGCACCCAGCGCGATATCGCCGAAAACCCCAGGCACCTGAAAATCCGCGAGCTGGAGGGTGCTTTGCTGGCCCGTTCGGTGAGCCAGGTGGACCTGGCATTCGTGTTTGCCAACTACGCCCTGGAGGCGGGGATCGACACCAACAGTGCGTTGATCGTGGAGAAGGGCAAGGACCTGTATATCGAGTTCCTGGTGGCACGCCCGGACAACATCAACGACCCGCGCATCCAGAAACTGGCCAAGGCGCTGAACTCCGATGACGTGCGCCAGTTCATCCTGACGCGCTACAAGGGCCAGATCGCGCCGGGTTTCTGATAACTGATCGCTCCCACGCTACGTGGGAGCGATGAGGCCAGCCTTCAGGTCTCGGAGGTGGGCTCAAGCAATTGGGCACCCGGGCCGCATTCGCCCAGCTTGTCGTCCTGATTGCGCAACGGGCAGGCTTCCAGCGACAGACACCCGCAACCAATGCAACCGTTGAGTTTGTCGCGCAGCAACATCAGTTTGTTGATGCGCTCATCCAAATCTTCCCGCCACAGCGCCGACAAGCGCTCCCAATCCTGGACATTCGGTGTGCGTCCATTCGGCAGCGTCTGCAAGGTCTCGCCAATGGTCGCCAACGGAATGCCCAGGCGCTGGGCGATCTTGATCACCACCACCCGTCGCAGCACATCCCGTGGATAGCGCCGCTGGTTGCCGGCGTTGCGGTTGCTCTTGATCAACCCCTTGGTTTCGTAAAAGTGCAGGGCCGTCACGGCCACGCCGCTGCGGGCCGCCAGTTGGCCGACGGTAAGTTCCTTGTTGAGCATGGAAAAACTCCGAAACAATGCTTGACCTCGAGTTAACTCAAGGTTTTACCCTGCGTTGCATCGAATCGCAAGATTCTGCCTACAGTAGAGAGGGGAATGTTCATGCAGATATCAGAGAAGAATCGTAGTTTTTATCAGCTGATCGAATTCCACATCGAGCCTGGCCAGCACGATGCCCTGGTGGCGGCGCTGTCCACTCAAAGCGAGCGTCTGGCTCAGGGCCACAGTGGTTTCCTGAGTGCGAGCGTGCAGGTGAGTGAAGACGGTCGTCGGGTGCTTAATAGCCTGCAATGGCAAACCCGCGCGGACGGTGAGGCGGCGTTCGAGTGTTTCGAGCAGGGCCAGGAAGACTTCTGGACCCTGATTCGCGCGCACCAGGCCAAGGCGGTGTCGTTCGGCTCCTTCCAGGTGCTGCGCAGTTTCGAGCGCAGCCATGACGACGCATTGCATTGCCGCCTAAATGGATAGATGCAGCATGCGTTCGCCCTGCACGTTTTCCCCGGGCCGCCGCTTGTTCACCGCCAACTCGCCGATCTTGATCAGGCGAGTGCGCGTGACGTTGCGGCTCAGGCCCAGCAGGTTGGCGGTGTGCACCTGGTTGTAATGGCTGAAGCGGTAGGCGGCGCGCAACAGGGCATCTTCGACTTTTTCATGCAGGGCGCCGGCCTGTTCCTCGAACAACTTTTGAAACGCCCGGGCCAGCAGTGCTTCGGCACTGTTGTCGATGCCGTGTGGGCTGTCGTCCTGCCGTTCGATGCGCATGTTCGACAGGCGCAGGTCGTCGCGCTCGATCACGCCGTTGCGGCAGATCAACAGGGTGTGGTGAATCACGTTTTCCAGCTCGCGGATATTGCCCGGCCAGCTGTAACTCTTGAGCTTGTGTTCGGCGTCGCGGCTGATGGTGATCGGGCCGTAGCCCAGGCGTTGGCTGTAGGCTTCGATGAAATGCCGGGTCAGTGGCAGGATATCGCCGGGTCGCTCGCGCAGCGGGCTGAGTTCCAGGCTGACCACATCGAGGCGGTAATAAAGGTCTTCGCGGAAATGCCCGGCGTTGATGGCTTTTTCCAGTTGCACGTTGGTCGCGGCCAGTACCCGCACGTCAATCGGAATGCTTTTGCGTGAACCCAGGCGCACCACTTCGCGTTCCTGCAAGACCCGCAGCAGCTTGACCTGGATCGCCATCGGCAAATCGCCGATCTCGTCCAGGAACAGCGTGCCGCCGTTGGCCTCTTCGAACCAGCCGGCCTTGGCGCTGAGGGCGCCGGTGAAGGCGCCTTTTTCATGACCGAACAGTTCGGCCTCTACCAGGGATTCGGAGAACGCGCCGCAGTTCACCGCCACGAACGGTCGATTGCGCCGCGCGCTGAGGTTGTGGATATGCCGCGCCACCAGCTCTTTACCGGTACCGGTTTCGCCGATGATCAGCACGCTGGCTTCGCTGGGGGCCACTTGTTGGATGTGCGCGAGCAAGGCCTGGGACTTGGGGTCTTCGAAGACCTGGGCCGTGGCGCGGATCGAGGTCGCGAGGGCGGGCGAGGGCGGTAGGGTCAAAAGCTGCATGGGCACCTCTCTCAGGAGTAGAACGTGGGAATGGGCAGGGACTGGTTCAAGGCCCAGTCGCCGAGTTCGTGGAGTTTGTAGTCCACCGGATCGTGCAGGGTCTGGGTGCGCAGGTTGCGCCAATGGCGATCCAGGCGCAGCGAGGCGTGGGTGGAGCGCGCACCGGTGACGTCGAACAGACGGCTGCACAGGTCCAGGCCCTGGCGTGTGGCGGCGACTTTGGCGGTGGCGATGGCGATGGCCAGTTGGCCGCGCTCGCTTTCGCTGAGGTTGGGCCCCTTGGCCCAGGCCTGATCGAGTTGCTCGGCGGCGTGTTCCACCAGCAGGCGCACGCCTTCGAGGGCGACCCAGAATTCGCCGTAGTGGTGCAGCACGTAAGGGTCCTGGCGCACGTCTTCGGCGGCGGACTTATGCCACGAGCGGGTTTCGGTGAGGGTGTAATTGCGCGCTTCTTCAAAGGCGCCTTCGGCAATGCCGAGGAACATATGGGTGAAGGTCAACTGGGCGATCAGCGGGCGCAGGCAGGCAAACGGTGTGCTCAGCGGGCCTGGGTCGAGCAGCAGTTCCGACTCTTCGACGCGCACGCGCTCGAAGCTGGCGCTGCCGCTGTCGGTCTGGCGCTGGCCAATATTGTTCCAGTCGTTATGCAGGGTAATGCCACTGCGCCCACTGGGGATCGCGGCAATCAGCAATTTGCCGCCGGCGGTCTCGTCCACCGCCGAGGCAATGAGCATTTCCGAGTCACTGGCGCCGGAGCAGAAGCTCTTCTTGCCGGAGAACTCGCGCCAGCCGCCGAAGTCCTTGACCACGGTGCGTGTGTCCAGCGGGTTGAGGGCGTTGCCCCAGAACCAGTTTTTGCGCGCGGTCTGTTCGAACCAGGGTTGCCATTGGTCCGGGCGCGCAAACAGGCGTACCGTGGCCAGCATCAAGTGATGAAAGCCGAAGACATGGGCGATGGAGCTGTCGACCTTGGCGAATTCGCGGACGATGCCCAGGGTCTCGCTCCAGCGTGCGCCAAGGCCGCCGTATTGAGTGGGAATGCTCAGGGCCAGCAAGCCGCTTTGGCGCAGGGCGTCACGTTCGGCCTTGGGGGTGCCGCCACGCTCGTCACGTTCGACGGCGGTGAGGGCGAATTCGGCGGCCAGCAGTTTGGCGGTCTGCAACGGGGAGGGCAGGACGCTGTGGGGTTTGGCTGTCACGCGGGGGTTCCTCAATGTCTGTTTGGGTAATCGAGGCCAAATGTGGGAGCTGGCTTGCCTGCGATGGCGTCATCCGGCAACCACTGGAAAACCGAGTCGGCTGCATTGCGGGCAAGCCCGGCTCCCACACAAAGCAGATCCCAACGTTCCTAGGCTTTGGCTGGCAATACATCGTTGGCAATCATTTCGCCGAACGGACCGGTGAGGTTGGTGATGCCGCGTCCGGCCAGGCTGGCGTAGGGCTCCGGCAGCAGCGGAAACACCAGCTCGGCGAAGCGATAGGCTTCTTCCAGGTGCGGGTAGCCCGAGAAGATGAAGCTTTCGATGCCCAGGTCCGCATATTCCTTGATGCGCGCGGCCACTTGCTGCGGGTTGCCCACCAGCGCGGTGCCGGCACCGCCGCGTACCAGGCCGACACCGGCCCACAGGTTGGGGGCGATTTCCAGGTTGTCGCGGCGCCCATCGTGCAGGGCCGCCATGCGGCGTTGGCCTTCGGAGTCAAAGCGCGAGAACGACTTCTGCGCGGCGGCGATGGTGTCATCGCTGATGTGTTCGATCAGTTTGTTGGCGGCCTTCCAGGCCTCTTCTTCGGTTTCGCGCACGATCACATGCAGACGAATGCCGAACTTCACCGTGCGACCGTGGCGGGCAGCGCGTTCACGCACGTCGGCGAGTTTTTCCGCGACGGCGGCGGGCGGCTCGCCCCAGGTGAGGTACACGTCCACCTGTTCGGCGGCCAGGTCATGGGCCGCGTCGGAAGAACCGCCGAAATACAGCGGTGGATAAGGCTTCTGCACGGGTGGATAAAGGGCCTTGGCATTCTGTACGCGCAGGTGTTTGCCTTCGAAATCCACGGATTCGCCCTGCAACACGCGGCGCCAGATCCTGAGGAATTCGTCGGTGACTTCGTAGCGTTCACTGTGGTCGAGAAAGCTGCCGTCACCGCGATTTTCGTCGGGGTCGCCGCCGGTCACGACGTTGATCAGCAGGCGGCCGTTGGACAGGCGGTCCAGGGTTGCTGCCATGCGCGCGGAGACGGTGGGCGAGATGATGCCGGGGCGAATGGCGACCAGGTAGCGCAGGCGTTCGGTCAGCGGCACCAGCGCCGAGGCGATGACCCAGGAGTCTTCGCACGAGCGTCCGGTGGGAATCAATACGCCGTGGTAACCCAGGCTGTCAGCCGCTTGCGCGACTTGTTTCAGGTAGTTGAGGGTGACGGGGCGTGCGCCTTGGGTGGTGCCCAGGAAATGACCGTCGCCGTGAGTCGGCAGAAACCAGAAAACATCCATGACAAATCCTTAGGCAATTTTGCGCAGAGAAGGGGCATGCGCCGCAAACAAAGGGGCTGCACGTTCCGCCGCCAGTTGAATGCGCGCCTTGAGCAGCTCGCTGGTGATTTGATAGTCGGTGAAGTCCGCCTCGGTGGCGTACACGCCAATCGGCAGGGTCAAGGCCTGGAAGAAGCTGAACAGCGGCCGCAGTTGGTGGTCGAGGACCAGGGCGTGGCGCTCGCTGCCTCCGGTGGCGGCCAACAATACCGGGGTGTTGATCAACGCATTGAGGCCGACCAGATCGAACAGATGCTTGAGCAAGCCCGGGTAGGAGCCGCGATAGATCGGTGCTGCGACGATCAGCAAGTCCGCCTGTTCGATGGCCAACAGTTGCGCTTCGACCTCTGCGGGCAGTTCATCGCGGGACAGTGCGCCGCCCAATGGCCGGGCAATGTCGCCCAGTTCGATCACGGTGGGCTGGATCGGCAGCTGGGTGGCCAATTCGGCCAACACGGCTTGGGTCAGTACGAGGGTGCGGGACGGGCGCCAGGTTCCGCCGGAGAGGGCAACGACATTCAGGGGACGGGTCATGAACAGTTCCTTTTTCAACAGTGGTTCACAGCAAAAGAAGTAGGACGGCTTGAGCAAGAGCTGTACCAATGGCTGCAACCCTTGGGGAACGTGGGCTGCAAGCTTCCTGCTGAAAAGTGCGGCTGTTGTCTGACTGGTGTTTTGTTGAATGGCTGTTGCCGGGGCAACAGTTGCGTGGCCAACAGTGGCGGGTGTTGAGGTCATTTATAGAGGGGTGTTTTTATTCCGTAAACGAACGTATTTCCATATTTATAGATCGTAAAGATATATGTGCGTGCAACTATCGAAGGTGCTTCTACGGTTGATAGCGACTATCACGGACGTTGATTTTTCAGCGTCAGGGGGCGGGAGTAGCCTGTGTTCATTGACTCGAAACCTCCTTTGCAGGGCCCTCGCCATGAACCGATTTCTCGCTGTTTCGTTATTGCTTGTCACCGCTGTCTTGGCTGGATGTGCGACCCACCCTTCACCCGAACTGCGGCCCTACACGGCGGATGAGACGAAACAATTGGCGCTGGAAGCGTTGAGCCGGCGGGGGTTGTCGTTCGATGAATACCAGCAGCAGCGCGCTGCGTTGATGGGGCAGCCGCAGAAAACGTTCGGTTTCGATCAGCAGGCCGAGATGAATGCCCAGCGTGCGGCCCAGCGCAGCGGTCGGGCGAGCTGAGCGCTATCCGACGGCAGGTAGCGTCGGGGTTTGACGGCGAGGTATCCCCCAACTAGAACTTAGCGGTAGCAAGCCATTCATCTGCACGGTGCAGGTGAAGGGTGGGGTCGAGTGTCTGTAGGTTCCTGTCTCTATGGCTTTGCGCCATGTCGTGGTCACGCAGTGGAATAGCTTCGCAAGACATTCAAAACTGGAGCTCTGAAGCCCATAAGCGTTTCGGATGGGTTTCCTGCCAGGTGTTTCGCAGCCGGATCGTAAATGGGTAGTCCTTCCTGGATGGGAGAACCACTTGGCTTGCCATTGGATTGCAAGTCATGAAGCTATTTTCGAATGCGCGCCTTCTGATACCAAGTGTCTTCATCGCATTGGCCGCACTGGGTGTGCTGCTCTATTTCTTATACATGCCCGTTCGGGGGACGTTGCCTGATGGGCCGCATGAGGTGTGTACGGCGCCGCTTTATGAACCCGGCAAGGTCTACGCACAGGGCGACCGGGTGCAAAACGTCGGTCGACAGTTCGAATGCTGGAAGTATGAAGAGGCGCCGCTGGGTATCGGCAGTTGGCAATGGTGCAAACAGGTTGACTACAACCCTGGAAAGCCTGCGGGCAATGGCGCGATCATCTGGCCGGACGCCTGGAAAGACCTGGGTGAATGTGGCGGTTTCCAGGGCAATCGTCTCACCTTGAGTTTCGCTACCTTGAGTGGGCGGGGGCCTATTGGCAATCCGGTACCTGGAGTGGCGCGCGCCGACCAAATCGTCACTGGGGTGTTGCGCTGCAAAACCGAAGAGATCCCCATCAGTGCCAAATCTGGCGAAACGGTCCATCTCGATAACCTGAAAGCCTGCGATTACCAATTGGTGATGAACGGGGTCGATGGGTTTGTGCCGTTGAATACGCCGCGTATCGTTTCGTTTGTACGCGATGAGGGGGAGGAGCAGGCGGTTACGCTGAAGTATCGGCCACCGGTACAGGTGGGCAAGCTCAGTGGCCTGCCCGGTATCAAGATCGAGCTGTTTGCCCAGGGGCTGATTCAGCCTCGGCAGATGGCCATGGGCAAAAACGTGCTGTACGTCGGCTCCAGTGCGATTCCCTCGTACGTCTATGACGGAAAAATTGCCGATATGATCTACGCCTTGCCGCTGGACAGCGCGGGCAAACAGACCACCATCCATGTGCTTGCCAGTGGTTTGGAGGAGCCCCACGGCGTGGTGTATCGCGACGGTGATCTGTACTACTCCACCACGGGCGGCCTCTATCGCGTGCGCGACGTTGATGCGCACTACAAGGACCCTTCGCCCGAGCTGGTATTCAAGTTTCCGGCTGATGATTCGGTCTTTCCGCTGCCGCCTGTCTCCTCCGGTTCGAGCACGCGTTTCTGGCACATGAAGCACCCTCTGCATTTCAACCCCCTGGACCCAACCGACATTGGGCTGTACACCGCAGTCGGCATACCCTGCAACCTGTGCATGATCCCGGCCGACCCGCGCTATGGCACGTTGTTGCGTTACGACACGGTGACCGGTCAGGCGCAGATACTCGCAAAAGGCGTGCGTAATTCCGTGGGGTTTGACTGGAACCCCAGGACCGGTGAAATCTGGTTTACCGACAACAATCGCCAGGGTTACCCCAACCCCGATGAGATCAATCGCATCGGCGGCGCGAATCAGCATTTCGGTGTGCCTTACCGGTTTGGCAAAGGTACGCCGGGGTTTACCGAAGAAGAGTTCAGCAACCCGGATGTCATCCAACCTCCTCTGGTGCAGGGTGCGATCGTTTCCGACAAGTCCTTGCAACAGATCGATCCGAAAGACTATGTACCTGCAGCCTTTGAACTGGGGACCAATACGGCCCCTCTGGGGCTCAAGTTCTGGGAGGGCTTTCCGGCACGTGCGGGGATCCAGAACCTGCTGGTGGCCGTGCACGGTGCCGGCACGGCGGAGCGGCCGGGCATGGACGTGCGGGTCGTCTCGATCCAGAACGGCACGCGGGTGGTTAATCAGATCCCGTTGATCAACGGGTTCATTCAGGATCCGCAACGTTTTGATGTGTATTGCCTGGACGATTCCTGCATTGGACGGCCGACCGATATCCTCGAGCTGGCGGACAAAAGCCTGTTGATATCCGATGACGTCGCGGGGGTGATCTACCGCGTCAGCTATGATCCGGCGGGCTTGCCAGAGACGCAACTCAGCCTGCGGCCGATGCTGGCACCGGCTCCGGAGCTGGAAGATGAAATGATCAGTGGCACGCTGGTCTCGCCGGGAGGCAATACACGCCAGTTCCATACCTCGTTCAACCCTGCAGACAGTGAGGCCGCGTTGATTCTCAAGGGGTTGCCGTACGGTACCTATCAGGTGCGGCTCAATGATGTAAAGAACTGGATCCCCCAAACCCGTAACACGCAGGTCGTGTTGTCAGCCGAGAACAGCAAACAGGCGGTAAACCTGCAATACCGTGAGCGGCCGATCAAGCTGGATATCAAGATCACGCTGCTGGCCCCTCCCAGGCCAGCGTCGGTAGCGGCGGCGAAGTGGCACTTCACGGTGCAGAAAAAAGAGCCGGCAGATGCTGCGCCAGAGGTGGTCGAGGTGCCTTGGGGGGAGAGCATTACCCGGCTCTTCGATTACGGAGAGTACGACCTCATCTATCCGTTCTTTGCGCAAGAGAAACCGCAGCCGGAGCGGGTGCCCCTGCGTATCAACGAAGAAAGCCAGGACGAACAATTGTCGCCGATCGCCTATCGCCATGAACCGAAGCTGGGCGAAGCGGTGTTGGCTGAAGCCTGTACCAAATGCCACGCGGTCGAGTTTTTCAAGAACCTGCGTATGGCGGTGGCGTGGAGCGCCGCCGGCCAGGATGCACTGGTGCGGCAGGTGCAGAGCATGCCGGTGGCCGGGCATTGCGATACCGCCTGCGCCACCGAGGTCAGCAAGCACTTGCTTGATGTGGTCTGGGCACCGTACCTGAATCCGACGGGTGCCCATGGCTTGCGGCAGGTTCGCCTGTTGACCCGTGACGAATACGCAAACAGCGTTTGGGATGTCCTGGCGGTAGCGGTCAATGTCGAGAAACTGCCTGCGGATAAATCGGAAAAAGACTTCAAGTACCCGGGCGAGGCCAGCACGGGCTTTTTGCAGGCCGAAGACATCAAGCAACTGTACGACATGGCCGTATCCATCGCAGAGCGGGTAGCGTCCGAGCAAATCAGCCGTCTTGAAACAGCCAGCGGTCTAAAGACGGTGGAGGCGTTGGGTTACTCTCTGTTCCGTCGTCATCTGACTGAGGCAGAACGGGCACGTTATCAGGCGGTACTGGATGCGCAGGGCCAACCGGCGCTGGTGACGGCATTGCTGCTGTCGCCCAATTTCCTGTATCGCTCGGAACTGGGGCAGGCGGTGGCGGGGCAGGCTGATGTCTACCAACTGACGCCTTACGAGATGGCGGCGGCCTTGTCCTATACGTACCAGGGGACTACCCCGGATGCGCACTTGCTGGACAAGGCCGAGCGCAATGAGTTGCAGACCCCGCAGCAAATCACCGCTGAAATCGATCGGATGATGCGCACCGAGCGTGGCCTGGAGCACTTCAATCGGTTCATCGGTTATTACATCAAGACCCAGCGCGGTGTGCAGGAAAAGCCGGGATTGGACGCGCCGATGATCCAGCTGATGGCCCAGGAGCAATCTCTGCTGACCCGCCATGTGATGCTTGAGGGCAGGGGCACGCTGGACGAGTTGTTCAATCCTGGCGTGACCTTCCTCAATAAGGCGTTGGCCGAGCATTACGGTATTGGTGGAGTGACCGGCGATGCGATGCAGAAGGTGGCGGTGGATGAAAAGCGCGGTGGTTTGCTGCACCTTGGGCTGTTCCAGGCCGCGACCTCCGACTACAAGGTCACTTCGCTGGTCAAGCGCGGTATCGCGATTCGCGAGAATCTGTTCTGCCGAGAGTTCGGCGCGCCGGTGGAGGCTGAACCGACGGAGCCTGCCTACCCGCCGCGTGCAATCACGACCCGTGAGCGCTGGGACCTGATCAACGGTGAGCAGGCGTCGGGGGGACGCTGCTGGCAGTGCCATCAGTATATGAACGACACCGGCGCGTCGATGGAACACTACGACGCTACCGGGCGCTATCGCCAGCAGGAGCCAGCCTACAACTACGCACAGTTCCCGGTGCAGTTGCCGATCAAGTCGTCGGGGCCCTTTATTGGCGTCGACGGCACGGTGCCTATCGAAGATGTGCGGGACATCTCCAAATTGATCGCGCATAACTCGGCGTCGTTGTTCTGCATGGCGGACAGCTACTTCCGTTTTGCGTCGGGTAATAAATCCGACGAGTCCACTTCCGCGACGGTCAAGGCAATTACCGACGGGCTGAGGGACACCGGTTCATTGCCGGCGATGCTGCGCACGCTGGGTACCTCCAACGCGTTCCAATTCAAGACGCAGAGGGATTGATCATGGATATCTTGAAAAGCCGTCGTCGTTTCCTGACCGGGTTGGCCGCACTGGGCGTATTTGCACCACTGACACAATGCGGCCTTGCTCGCATGGCGTTGGCGGGTCAAACCCAGCAAGCCAAGCTCAAGGTTGTGTTTTTTGTGGTGCCGGATGGTTTGGCCGTGGACTCCGCGTCGGCTTACTCCAGCGATGGACGAGGTCTCTGGCATCCGAGTGCCAGTGCGCTGGATACGTCGGACTTTCAACTCAATGAGGTCAGCCAGGAGCTTGCCGCGTACAAGAACCAGTCCCTTTACCTGCGCGGCACAATTCTGGGACCGGGTAACGAAGGCCACAACGGCTGGACCTGGGCCCTGCGCGACCGCGAGAAAAAGATGGCCTCGATCGATGTGTTGCTGGGGCGGCATATGCCCGGTACGGATCCGTCTCAACGCAGTCTTTTTTCCGGGCCGCACTCGGGGATCGATGGCACTGCCTGGCACGTATCGTGGGAGGGGCCGGAAAATGGCGGTGCAATGCGCAGGCCCGAGCAGGACCCGGTGTTGATGTACGAAAAGATCTTCGGCTCGGTCAGTCGAGAGGTGCGTGAGCAACAAACGCGCAACAAACATGTGTTCGACCCGGTGCTGGCCGATATCAATGAACTCAGGGGCCGGCTCGCCGGAGCGCAAAAACAGAAGCTCGATACGCAACTCGATTCGGTGGAGCAAGCCATGAAGGACATGGAGGAAACGCTGCCGCCGATAGGTGAGTGTTCGCCGTTGGCGCTGGAGGAGGTGCCGTTCAAATCCGCGCAGTTTCGTAACCAGGTACAAAACAGCCATCATCAGGTGGTTGCGACGGCGCTGGCGTGTGGTATCACGCGTGTTGCCACGGTGCAGATCGGGCGTTCGGCGGAGTCGCTCAATATTCTGGACGTGAGTGATGTGACCAACCCCCATGACTGTGCCCACCGTTACGCCGGGCTGGAAGTGTGGAAGAAATCCCGACAGTGGTACACCCAGAGGGCCAAGCTGTTTCTGGATGAGTTGGCGCGTCATGCTGACCCTGATGTGCCCGGTGACAATTTGCTCAAGCACACGCTGGTGGTGCTCACCAGTGAAATGGCCGATGGGGCCCCGGAGCATACAAAGGATATGCCGCTGGTGTTGATGGGCGGGGCTGGCGGTTTGCTTAGAAGCGGTGATGGCGCAGGACGTTATTTCAATATCACTGCGCAGGGTGACCGGCATCAGGAGGGCAACCCTGTGATTGGTAATACCTTGGTCGATATGCAGCGCATCTGGGCCACTATCGCCATGGCGGCGGGAACCCGTGTGCCATACGCTGGGAATGTGGATCCGGTGACGGGGATATTCACCAACGTTTGAACGGCGGTGCACACGAAGAAAAAAGCCGAAAAGTCTGCGGGGAGAGACTTTTCGGCTTTTTGCATTTAGGCCCAATCGTTCTAACGGCCCGGCCATTCAGGCTGTTAAGCTGAAATCAGGAGCGTTCCTACGCACATTTGCAATAAAGTGGTCTTTCTTCAACGGCATTCGATCGGTTAAACCTGACGGCCCTGTCCCGGTCGATGCCCCTGAGGCCCTGCTCTCGGGAACCTGCTCTGCGAGTCTTGACTGTCATGAATAAACGTCCGTTGTATTTCGACTACGCCGCCACCACGCCGGTGGATGAGCGGGTCATCCAGGTGATGGTTGAATGCCTGGGCTTCAACGCCAATTTCGGCAACCCTGCGTCCAGTTCCCATGCGTTCGGTCAGGCGGCCCGGCAAACGGTTGAGCAGGCGCGTCGCCAGGTGGCGGAACTGGTCGGTGCCCAGCCCGGGCAGATCGTGTGGACGTCCGGCGCCACGGAATCCAACAACCTGGCGATCAAGGGCGTGGCCCAGGCGCGGGGCGTGGCGGGTGGGCATATCATCACCAGCCAGATCGAACACAAGGCCACGCTGGACACCGCCCGGCAATTGCAGGAAGCCGGCGTGGCCGTGACCTTCCTGGTACCGGATGCCAACGGTTTGATCAGTGCCGAGGCGGTTAGCGAAGCGTTGCGTGATGACACTTTTCTGGTGTCGCTGATGCTGGTGAACAACGAGTTGGGCACCCTGAATGACATCCCGGCCATTGGCGCGCGGGTGCGTGAGCATGGCGCGTTGCTGCATGTGGATGCGGCACAGGGCGCGGGCAAGGTGGCCATCGATCTGGCCCAGTGGCCGGTGGACCTGATGTCGTTTTCTGCCCACAAGCTGTATGGCCCCAAAGGCATCGGCGCGTTGTATGTCGGCCCGCGTGCGCAACAGAAGGTGTTGGCGCAGATTCACGGCGGCGGCCATGAGGGCGGCTTGCGTTCCGGTACCCTGGCGACGCATCAGATTGCCGGCATGGGCACCGCGTTTGCCCTGGCTGCGCAGGCGTTTGCCGAAGAGAAGGCCACGATTGTCGCCTTGCGCCAGCGCCTGCTGGACCAACTCGCCTCGGTCGCGGGGATACGGCTCAACGGCAGCCCGTCCCAGCGCATTCCCCATACCCTGAGCCTGACCTTCGATGAAGGCGAGTTCAATGCCGCAGCGCTGAGCGCGGGCATCGCGTTTTCGGCCACCTCGGCCTGCAACTCGGCCAGTAATGCGCCGTCCCACGTGCTTCTGGCACTGGGGCATGATGCGCGCAGTGCCGGTCGCACCATTCGGCTGAGTCTGGGCCGGTTTACCACCGAGCAGGATATTGACCAGGCCGTTGGCCTGATCAAGGCCGCTCTCGCCAGTGCGCCGGCGTTTTGGGCGAACACATAACAATTATTCGTGGTTAGCAGGAGAAACAATGAGTACGCAGCCTTTGACCCATGGAACGGTCCCCCAGCGCCTGGCGCATACCCGTGAGCTGATGAGCCGCGAGGGCATTCACGCCCTGCTGGTGCCGTCGGCTGACCCGCATTTGTCTGAATACCTGCCGGGTTACTGGCAGGGCCGTCAATGGTTGTCGGGTTTTCATGGCTCGGTCGGCACGTTGATTGTCACTGCGGATTTCGCCGGTGTCTGGGCCGACAGTCGTTACTGGGAGCAGGCGACGAAGGAACTCAAGGGCAGTGGCATCGAACTGGTGAAACTGCAGCCTGGTCAACCCGGGCCCCTGGAGTGGCTGGCCGAGCAAACCCCCGAAGGCGGTGTGGTGGCGGTGGACGGTGCGGTCATGGCCGTGGCCTCGGCGCGTACCTTGGGCAGCAAGCTGGCCGAGCGCGGTGCGCGCTTGCGTACCGACATCGACCTGTTGAATGAAGTCTGGAAGGACCGCCCGAGCCTGCCGGATCAGCCGATCTATCAACATTTGCCGCCGCAGGCCACGCTCAGTCGTGGCGACAAACTCGCCGCGTTGCGCGCCAGCCTGAAAGAGAAGGGTGCCGACTGGCATTTCATCGCTACCCTGGATGACATCGCCTGGCTGTTCAACCTGCGTGGCGGGGATGTTTCGTTCAACCCGGTGTTTGTCTCGTTTGCCCTGATCAGCCAGCAGCAGGCCACGCTGTTCGTGGCGCTGAGTAAGGTCGACGCCGAATTGCGGGCCGTGCTGGCGCAGGATGGCGTGACCCTGCGCGACTACAGTGAAGTGGCCGATGGGCTGCGTGCGGTACCCGCGGGCGCCAGCCTGCAGGTTGACCCGGCGCGGGTGACCGCCGGGTTGCTGGAAAACCTCGATGCGGGCGTCAAGCTGGTCGAAGGGTTGAACCCGACTACCTTGGCCAAGTCGCGCAAGAGCCTGGCCGATGCGGAGCATATCCGTCTGGCCATGGAGCAGGACGGCGCGGCACTGTGCGAATTTTTCGCCTGGCTGGACAGTGCGCTGGGGCGCGAGCGCATCACCGAGCTGACGATCGATGAACACCTGACGGCCGCGCGGATGCGTCGCCCGGGGTATGTGTCGTTGAGCTTCAATACCATTGCCGGGTTCAACGCCAATGGAGCAATGCCGCATTACCGCGCCACCGAAGAAGAACATGCGCTGATCGAAGGCGATGGCCTGTTGCTGATCGACTCGGGTGGTCAGTACCTGGGCGGTACCACGGACATCACGCGCATGGTGCCGATCGGTACGCCGAGCGATGAGCAGAAGCGTGATTGCACGCGGGTGCTCAAAGGCGTGATTGCCTTGTCCCGCGCGCAGTTTCCCAAGGGCATTCTGTCGCCGCTGCTGGACTCGATTGCGCGTGCGCCGATCTGGGCTGAAGGCGTGGACTACGGCCACGGTACAGGTCACGGTGTCGGTTATTTCCTCAATGTGCATGAGGGGCCGCAGGTCATCGCCTACCAAGCGGCCACCACGCCGCAAACCGCGATGCAGCCGGGCATGATCACTTCGATTGAACCCGGTACGTACCGTCCGGGCCGCTGGGGCGTGCGTATCGAAAACCTGGTGTTGAACCGTGAGGCGGGCAAGACCGAGTTCGGCGAGTTTCTCAAGTTCGAAACCCTGACGCTCTGCCCGATTGATACCCGCTGCCTGGTGCCGTCGCTGCTGACGGCGGATGAGCGTGAGTGGTTCAACGCCTACCACGCCGAGGTGCGTGAGCGCCTGAGTCCGTTGGTGAGTGGTGCTGCGCTGGAGTGGCTGCAGGTGCGTACCGCAGCTATCTGATCGGTTGTAGCTCGGGGGCCAGGGCCAGGGCGTCGGCCATGTAGTCGACAAACGCCTTGACCCGGGCCGACTGGCGCCGATTGGCTGCCAACACCGCGTGGATCGGCAGTGACGATGGGGTGTAGTCCGGCAGCAGCGCGACCACGCGGCCGGCCTTCAAATCATCGTAGAACAGCCAGAGGGGCGACAGCGCAATGCCGAGCCCGGTCAACACCATCTCTCGCACCGCCTCGGAGTTATTGCTCTGGGCGTTGCCGGTGATGCGCACCGCTTGCTGTATCCCTTCTTTCTGGTAGATCCATTGGTTCTGGCTGCTCAACAGGCTGAACAGCAGGCAATTGTGCTGCGTCAGGTCCTGCGGGGTTTGCGGGGCAGGGTGCCTGGCGAGATAAGCCGGGCTGGCGACGGTGATGCGATGGGTGGTGCCGATTTGCCGGGCGATCAGGCTGCTGTCGCGCAGTTCGCCGATGCGCAGGGTCACGTCCAGCCCTTCGCTGACCAGATCTTGCAATTGATCGCTGAGTTGAAGGTCGACCTGTACGTCGGGGTAGCGCTGCAGGAAGCCCGCAAGGCGTGCTGCAATGTGCAGGCGACCGAAGCTGACGGAAGAGCCGATACGCAAAGGGCCCGCAATGGTCTCTTTGCCGGTCTGGAAGCTGTGCTCGGCAGCGTCTACGGCGGCTAGGATTTTCCGGCAATGGTTGTAGTACCGCTGCCCCTCATCAGTGAGAGACAGTTGGCGTGTGCTGCGGGAAATCAGCTTGCCACCCAGTTCGGTTTCCAGGGCGCGCAGGATTTTGCTGATGGTCGGCTGGGTGGTGTGCAGTTCCCGGGCGACGGCGGAAAAACTGCCGCGTTCGATGACTCGAACGAAAATCGCCATTGCGTTGAGTTTGTCCATGGGGTGTCCGATTCATGCCATATGCGCATGGGCACTATAGCTTTTTAGTGCCTTATCGGCATGGAGAAGCGCGGGGATGATGGCCACATTCCCTAAACACCCGAGATCATCGACATGACTGATACAACTGAAATGCAGGCGCTGGTAGTGGACACGGTCGATGCGCCGTTCCGATTGACGACGATGGCCAAGCCGGTGGCGGGCGAAGGGCAGGTGTTGGTGAGGATTCGTGCCAGCGGCCTTAACCCGCTGGATGGGAAAATTCGCGCAGGTCAGGCCGCCCATGCCCGACAGCCCTTGCCGGCCGTGATCGGCATGGACCTGGCGGGCACGGTAGCGTCGGTGAATGGCGTCGGTGAATGGCGTGTGGGTGATGAAGTCTACGCGCTGGCAACAGGGATCGGTGGTGCACAGGGCTCGCTGGCTGAATACGCTGCGGTCGACGCGCGTCTGCTGGCCAAAAAGCCGGAGACCTTGAGCATGCGCGAAGCGGCGGTGCTGCCGTTGGTGCTGATTACCGCATGGGAAGGGCTGGTGGACCGTGCCCGGGTAGGCGCAGGGCACAAGGTCTTGATCCAGGGCGGCGCGGGCGGGGTGGGACATGTTGCGGTGCAACTGGCGATTGCCCATGGTGCAGAGGTCTTTGCGACAGGTTCCGCCAGGCACCGCGCTGTTATCGAGGGCCTGGGAGCCACGTTTATCGATTACCAGCAACAGACGGTGGAGGCTTACGTGGAGCAATACACTGCTGGCGAAGGGTTTGACATCGTGTATGACACGGTGGGTGGGGAGAGCCTGGATGCGTCTTTTCGCGCGGCCAGAACGTATGTCGGCCATGTCGTGAGTTGCCTGGGTTGGGGCCAGCACAGCTTGGCACCGTTGTCGTTCCGTGGTGCGACTTACTCGGGCGTCTTTACGTTGTTGCCGCTGTTGACGGGCAAGGGGCGTGAGCACCACGGCGAGATTCTTGCCAAGGCCGCCGGTTTGATCGATGCCGGCAAGCTCAAGCCCATCCTGGACCCCCGCCGTTTCGACCTGCACACGGTAAATGCCGCCTACGACTTACTGGCAAGTGGCGCGCAGGGGCGTTTGGCGATCGAGATTTAACGCAGTGCTTCGCGCACAAACTCCAGACGGTCCTGACCAAAGAACAGCCGATCGCCTACAAACAGGCTGGGCGCGCCGAATACGCCGCGTTGTACGGCTTGTTCGGTCTTGTCCTTGAGGGCGGTCTTGACGGCCTCATCGTTGGCCAGGGCGAGGATTTCTTCGGGATCAAAACCATGCGCGGTCAGCACTGCCGCCACGACGGTCAGGTCCCCCAGGTCGCGGCCTGCGACCCAGAGGGCGTGGAACAGGCAGTCGACAAACTCGTGGAAACGTTCGGGCCGGTGCAATTGCATGCCGGTAACGGCGCGCATCAGCATCAGCGTATTGATGGGGAAGTGCGGGCTGAACTTGAGGGGGACGTTGTAGCGTTGTGCGTAGCGCGCCAGGTCGTCGAACATGTAACGGCCCTTGGCGGGGATGGTGATGGGGGACGCGTTGCCGGTGGCTTTGAAGACCCCGCCCAGCAGCATCGGCTGGTATATCAGCCGGGCACCGGTTTCGGCGCACAGAGACGGTAGTTGGGTGTGGGCCAGATAAGTGGCAGGGCTGCCAAGGTCGAAGAAGAACTCCAGGGTTTTACTCATGGTCGCTGCTCGCTGTTTATTGTTATGGGAGGGCTTACCAGGGTTCATTCCAGGGGCGCAGGTCCAGTTCAAAGGTCCAGGCGTCCCGTGGCTGGCTGTGCAGGTACCAGTAGTTCTCGGCGATATGCATGGGGTCGAGAATGCCGTCCTGGTCTTTGAGGGCATATTTCTGCGGGAAGTTGTCGCGAATGAATTCGGTGTCGATTGCCCCGTCGACCACGATATGGGCGACATGGATATTTCTGGGGCCGAGCTCACGGGCCATGCTTTGAGCGAGCGCCCGAATACCGTGTTTGGCGCCCGCGAATGCAGCGAAGCCGGCGCCTCCGCGCAAGCCTGCGGTCGCACCGGTAAAAAGAATGGTGCCGCGATTACGGGTGACCATGCGCTTGGCCACTTCGCGCGCATTCAGGAAACCGGAAAAACAGGCCATTTCCCAGATCTTGAAATACTTGCGGGCGGTCTCTTCAAGGATGCTGCAAGGCACGTTGGCCCCGATGTTGAAAACGAAGGCTTCAATGGGGCCAAGTTCGGTTTCAATCTGTTCGATCAGGGCGATGACGTCTTCTTCTTTTCGCGCGTCGCTGGCAAAGCCATGCGCTTCCCCGCCTGCCGCATGAATACTGTCGACCAGAGGTTGCAGTTTTTCGGCGCTGCGACGGGTTACACAGGCGACATAACCTTCGCGGGCGAAGCGCTTGGCAATGGCACCGCCGGTTGCGTCTCCGGCGCCTACGACCAATACGACCTTCTTGTTGGGTGTCATGGGAACTCCACGGGCTCATGTGTCGAGCAGGAGTTTAGCCGCAGCGTCGTGAAGGGTTGGGTCTGTCGCGGGAATTTAATGGGAGCAGCCTGGTGGCTGCTCGGACTGTTACTTGCAGATGACGATCATACTGCGGCTGGTATAGCCGGCAGGGTTGAGACCGAAAGGGTAGTCCCCGGGTTCTTCTGAATTGTCACCGGACTTGGCGATGACCCGATAACCCTTGGCGCCGCATGAGTTGGTTGCACTGGTGTAGCACTGGTCCCAGGAAGAAGACAGGCCGGAACAGTTGATGTGCAGCCCTTTTTTACCCCGTTTCACTTCTGTTTTGGTGGTCGCGGCGCAGCCAGCGATGGCCATGACCATCAACAGTATCAAAATTCGCTTCATTCCTATCCTTAATAGCCGCTTCGCAACCATGCTGGAAGCAGGCTCTACTCGCTCTCGAGTGTAGCGTTCGCGCTGTCCTTGTCGAAATTCTCCATGAATGGCATTCGTTTACGACCTAAACATGGCTTAAATGAGCGGTAAATGCCAGAGCTACCTGCAAAGATCGGTCAATCGGCTGCAACCGGCGGCGTTGAGTCCTTGCGCATCGTCAGCGTGGCACCGACAGAGGCCAGGATGATGCAGGTGATGGCCAGCCATTGAGCGAGGGACAAGTGCTCGTGAAGGAATAACAATCCAGATAACGCACCGAATGCCGGCTCGATGCTCATAAGTGTGCCGAATGTGCGGGCGGGGAGGCGGGTGAGCGCGACCATTTCCAGGGTGTAAGGCAATGCGGTAGACAGGATGGCGACGCCGATCGCGAGGGGGATCAAGGCGGGGGTCAATAGCGCGGTACCGGCATGAATGATGCCGATGGGCGCCACAAATAGCGCAGCAATCATTACGCCGAGGGCGGCGGTTTGTACGCCGTTGTCATTCCCGGCCTTCTGGCCGAACAGAATATAGAGCGCCCAGCAGACGCCGGCGCCGAGTGCGTAGGCTGCGCCGACCAGATCGATCCCATTGCTGGCTTGTCCTATTGGGATGAGCAGAAGGAGGCCGATGATTGCGAGGCCGATCCATAGGAAGTCTATCGCACGCCTTGACGAATAGATCGCTACGGCCAACGGGCCGGTAAATTCCAAGGCAACGGCAATACCCAGCGGAACGCTGCGCAGTGACATATAGAAGAGAAGGTTCATGCCGCCGAGCGCTAACCCGTAGACCACCACGGTGCGCAGAGACTTGGCGGTGAGCCTGGCGCGCCATGGACGCAATAGAAGCAGCATGATGACACTGGCGAAGATGAGGCGTAGTGCAGTGGTGCCTTGGGCACCAGCGATAGGAAACATGCTTTTTGCCAGTGATGCGCCGGACTGGATGGAGGCCATGGCGATCAACAGCAGGCCTACAGGAAAGAATACCGTGGCCAGGCTGCGGGGTGGGGTGGTCATTGAGTATTTGTCCGGGGGTCATAGTAGAGAAGCAGAGGACGCTATGATGCTTAACTGTTTAGGTGTGAGCAATATACTGCTCAATTATTCCACTGAGGCTTTATATGAGGTGGGGTGTTTAGAGAATTCAGGCGGGCTGATAGAAAACTCAAATTAAGTGTTGACGGCGAATTTTATCTGTCTATAATTCGCCCCACTTCCGGCG
>NZ_JBSVWB010000055.1:0-39137 GCF_054071795.1 Pseudomonas sp. SDO5271_S396
CCAGTGGATGCCATCGCAGGCAAGCCAGCTCCCACAGGGCGGTGTACACCAGACCAGCCTTTGATCTGCTCTTGATCTGCTTTTGATCTTGATCTTGAGCGCCCCGTCAAACCACGCTGGCCGAACCCCAAGTGGCCGTTACCGCAGCAATGGATATGTACTCGGTGCGCCCGCCTCATGCACATCACGACACCCCCTCCCCAACCAAAACCCGATCCAGCCACCACCGTGCCAACCCACCCACATTCGGCGCCTTGAGCAACGTGAAGTGGTTACCCTCGCCATACCACACCTCCAGCGAACGCCCCTGCCGCTCCCAGCCCTCGATCATCAACCCCTGCTCCCGCTGATTCCCCGCCGCATCCAGCGCCGGGTCCTGTGCCAATACCAACCGCACCACCCCGTTGAACCGCTGCTGCGGCCGATAGCGGGTGCGCAATGCCGCCGCATAGGTACGCGCCGGTCCCGCCATCGCGTCCACACTGGCCCGCGCCGGCAACAGCCCCACGCCCACCATGCCCCCATGCAACGCCTGCTGCTGCGCGCGCTCATCCCGCAAGGCAAAATCCTCGAGATCAATGCCCAGCGACCGGCCCGCCGACAACTGCATCGATTCGATCAAGCGCACCAACGCCGCCGTGGTCGTATAGGGCTGGCCTGCGCGCAACGGCGACTCACTGTCGATCACCGTCAACGACGCCACCTCGCGCCCCGCCGCCTGCAAGCGCAGCGCCATTTCCAGCGCCACCCAGCCGCCGAACGAATGGCCGACCAGGTGCACCGGCCCCCGTGGGCATTCCTGCTCCAGCGCCGTCAGGTAGCAGCGCGCCGCCGCTTCCACCTGGCTGTGGGGCACCGCCTCGCCATCCAGGCCGCGGGGTTGCAAACCGAACAGCGGCCAGTCGCGCCCCAGTGCCTCGCTCAAGCCGACAAAGCCGGTGACGCTGTCGCCCGCACCCGGCACGCAGAACACCGGGGCATGGCCCGCGCGGCCGCTCTGGATACGCAACAAGGGTTGATGCGCCGCCTCCTGCACTGGCGCGCTGGTCGTCAGCGCATCGCTGATCGCGCGGCCCAGCGCCTGGATATGCGGCGCCTGCATCATGCTCTGGTGATCGCCCGGCACTTCCACCTGGCGCAGTTGCCCAGGCGCCAGCGCGTCGCTCCAGCCCAGGGACTGACTGCGTCGTGACAGTTCGGTGGGGCGCTCGGCCGCACTGAACAGATGCACCGGCACTGGCAGCGGGAACAGGCTGTAATGCGCCAGCGCATGTCCGTGCGCCACTTCCCTCTCGATGAAATTCAAGAGGTCCGCGTCCGTCGCTGCCGCCATTTGCGCGTATAGCAGACCTTGATCGCGACAGCGTTGCAGCAGGCCCGCAACGTCCAGCTGTCCAATGCCCGCCTCCAGTTGTTCAAGGCTCGCCAACTCATCCGCACCTCCCTGTGCTGTCCAATACGCGCTGCATTGCAGCAGCAAATGCCGTTTGAGCGCGTCCGGCCCGGACCAGCGCGCCTTGCCCTGGTCGGTCATGCGCGGCACGTAGCTGTCGATCAGGCCGAGGAACGCCACCGGCTCATCCAGCCCCAGCAATTGCAGGGCGACTTCATAGGCGAGCACGCCGCCGAACGACCAGCCGGCGATGCGGTAGGGTCCATGGGGTTGGCGCTCGCGGATCAGGCCGACCATGCGCGCCGCCAGACCTTCCATCGTGTCGAGTTGCGTCGCGCCCAGCGGCGCGCCCGGCAGGCCATAGATCGGGTAGTCACCGGGCAGGTGCTGGCCCAGCGCCGGGAAATACACGTCGAGGCCGCTGAACTCATGCACCAGGAACAACGGCGCCTGGCTACCGCCGCTGCGCACGGTGATCACTGCCGGGTCCCGCAACGGCGCATCGGTGCGCAGCCGCAACATCGAGGCTACCGAGGCCACGCTGGCGTGCTGGAACAGTTCGGCCAGTGACACTTGCACCCCCGCTTCGTCCAGCAGCGTCACCAGGCGAATCGCCAACAGCGAATGCCCGCCCAACTCGAAGAAACTGTCGTGCCGCCCCACTTGTTCCAGCTTCAACACGTCGGCCCACAGCTGCGCCAGGGTCTGCTCCAGTTCATCCACCGGGGCTTCGAAGTCCTGGCTGCCCGAACTCTCCCAGGCCGGAGCCGGCAAGGCCTTGCGGTCGATCTTGCCGTTGGCGGTCAACGGCAGCTGCTCCAGCGCCACGTAGGCCGAGGGCACCATGTACGCCGGCAACTGCCCTTGCAGATGGGCGCGTACCGCCTCAATGCCCACGGGGTCAGCCGCCCAGGTGAAGTAGGCCACCAGGCGCTTGTCGCCCGGCACATCCTCGCGGGCCAGCACCACCACGTCCTGGAGCGCGGCGAAGGACGCCAGGCGTGCCTCGATTTCTCCCAGCTCGATGCGGAAACCGCGAATCTTCACCTGGTCATCATTGCGGCCGATGCAGTCGAGCAGGCCGTCCGCCGTCCAGCGCCCAAGATCGCCAGTGCGGTACAGCAACGCGCCGGCCACGAACGGGTCTTGCACGAATTTCTCGGCGGTCAGTTCAGGCCGGTTCAGGTAGCCCTTGGCGACGCCGTCGCCACCGATGCAGATTTCCCCGGTCACGCCCACCGGTACTGGTTGCAGCTGTGCATCCAGCACATGGACCTGCGTGTTGGAGATCGGCCGTCCCACCGGCACGCTGTCCGCGTCCTCGGCCACCGCGCTTACTTCGTGGGTGGTGGCGTAGGTGGTGGTTTCCGTCGGCCCGTAGCAATGCACCAGACGCAACGCCGGGGCCCGCGCCAACAAACTACGGAACGCCGCCGGATCGGCCCGTTCGCCCCCGCACAACAGGATGCGCAAGCCGGCCAGGGCCTCGGGGATCAGTTGCACGTACTGGTTGAACAGCGCGGTGGTCACGAACAGCACCGTCGCGCCCTGCAACGCAGCGCCAAAGGCGAGCGGGTCGAGCAAGGTGGCGTGGTCGACCACTTGCACCTGGCCGCCATTGAGCAGCGGGCCCCACACGTCCATGGTGCTCGCGTCGAACGCCGGGTTGGAGGCAAAGGCCACGCGGTCGCTGGCGTTGAAATCGGCATAGCCGTTGTTGATCACCAACCGCGTGATGCCGCGATGGGGCACCAGCACACCTTTGGGCGTGCCGGTGGAGCCCGAGGTGTACATGATGTACGCCACGCTGTCCGAGGTCTGCGACAGGTCCGGGTTGTGACTCGGTTGCGGGTCCAGGACCAGCGTATCGAGGTCCAGGCGCCGCGCCGGGTACGGGATGACCGCGTCACTGCGGGTCAACAGCCAGACCGCACCGCTGTCCTGCACCATGAAGCCCTGACGCTCGGCAGGGGCGTTGCTGTCCAGCGGCACATAGGCCGCCGCGCACTTGAGCACCGCCAGTTGGCTGATCAGCAGGTCCAGGGAGCGCGGCAACAGCAGCGCCACGTTGTCTCCCGGTTTCACGCCCAGGCCCAGCAAGTGATGGGCCAGCTGATTGGCTCGGGTGTTCAGGTCGCCGTAACTGACGGTCTGTTCGCCATGCCGCACCGCCACGGCGGCAGGACGCGCCTGGGCCTGGGCTTCGAACAGGCGTTGCACCGTGTGTTCACGGGGAAACGCCCGGGTGGTGGCGTTGAACGCCTGCAATTGCCGGCGCTCGGCGAGCGGCAGGATCGGCACGTGGCTCACCGCGATCTGCGCGTGATCTTCCAGCGCCTTCACCACGTGCTCCACGGCGTTCGCCAAGTAGCCGCACAAGCGTTCGGCGCCCTGCCCCAGGGCTGTCAGGCTGAAGCCTTCGCCCAGGTCGTCGACGCTCAGCGACACGCCATAGTTGGTGTGTTCCTCGGCCTTGAGCAGTTCGATGCCCTGCCACGCTTGCGCCACGCCACCGGCCTGAGGCGCACTGTGGCGGTAGTTGAACAGCACGCTGAACAGCGGCGTCGCCGCCGGCACACCACTGCAACGCTGGGCCAGGGCCAACGGGGCATGCTCATGGCTGAGCAATTCGGTCAGCCGCCCATGGGTGGCGCGCAGTGCCGTGAGTACCGAGCGCTCACCGAGGTCGACCCGCAGCGGCAAGGTGTTGATGAACACGCCCATGGCCCTTTCGGCGCCTTCGCCGCCTTGCAGGCGACCGAGCATCACGGTGCCGAACACCACCTGTTCGCGCCCCGAGACCTTGCCCAGTACCTGGGCCCAGGCCAGGTGCATCAGGCTCGCGGCGCTGACCCCCGCCTGGCGCGCCTGGGTCCGTACACGCTGGCTCAACTGGAGGTCGAGCGCCTGCTGCGCACGCGTTTCGGCACCGAGATGCGCCACGTCGGTCGGCTCATCAATATCACCGAGCATCTCGCCGAAGAACAGCGCGTGGTCGTCCGTAGCCTGAGCCACCGTCTGGGTCACATAGTTGCGATACGGCACCGCCGCGCCCAACGCCTGCGGAGTACCCAGCAGAAAGGCTTGCAGTTCGTGTTGCAGGATCTCCAGGGCGATGTGGTCCATCACCAGATGGTGGAACAGCAAGGTCGCGACCACCCGCTGCGGCTCGCGGGTATACACCAGGCGCATCAGCGGCGCCTGACCCACTGCCAGGCGTGACGGCACCGGTCCCGTTTCAACGCTCAGCCGCGCCTCGCGCCACACCACCTGCACCGGCTCCTCGAGCCCTTCCCAGTGGAAGGACGAACGCAAAATGTCGTGCCGCTGGATCACCGCCTGCAACGCCAGGGCGAACGCCTCCAGCCGTTGCAGGCTGTCGAAGGCGAACTGCGCTTGCAGCAGGTACGCGTCCCCCTCCTGCACCGCGCGGTGATGGTAGAGAATGCCGGCCTGCAACGGCGCCAGCGGGTAGATGTCCTGCACATTGGCCGCGCCGCCGGGAATGCACGCGACAATGCGGTCAATGGCCGCCTGGTCCAGCGCGATCAGCGGCAGCAGGTCCGGCGTGATGTGCAGGCAATCGGCGGCAATCCGGTTGGCCGGCACCGCCACCTCGTGGCCACCGCCCAGCGCCGCCGCCAATGCCGCCAGGGTGGGTTGGCCGAACAGCGCTTTCACGTCCGCCGACCAGCCGAGGCGTCGCAGGCGGCCCATCAGGCTCACCGCCAGCAACGAGTGCCCGCCCAGTTCGAAGAAGTTGTCGTGACGGCCCACGCGCGCCACACCGAGCAACTCGGCCCACAGCTCGGCCAGGGCAATTTCCGTGTCGCCCTGGGGGGCTTCGTACTCGCGCACCACCACTGCGTCGAGGCCCGGCGCCGGCAGCGCCTTGCGGTCGAGCTTGCCGTTGGGGCTCAGGGGCAGCGTGTCGAGGTGCACGAACAGCGCCGGCACCATGAATTCCGGCAGGTGTTGCAGCAGATGGGCACGCAGGCTGTCGACCGCACTGGGCACGCCGGTGTAGTAGGCAATCAGCCGGTTATCCCGGGCGATCACCGCCGCTTCGTTTACCGACGGGCACTCGGTGAGCCGCGCCTGGATTTCCCCCAGTTCGATGCGCAGGCCACGGATCTTCACCTGGTCGTCATTGCGTCCCAGGTATTCGAGCGTGCCATCGGGCAAGTAACGCCCGACGTCGCCGGTGCGGTACAGGCGGCCTTCGGTGAACGGGTCCTTGAGGAAACGTTCGGCGGTCAGTTCGGGACGGTTCAGATACCCCCGCGCCACTTGCACACCACCGATGAACAATTCACCGACCACCCCCAGCGGCACCGGCTGCATTTGACCATCCAGCACGTACATGCGGGTGTTGGCAATCGGCTTGCCGATGGGCGTGTTGTCCGGCGTCACGGCGCCCGCGCAGTTCCACGCGGTCACGTCCACGGCGGCTTCGGTCGGGCCATACAGGTTGTGCAGCTCGCTCTCCGGCAACTGCTGTTTGAAGCGCCGCACCAGGCTGCCCGGCAAGGCTTCGCCGCTGCACATCACGCGCACCAGCCCTCTGGCCTGGCTCACCTCGCCGTGGGCCAGGAACACGTCGAGCATCGACGGCACGAAATGCAGGGTGGTGATCCGCTCGGCCTCAATGATGTCGCACAGGTAGCCTGGGTCTTTATGGCCGCCGGGACGCGCCATCACCAGGCTCGCACCGGTGAACAGCGGCCAGAAGAATTCCCACACCGACACGTCGAAGCTGAACGGGGTTTTCTGCAACACCCGGTCCTCGCCGGTGAGTGCGTATGCGTCCTGCATCCACAGCAGGCGGTTGACCACCCCCGCGTGGTCGTTGATCACACCCTTGGGCTGGCCGGTGGAGCCGGAGGTGTAGATCACGTAGGCAGCCAGGCTCGCCGCCTGCGGATTGCAGGTCGACTGCTGCTGCCAGGTGGGCTGCTCCAGATCGATCACCGCCACGTCGCCCAACAGCGAGCGGGTCGACGCCTGGGCCAACACCACGACCGGTGCGCTGTCCTCCAGCATGTAGGCGATGCGCTCCCGTGGGTACGCCGGGTCCAGCGGCACATAGGCGGCGCCGGCCTTGAGGATCGCGTACAGGCCGACCACCATCTCCAGGCCGCGCTCCACGCAGATCGCCACCCGCGAGTCCGGCTGCACACCCAGTGCCAGCAGGTGATGCGCCAACTGGTTGGCCCGCGCGTTCAGTTCGGCATAGGTCAGCGTCTGATCGCCGGCCTTGACCGCCAGCGCCTGCGGAGTGCGCAGCACTTGCGCTTCGAACATCCCGTGCAGGGTCTGGTCGAGGTTGTAGTCCACCTGCGTGGCATTGAATCCGAACAGCAGGTGCTGGCGCTCGGCCGCGTCCACCAGCGGCACTTGCTCCAACACTGCCTGGTCGTTGTCGACCATGGCCTGCAACAGCCGCGTGAAGTAACCCGCATAACGGCGCATGGTCGATTCGTCGAACAGTGCCACCGCGTATTCCAGCGCACCGATGATCGTGCCTTGCACTTCGCCCAGGTCCAGCGACAGGTCGAACTTGGCGAAATGGCTGTTCTCGACGATGCCTTCCAGTGCCAGGTCGCCCAGGGCCAGGGTCGGCGCGCTGCTGTCCTGCCAGGTCAGCAGGGTCTGGAACACCGGGCTATGGGCCAGGCTGCGCACGGGCCGAGTGATTTCCACCACCTGCTCGAACGGCAGGTCCTGATGCGCCTGGGCTTCCAGGGTCAGGGCCTTGACCCGCACCAGCAACGCCTCGACGCTCGGCGCGCCCGAGGTGTCGATACGCACCGCCAGGGTGTTGACGAACAGACCGATCAGCCCTTCCACCTCGCTGCGCGTGCGGTTGGCCACCGGCGAGCCGATCACCACCTCCTGCTGGCCGGACAGCCGCGCCAGCAGCGCGGCCCAGGCGGTCATCAGGGTCATGTACAGCGTGGTGCCATGGCGTTGGCTCAAGGCTTTGAGCCCGGCGGTGAGGCGTTCGTCCAGGCGCAACCCGACGCTGCTGCCGGCGTAATCCTGCTGCGCCGGGCGCGGGCGGTCGGTGGGCAGCGTGAGCAAGGCCGGCGCACCCGCCAGCGCCTGTTGCCAATAACTGCTCTGACGGTGCAGCACCTCGCCGCTCAGCCACAGGCGCTGCCACACGGCAAAGTCACCGTACTGGATCGGCAACGCGGGCAGCGGGTCCGGCAGGCCATGGCTGAACGCCTGATACAGCGCCATCAGCTCGCGGGTCAGCACGCCCATGGACCAGCCATCGGACACGATGTGGTGCAGGGTCAGCAGCAACACATGGTGATCGTCGGCCATCACCACCAGCCGCCCGCGCAACAACGGGCCGCGCTCCAGGTCGAACGGCGCCGAGGCTTCACCGTGGATCAATGCGTCGAGGGCCTGTTGCGGTTGCGGGTGGCGGCGCAGGTCCTGCACTTGCAAGGGCAACATGGCTTCGGCGGGCATGATCAGTACGTGGGCCTCATCACCACGCTGGGTGAAGCGGCTGCGCAATGTGGCATGCCGCGCGACGATGCGCGCCAGGGCCCGTTGCAGGGCCTCGACATGCAGCTGTCCGCGCAAACGCAGGCCGATGGGAATGTTGTAGGCGGTGTTGGCGCCTTCCATCAGCGCCAGGAACCACAGGCGCTGCTGGGCGAACGACAGCGGCACGTCGGCATCGGCACTGGCCGGCAGAATCTGCGGCAACGTGCTGCGCCCGGCTGTCGCCAACACTTCGGCAACGGCAGCCAGTTCGGCATTGGCGAACAGCTCGCCGAGGATCAACTCCACCCCCAGCCGCTGACGGACCTGGGACACCATGCGCATGGCCAGCAACGAGTGCCCGCCCAGTTCGAAGAAATGGTCATGCCGCCCGACACGCTCCACCTGCAATACCTCGGCCCAGATCTGCGCCAGCAGGGTTTCGATCTCGCCCTCGGGCGCCGCGTATTCGCGGCTGAAGACGGCAGCCTGGTCCGGCGCCGGCAAGGCCTTGCGGTCGAGCTTGCCATTGGCGGTCAGGGGCAGCGCGTCGAGTTTGACGAACGCCACCGGCACCATATAGTCCGGTAGATGCGCCACCAGGTGAGCCCGAATGTCCGCCACACTCAACGGGTCGAATTGCGGGTGTTCGGTGAAATACGCCACCAGCCGCTCTTCGCGGACCAGCACCACGGCTTCCTGGAGGCCCGGCAGCTGGTTGAGATGGGTTTCGATTTCGCCCAGCTCGATGCGCATGCCACGGATTTTCACCTGATCGTCATTGCGCCCCAGGTATTCCAGGGTGCCATCGGGCAGCCAGCGCGCCAGGTCGCCGGTGCGGTACATGCGTCCGGCGTTGAACGGGTCGCGCAGGAAACGCTCGGCGGTCAGTTCCGGGCGGTTCAGGTAACCCCGCGCCACGCCCTTGCCGCCCACGTACAACTCACCCGCCACCCCCAACGGCACCGGGCGCTGCTGTTCGTCCAGCAGGTACACCGTGGCATTGGCGATGGGTTTGCCGATATGCAGCACGCCACCCGGCTCGACCTTGCCGGAGGTGGCGACCACCGTGGCCTCGGTGGGGCCGTAGTTGTTGATCAGGTCGAAGCGCTGGGCGCGACCGAACTGGCGCAAGCGATCACCGCCGACCAGCAGGGTGCGCAGGGTCGGGTGTTCGATCTGCTGGCTGAACGCGTATTCGGCCACCGGGGTCGGCAGGAAGCACACGTCCAGCGGCTGCGCGCGCCACCAGGCCAGCAACGCATCGATATCTTCG
Organism: Pseudomonas sp. SDO5271_S396; assembly: GCF_054071795.1. NCBI lineage: Bacteria > Pseudomonadati > Pseudomonadota > Gammaproteobacteria > Pseudomonadales > Pseudomonadaceae > Pseudomonas > Pseudomonas sp. SDO5271_S396. Next base: position 9,171 of record NZ_JBSVWB010000055.1, read on the forward strand.
GCCCCGTCGTTGGCCGGCGGCAGGTGCAGGGTCGCGCCGGCACACAGTGCGGGCCAGACTTCCCAGGCCATCGCATCAAAGCCGAAACCGGCGACGCTGGCGGTATGGCGCCCGGCGCACAGGTCAAACGCGTGGCAGTGCCAGTCCACCAGGTTGGCCACCGTGTGATGCTCCACCATCACCCCTTTGGGCAGGCCGGTGGAACCGGAGGTGTAGATCACATACGCCAGGTTCGCAGGCGTGACGGTCACGTTCGGGTTGCTCGCCGAATGATGCTGCCAGGTGAAGCGATCAAGGTTGATCACCGGCACGTCAAGGGCCGGCAGGCGCTCCAGCAACGCGTGTTGGGTGAGCACCGCCACCGGGGCGCTGTCGCTCAACAGGTAATTCAAGCGTTCGGCCGGGTGCGACGGGTCCACCGGTACATAGCAGGCGCCGGCCTTGAGGATCGCCAGCAGCCCGGCCAGGGTGTCCAGGCCTCGGCGAGCGACGATGGCCACGCGGTCGTCGGGCTTCACGCCCAAGGCCAGCAGGTGGTGGGCCAGCAGGTTGGCTTGCTGGTTGAGTTCGGCGTAGGTCAATTGCCGGCCCTGGTGCACGGCGGCGATGGCCTGGGGCGTCAGCGCGACCTGGGCTTCGATGCGGCCATGCAGCGTGCTGCCCTGGGGGAAATCCGCCCGGGTGGCGTTGAAGTCTTCCAACAGCAGGCGCTGCTCGTCGGCGGGCACCACCGACAGCTGATCGAGCGGCGTGTGTGGCGCCTCTGCCAGCGCGGTCACCAGGTTGTCCAGGGCGGTTTGCAGGTAGGCGCAGACGCGCTGCGCATCCACCTGAGTGGTCGCCAGCAAGCGCAGGATGAACCCTTCGCCCAGGTCATCCACGCTCAGGGTCAAGGGGTAGTTGGTGCGTTCATCCGAACGCAGCGTCTCGATGCCCCGCCACGCCGCCACCGCTTCGCTGCGGGTACCGGTGCCGCTGTGGCGGTAATTGAGCAATGCGCTGAACAACGGCGTCGGCGCGACCACCCCGCTGCAACGTTGCGCCAACGCCAGCGGCGCGTGCTCGTGACGCAGCAGGCCGGTGAGGCGCGCGTGGGTGGCCTTGACGGCGCTGCGCACGTCATCGCTGCCCACGTCTGCGCGAAACGGCAAGGTGTTGATGAAGATCCCCAGGGCGCGGTCCGTGGCATGCCCGCCTTCCATCCGCCCCATCAGCACGGTGCCGAACACCACCTGGGACTTGCCCGCCAGTGCGCTCAAGACCTGGGCCCAGCCCAGATGGAACAGGCTGGCGACGCTGACCCCGAGCAGCCGGGCCTGGGCGCGCAGGCGCTGATTGAGCGCGTCCGACAACGGCCAATCCAGCTCATTGATGCCACGACCGTCGCCCTGCACATCCTGCAAGCCGAAGGGCAAGGTCGGCTCGATCACATCGCCCAGCATCTGCTGGAAAAACGCCTCATGCTGCTGTTCGCTGACACCCAGGCGCGCCTGGGCCACGTAGTTGCGAAACGGCACGGCGTGGCCCAGTTGCGCGGCATGCCCTTGCAGAAACGCCTGCATTTCATGGCGCACCACTTCCAGGGCGCTGTGGTCCAGGGCCATGTGATGGAACAGCAGCATCGCGACAACGCGCTGCTGCGCCGGGTCCTTTGCCCAGGCCAGGCGCAGCAGCGGCGCCTGGGTCACGTCCAGCCGGTAATGCCGGGCGTCGAAGCGCGCGTGCAGTTGGGCGGCGATATCGCCGTCCGCCGGGTCCAGCTCAAGCGCCTGCACGGGCAGGCGCGCGCTGCGCCACACCACTTGCGAAGGCTGTTGCAGGCCTTCCCAGACCACGCCGGTACGCAGGATGTCGTGCCGGTCCATCACCCCTTGCAGCGCCTGGGCGAACGCTTCGAAGCGCTCGACACTGTCAAAGGCGAACTGCGACTGCATCACATAGGGGTCGCCCTGCTCGGTGCTGGCGTGGTGGAACAGAATGCCCTCTTGCAGCGGTGCCAGCGGGTAGATGTCCTGAATGTTCGCCACGCCGCCCTCGACGCTGGCGACAATGCGGTCGATTTCGTCCTGGCTCAGGTCGGACAGGGTCAACATGGACGGCACAATCCGCTCGGCGTGGGCCGGGATGCCATTGGCCGGTACTTCGTTGGCGCTCGAATACTCGCCGGCCTTGATCCGCTCGACCAGCGCCGCCTTGTGTTCACGCAATGCGGCGAGGATCTCAGGATCGCTCAGTGCCTGCTTGTTGCCTTGCACCGACAATTGCTCGCCTTTCAGTGCGAGCTGCACATCCTTGGTTTTCAGCGTCGCCAGCAGTTCGAGAATGCTCACAGGACGATCTCCATTCGTTCAGTCATCGCGGCGTAGCCAGCCAGGGTCGGCTGTTCGAATAACGCACGCACATCGGCTTCCAGGCCTTCCTGGCGCAAGCGCCCGATCAAGCTCACGGCGAGCAGCGAGTGCCCGCCCAGTTCAAAGAAATTGTCCTGGCGCCCTACCCGTTCCACGTTGAGCAGTTCGGCCCAGAGTTGCGCCAGCAGGATTTCGGTATCGCCCACCGGTGCTTCGTACTCACGCAACGCCAGGGCTTCGTTGCCCGGTGCAGGCAGGGCCTTGCGGTCAAGCTTGCCGTTGGGGCTCAGCGGCAATGCGTCAAGGTGCACGAACAGCGCGGGCACCATGAAGTCCGGCAGGTGGTGCAGCAAATGCTCGCGCAAATCGGCGGACCGAACGCCGGTGTAGTAAGCGACAAGCCGCTCTTCACGGGCCACCACGACGGCCTCGTTGACCTGGGCATGCTCCAGCAACCGCGCCTGGATTTCGCCCAGTTCGATACGCAGACCACGGATTTTCACCTGGTCGTCGTTGCGGCCCAGATACTCGATATTGCCGTCCGGCAAATACCGCCCGAGATCGCCGGTGCGGTACAGACGGCCGGCGGTGAACGGGTCCTTGAGGAAACGTTCGGCGGTCAGCTCGGGACGGTTCAGGTAACCCCGGGCCACTTGCACGCCACCGATGAACAACTCACCGACCACACCCAATGGCACCGGCTGCAACTGCCCGTCCAGCACGTACAGGCGGGTATTGGCGATGGGTTTGCCGATGGGCGTATTGTCCGGCACGTCGGGCCGCGCACAGTTCCAGGCAGTCACGTCCACGGCGGCTTCGGTCGGGCCGTACAGGTTGTACAGGCCGATGCCCGGCAACTGCTGCTTGAAGCGCCGCACCAGGCTGCCCGGCAAGGCTTCGCCGCTGCACATCACGCGGACCAGCCCTGCGGCCTGGCTGACATCGCCGTGGGCCAGGAACACATCGAGCATCGACGGCACGAAGTGCAGCGTGGTGATCTGTTCGTTCGCGATCACCTCGCACAGGTAGGCCGGGTCTTTGTGGCCGCCAGGGCGCGCCATGACCAGACAGGCGCCGGTGAACAGCGGCCAGAAGAACTCCCACACCGACACGTCGAAGCTGAACGGGGTTTTCTGCAACACCCTGTCGTGGGCCTTGAGGCCATAGGCGTCCTGCATCCACAACAGGCGGTTGACCACGCCGGGATGATCGTTGATCACACCCTTGGGCTGGCCGGTGGAACCGGAGGTATAGATCACGTAGGCACTGAGGGCCGGCACTCGCGGGTTATCGATGGCGTGGTGGTGCCAGGTCGGCTGGTCCAGGTCGACCACGGGGGTGTTGCCCAGCAAGCCACGCGTGCTGCCCTGGGCCAGCACCGCGACCGGCGCGCTGTCCTCGAGCATGTAGGCGATACGCTCCAAGGGGTACGCCGGGTCCAGCGGCACATAAGCGGCACCGGCCTTGAGGATCGCGTACAGGCCGACCACCATGTCCAGGCCGCGCTCCACGCAGATCGCCACCCGCGAATCCGCCTGGACGCCCAGGGCCAACAGGTGATGCGCCAACTGGTTGGCGCGCGCGTTGAGTTCGGCATAGGTCAATGCCAGGTCACCCGCCTTGACGGCGATGGCATCCGGCGTACGCGCTACCTGCGCTTCGAACATCCCGTGCAGGGTCTGGTCGAGGTCATAGGCCACCTCGGTGGCGTTGAAACCGGACAGCAGTTGCTCGCGCTCCTGCGCCTCCAGCACCGGCAGGCGATTGACCGCCAGGTTCGGCGCCTGCTCCAGCGCGTCGACCAGCCCTTGCAACGTCACCTGCAAGTAACCGCAGATGCGTTGCGCGCCAATCGACTTCGCGGTCATGGCAGTGAGGCGGAAACCATCGCCCTGGTCGTCCACGTTGAGGGTCAACGGGTAGTTGGTGCGCTCTTCGCTGGCCAGGGTCTGAATGCCGTCCCAGGCTTGGGAAACCGGCGCCTGCACGCTGTCGCTGTGGCGATAGTTGAGCATCGCGCTGAACAGCGGCAACGGCGCGGCAACCCCACTGCAACGCTGGGCCAGGGCCAGGGACGCGTGTTCATGGCCGAGCAGTGCGGTCAATTGTGCGTGGGTCTGCTTGACCGCCACGCGCACGCTGCTGCCATCGATATCCACCCGCAGCGGCAAGGTGTTGATGAACATGCCCAAGGCACGGTCACTGCCTTTGCCGCCTTGCATGCGCCCCAGCAACACGGTGCCGAACACCACGCTCTCCTGGCCCGACGTGCTGGCGAGGACCCGGGCCCAAGCCAGGTGGAACAGGCTCGCAGCGCTGACGCCGAGCAAACGGGCCTGGGTGCGCAGGCGCTGGTTGAGGGTCGGCGCCAGCGTCTGCTGGACCTCTTCGATCGCATTGCCATCGCCGCGCACATCCTGCAGACCGAACGGCAAGGTCGGTTCGCTGATATCGGCGAGCATCCCACGGAAGAACTGCTCATGCTCCTGTTCGCTGACGCCCAGCCGCGCCTGTGCCACATAGTTGCGATAAGGCGTGGCATCACCGGCAGGCTGTGGCAGCCCGAGCAGACTGGCCTGCATCTCATGGCGTACGCCATCGAGGGCAGTGTGGTCGAGAGCGATGTGGTGGAACAACAGAATCGCAACCACGCGCTGGTTGGCCGGGTCCGGCGCGTAGACCAGGCGTACCAGCGGCGCCTGGTCCATCGGCACGCGGTACTGACGTGGGTCGAAACGCTGGTGCAGGCCGTCGAGGACATCCGCCTGCACCTGCAATTTGGCGGTGCGCCACACCACTTGCAGCGGTTGCGCAAGGCCTTCCCAGATCACGGCGGTACGCAGGATGTCGTGGCGGTCGATCACCTGTTGCAGCGCCTGGGCGAAGGCCTCGAGACGGTAGAGGCTGTCGAACGCCAGGTGCGATTGCAGCAGGTACGGGTCGCCCTGCCCGGCACTGATGTGGTGGTAGAGAATGCCTTCCTGCAACGGCGCCAGCGGGTAGATGTCTTGCACATTGGCGGCGCCACCGGGCACCTGGGCGACGACCTGGTCGATGGTCGATTGGTCGAGTTGCACCAGGGACAACAGGTCCGGCGTGATGCGTTGGCAGCCTGCGGGAATGCGATTTTCCGGCACCGCTACATCGCGGCCACTGCCCACGGCAGCCGCCAGTGCGGCCAGGGTCGGCTGGCTGAACAGCACGCGCACATCGGCGCTCAGGCCGACCTGGCGCATGCGTTCGATCAGGCTGACCGCCAGCAACGAATGGCCGCCCAGCTCGAAGAAGTGGTCATGACGCCCCACTTGTTCCACCTGCAACACCTCGGCCCACAACTGCGCCAGGGTGGTTTCCACGTCACCCGACGGTGCTTCGTAATCACGGCTGAGCAATGCCGTCTGATCCGGCTCCGGCAGGGCTTTGCGGTCAAGCTTGCCGTTGGCGGTCAGTGGCAGCGTGTCGAGCCTCACATAGGCCACCGGCACCAGCGCGTCGGGCAGCTGCGCCTGCAATTGCGCGCGCAGGGTTTCCAGGGCCTGCGGGTATTGCTCGGTGAACCAGGCCACCAGGCGGCCCTCGCGCACCAGCACCACCGCGTCGCCGACACCCTCGAGCGCGGCCAGGCGGCTTTCGATTTCACCCAGTTCCACCCGTACCCCGCGCACCTTGACCTGGTCGTCGTTACGGCCCAGGTACTCGAGGTTGCCGTCGGGCAGCCAGCGCACCAGGTCGCCGGTGCGGTACATGCGGCCAGCGTTGAACGGGTCTTGCAGGAAACGTTCGGCGGTCAGGTCGGCACGGTTCAGATACCCCCGCGCCACCCCGCTGCCACCCACATACAGTTCACCGGCCACACCCACCGGTACCGGGCGCAGGTGTTTGTCCAGCACATAAGCGTTGGCATTGGCCACCGGTTTGCCGATGTGCAACGCTTGCCCGGCCCGTACACGACCGGAAGTGGCGACCACCGTGGCTTCGGTGGGGCCGTAGTTGTTGATCACCGCGAAGCGCCGCTCCTGGGTGAACTGGCGCAGGCGATCGCCGCCGATCAGCAGGATACGCAAGCTGGGGTGCTGCAAGTTCTGGCTGAAGGCGTATTCGGCCACCGGGGTCGGCAGGAAACTCACGTCCAGCGGCTGCTCCAGCCACCAGGCCAGCAAGGCGTCGATGTTTTCGTTGCCCACGTCGGCGGGCGGCAGGTACAGCGTGGCCCCCACACAGAGTGCCGGCCAGACTTCCCAGGCCATGGCATCGAAGCCGAAGCCGGCCACGCTGCTGGTGTGGCTGGTGGCGTCCAGGCCAAAGGCGTCACAGTGCCAGTGCACCAGGTTTTCCACGGTGCGGTGTTCCACCATCACGCCCTTGGGCTGGCCGGTGGAGCCCGAGGTGTAGATCACGTAGGCCAGGTGTGCCGGGGTCAGCGCCGCGATCCGTGGGTTGCTGAGCGCCTTATGCTGCCAGTGCGCGCCGTGCAGGTCCACGCTGGCGATATTGCCCAACAGGTCGCGGGTGCCGGCCTCGGCCAGCACCGCCACCGGTGCGCTGTCCTCCAGCAGGTAGGCGATGCGTTCGGCGGGGTAAGCCGGGTCGATGGGCACATAACCGGCACCGGCCTTGAGGATGCCCAGCAGCCCCACGAGCATCTGCGGGCCGCGACGGCAGCAGATCGCCACGCGGTCGTCCGGCTGTACGCCGAGCTCCAGCAGGTGGTGGGCCAACTGGTTGGCGCGCTGGTTGAGTTGCTGGTAGGTGACGGTCTGGTCGTCCTGCACCACCGCGATAGCGTGGGGTTGGCGCTCGGCCTGCACTTCGAAGGCGCCGTGCAGGGTCTGCCCGCTGGGGAAGTCCGCAGCGGTGGCGTTGAACCCGCGCAGCAGAACCTCGCGCTCGGCCACCGGCACTATGGGCAGTCGCTCAAGGCGCGTGTGCGGCGCCGTTTCCAGGGCCGTCACCAGTTGCCCGACGGCACCGAGCATGTAACCGCACAGGCGCTGAGCGCCGATCTGCGGCAGTGCCAGCACCGTCAGGCCGAAGCCCTCGCCAAGGTCATCCACACTCAGTGTCAGCGGGTAGTTACTGCGTTCTTCACCGCCCAGCAGTTGTACGCCTTCCCAAATGCCGTGGCCGTCACGGGCTATTTCATCGGGGCTGCTGTGACGGTAATTGAGCAAGGCGCTGAACAGCGGCACCGTGCCTGGCACGCCGCTGCAGCGCTGGGCCAGGGCCAGAGAGGCATGCTCATGACCCAGCAAGGCGCTCAAGCGCACATGGGTCGCCTTGACCGCATCGAAGGCCCCCGCGCCGGTGTTCACGCGCAGCGGCAAGGTGTTGATGAACATGCCCAGGGCACGGTCCGCGCCGTCACCGGCCTGCATGCGGCCCATCAATACAGTGCCGAACACCACATCGTCGCGCCCGGACACCAGCCCCAGCACCTGGGCCCAGGCCAGGTGCATCAGGCTCGCCGCACTGACGCCCGACAGGCGTGCCTGCTCACGCACACGCTTGGCCAACGTGGCGTCCAGCGCCAACCCGGCCTCTTCGATATCGCGACCGTCGCCCTGCACATCCTGCATCCCGAACGGCAGGGTCGGCTCGTCCACATCGGCGAGCATCTCGCGGAAGAACCCTTCGTGTTCCGTCACGCTCACGCCCAATCGCGCCTGGGCCACGTAGTTGCGGAACGGCGCGGGCTCGGGCAAGGCCTCGGCCTGGTTGAACAGGAACGCACGCATTTCCTCGCCGACCACGGCCATGGCGGTATGGTCGAGCGCCAGGTGATGGAACAGCAGGATGGCGGCCACCCGCTGATTCGCCGGGTCGTGGGCATAGACCATGCGCAACAGCGGCGCCTGGGTGATGTCGAGGCGGTAATGACGGGCGTCGAAGCGCGCGTGCAACTGCTCGATGATGCCACCGTCCGCCGGGTCCAGTTCGACGGCCTGCACCACCAGTTGCGCCTGGCGCCAGACCACTTGCACCGGGCTGTCCAGACCTTCCCAGACCACGCCGGTGCGCAGGATGTCGTGGCGAGCCACCACCTGTTGCAATGCGCCCATGAAGCCCTGCAAACGCTCGAGGCTGTCAAACGCCATGCGCGATTGCAGCAGGTACGGGTCGCCCTGCCCGGCGCTGATGTGGTGGTAAAGGATGCCTTCCTGCAACGGCGCCAGCGGGTAGATATCCTGCACATTCGCCGCGCCACCCGGCACGGTGGCGACGATCCGCGCGATGGCCGCCGCGTCGAGCTGCACCAGGCTCAGCATCGCCGGGGTGATCCGGGTGCAGCCAGGCGGGATGCCATTGGCCGGCACCACCACCTCGCGGCCACTGCCGACCGCCGCTGCCAGAGCGGCCAGGCTCGGCTGGTTGAACAGCACGCGCACATCGGCGCTCAGGCCGGCCTGGCGCATGCGTTCGATCAGGCTGACCGCCAGCAGCGAATGCCCGCCCAGCTCGAAGAAATGATCATGTCGGCCCACACGGTCGAGCTTGAGCAGGTCCTGCCAGATCTGCGCCAGCAAGGTCTCCACCTCGCCTTCCGGCGCCGCGTAGCCACGGCTGAGCAAGGCACTCTGGTCCGGCACCGGCAAGCCCTTGCGGTCGAGCTTGCCGTTGGCGGTGAGCGGCAGCAATTCCAGCCAGACATACGCCGAGGGCACCATGTAATCCGGCAGGCGGCCTTGCACGTGGGTACGCAGCGCTTCGATGTCCAGCGGCGCCTCTGCGGTGTAGTAGGCCACCAGGCGCTTGTCGCCGGGCTCGTCTTCCCGGGCCAGGACCACGGTGTCTTTCACCCCGGGGAAGACGGCCAGGCAGGTTTCGATTTCGCCGGGCTCGATCCGGAAACCGCGAATCTTCACCTGCAGGTCATTGCGCCCCTGATACAGCAAGGTGCCGTCGGCTTGCCAGCTGGCCAGGTCGCCGCTGCGGTACAACAGCCCTTCGCCAAACGGGTTGGGAATGAATTTTTCGGCGGTGAGCTGCGGTTGGTTCAAGTAACCCTTGGCCACGCCGGCACCGCCGATGTACAGCTCGCCGACCACCCCCAGGGCCAGTGGTTGCTGGCGTCCGTCGAGCACATAGGCCTGGGCGTTGGCGATGGGCCGACCAATCGGGATGCCGCCCTCGCCTGCCGTGGTGATCTCAAACGTGGTGGAGAACGTGGTGGCTTCGGTCGGGCCGTAGCCATTGAGCAAGTGCCGGGGCTTACCGTGCTGGAGCACACGACCGATCACCAACGGGTCGAGCACATCGCCGCCGACGATCAGGTAACGCAACTGACCAAACACCGGCAGCAATGCGTCGGCGTACTGATGGAACAGGCCGGCGGTCATCCACAGCACGCTGACCGCCTGTTCCTGCAACAGCGAAGCGAACGCGGCCTGGGACAACAGCACGCCCTGCTCGACCACCACCACACAGCCGCCGTTGAGCAACGGCGCCCACACGTCGAGGGTGCTGGCATCGAAGGCCGGGTTGGAGGCGAAGGCCACGCGGTCGCGCTCGTTGAACTCGGCATAGCCGTTGTTGAGCACCAGGCGCGAGATCGCCCGGTGCGGCACCTGCACACCCTTCGGGGTACCCGTGGAGCCGGAGGTGTACATGATGTACGCGACAGCCTCCGCAGACTGGGCAAGCTCCGGGTTGCGCGGCGACATCGTCTCCAGGTTCAAGTCGGCCAGGCTGCTCAACACACGGTGCGCACCGCTGTCCTGGACCATGAACGCCTGGCGCTCGACCGGGGCGTTCACGTCCAGCGGCACATACACCGCCGAACACTTGAGGATCGCCAGTTGGCACACCAGCAGATCGAGGGAGCGCGGCAGCGCAATGGCCACGCTTTCACCGGGCTGCACGCCTTGGTGAATCAGGTGATGGGCCAGGCGGTTGGCGCGGCGGTTGAGGTCGCGGTAACTCAGGGACAAGTCACCCTGGATCGCAGCCACGGCTTCGGGGCGGGCCAGGGCCTGGGCTTCGAACAACTGGTGCACGCCCGCCTGCGCGGGGTAGTCGCGGGTGGTGGCATTGAAGTCCACCAGCAACTGGTGACGTTCGGCAGGCGGCAGGATCGACACCGCCTGCAACGGCGTGGTCGGTGCCTGTTGCAAGGCCGTGACCAGATGGCGCAACGCGGTGAGCATGTAGTCGCCCACGCGACGCACGTCCAGCGAAGCCACGCCCTGGACGGTGAGTGTGAAGCCGCTGCCGAGGTCATCGACGTTCAGGACCAGCGGATAGTTGCTGCGCTCTTCGGAATGCAGGATTTCGATACCGGACGCGGCAAACGGGCTGGCGCCCGGCGCTTCATTCGGCGCGCTGTGGCGGTAGTTGAGCAAGGTGCTGAACAGTGGCAGCGAGCCCGGCACACCGCTGCAACGCTGGGCCAGGGACAACGGTGCATGTTCATGCCCGAGCAACTGCGCCAAGCGGGCATGGGTGGCGCGCACGCCGGCCTGCACGCCGACGGCACCGAGGCTGATGCGCAGCGGCAAGGTGTTGATGAACATGCCCAGCGCGCGGTCGGCGCCTTCGCCGCCTTGCAGACGGCCCAGCAGCACGGTGCCGAACACCACGTCCTGTTGGCCCGACACCTGCCCCAGTACCTGGGCCCAGGCCAGGTGCACCAGGCTGGCGCTGCTCACGCCCAGTTGTCGCGCCTGTTCACGCAGGCCCAGGCTGAGCGCCTGTTCCAGCGGCAAATGCGCTTCGACAATGCCACTGCCGTCGCCGTGCACGTCCTGCAAGCCGAAGGCCAGTGTGGGCTCGTCGATATCGCCGAGCATGTCGCTGAAGAACGCTTCGTGCTGTGCCTGGCTGACGCCGAGACGCGCCTGGGCCACGTAGTTGCGGTACTGCACCGCGTCGGGCAACCGGGCGCTGCTGCCGGACAGGCTGGCGCTCATCTCTTGCACCAGCACCTGCAAGGCGGTGTGGTCGAGCAGGATGTGGTGCAGCAGCAGGATGCCGACGTAGCGCCCCTGTTCCTCGGCGTAGGCAAACCGCATCAGCGAGGCACGGCTCAGGTCGAGGCGATAGTGGCGTGGGTCGAAGCGCTGTTGCAGCTGCGCCAGCACCTCGTCACCCGGCAGTTCCAGGCGTTCGACGGCCAGCGGCGCCTGACGCCAGACCACCTGTACCGGCTCCTCCAGGCCTTCCCAGACAATGGCGGTGCGCAGGATGTCATTGCGCTCGATCACACTGTGCAGCGCCTGGACAAACGCATCCACCGCCGCTTGATCGGCAAAGCTGAACTGCACCTGCAAGCCGTAGGGATCGCCCTCGGTGGTCGCCAGGTGGTGGTAGAGAATGCCGGCCTGCAACGGCGCCAGGCCGTAGATATCCTGCACATTGGCGATACCGCCGGGCACGCCGCTGACGATCAGGTCGATGGCGGCCTGATCCAGGCTCACCAGCGGCAACAGGTCCGGGGTGATACGCGAGCAGTCCGGGCTGATCCGGTTGGCCGGAACCTGCACCGCCTGCTGCCCGCCCACCGCTGCGGCCAGTGCCGCCAGCGTTGGCTGGCCGAACAACACACGCACATCGGCGCCGAGGTCCAGCTGGCGCATGCGCTCGATCAGCTTGACCGCCAGCAGCGAGTGCCCGCCCAGTTCGAAGAAGTGATCGTGACGACCGACCCGATCCAGCTTGAGCAGGTCCTGCCAGAGGGTCGCAATAGCGGTTTCCACGGGGCCTTGCGGCGCTTCGTAGCTGCGGCGGGCCAGGGCTTCGGCGTCGGGAGCGGGCAAGGCCTTGCGGTCGAGCTTGCCATTGGTGGTCAGCGGGAAGCGCTCCAGTTGAACAAAGGCCGCGGGCACCATGTGTTCGGCCAGGCTGAGTAGCAGGTGGTCACGCAGGTCGGCGGCGTTGAGCTCACCCTCGGCGATCACGTAGGCCACCAGGCGCTTGTCGCCCGGTTCGTCTTCACGGGCGATCACCCGTGCGTCGCGCACGCCTTCGGCGGTGGCCAGGCGCGCTTCGATTTCGCCCAGTTCGATGCGGAAACCGCGAATCTTCACCTGGTCGTCATTGCGCCCCAGGTATTCCACGCTACCGTCGGCCAGCAAGCGGCCGAGGTCGCCGGTCTTGTACATGCGCAGACCGGTGGCCGGGTCAGCCAGGAAGCGTTCGGCGTTCAGTGCATCGCGGTTGAGGTAGCCGCGCGCCACGCCGGCGCCACCTACGTACAGCTCGCCGACCACACCGAAGGGCAGCGGCTCGCGGTGCTCGTCCAGCACGTACAACTGCAAGTCGGGAATGCGCACGCCAATCGGGCTGACGCCCACAAGTAGCGCATCCGCCGCCTCCAGCGCGCGGTAGGTCACGTGCACGGTGGTTTCGGTGATGCCGTACATGTTCACCAGTTGCGTACCGGCGTTGATCGCCTGGGCATACCAGGGTTTGAGCATGCCCGGTTCCAGGGCTTCGCCGCCGAAAATCACCTGGCGCAGGGAATGGGACTGCGGGTTCTGCTGTTGCGCGGCAATCAACTGGCGGAACGCGCTGGGCGTCTGGTTGAGGATGCTGACACCGGCCTCGCACAGCAGCGCGTAGCATTCGTCCGGCGAACGGCTGACCAGTTGCGGCACGATCAGCAACTGGCCGCCGTGCATCAGGGCGCCCCAGATTTCCCACACCGAGAAATCGAAGGCGAAAGAGTGGAACAACGCCCACACATCGGTGGGGTTGAAACCGAACCAATGCTCGGTGGCGGTGAACAGCCGCGCGACCTGGCGGTGCTCGATCATCACGCCCTTGGGCAGGCCGGTGGAACCGGAGGTGTAGATCACGTAGGCCAAGTGGCTCGGGCTGACGCTGACCTGTGGGTTGCTGTCGGGTTGTTCACCCAGGTTGTCGAGGTCGACCCGGGGCAGCTCGCCCGCCAGGTGAGTGGTGGCGGCCTGTATCAGTACGGCCCGAGGTTCACTGTCGGCCAGGGTGTAGGCGATGCGTTCCTGTGGGTAGGCCGGGTCGATGGGCACGTAGCCGGCGCCGGCCTTGAGAATGCCCAACAGGCCGATGATCATCTGCGGGCCGCGCTCCACGCAGATCGCCACGCGATCGTCCGGCCCGATGCCTTGGCTCAGCAGGTGGTGGGCGACCTGGTTGGCGTGCGCATTGAGCTGGCCATAGGTGATGCGCTGGGTGTCGAAGCGCAGGGCGATGGCGTCCGGCTGCGCGGCGGCATGGGCCTCGACCTGCGCGTGGATCAGCGCACTGTCGGCGTAGGTCAGCGGGCTGTGGTTGAGGCGGTGCAGCAGGTGGTGGCGTTCATCACGGTCCAGGATCGCCAGGCTGTTGAGCGGCGCGTCCCGGCGATGTTCCAGGGCGTCGGCCAGGCTGTCGAGCACGGTGTGCAGGTAGCCGGCGACCCGTTGGGCGCCGATGGCGGCATCCACCATCACGGTGAGGGCAAAGTCTTCGCCCAGGTCATCCACGTTGACGGTCAGTGGGTAGTTGGTGCGCTCTTCGGCGCTCAGCACCTGGATGCCGTCGGCCACGTCGATCACCGCGTCCATGTCGCTGGCAGCGCTGTGGCGATAGTTGAGCATGGCGCTGAACAGCGGCGCCGGCGCGGCCACACCGCTGCAACGCTGGGCCAGCGCGAGGGACGCGTGTTCGTGGTGGAGCAAGGTGGTGAGCCGTTCATGGGCCGCCTTGACCCCGGCGCGCACGCCCTGCTCGCCCACATCCACACGCAGCGGCAAGGTGTTGATGAACATGCCCAGGGCCCGTTCGCCGCCCTCGCCCGCGCCCATACGGCCGAGCATCACCGTGCCGAACACCACCGCCTCGCGACCGGACACCACGCCCAGCACACGGGCGAAGGCCAGGTGCATCAGGCTCGCCACGCTCACGCCAAGCGGCCGTGCCAGGCTGCGCAGGCGACGGCTCAGGCGGCTGTCGACCGGGATGCGTACCTCGTCGATACCCTGGCCGTCGCCCTGCACATCCTGCAAGCCGAACGGCAGCGTCGGTGCATCGATGTCCGCCAACATCTCGCGGAAAAACCCTTCGTGGGCCTGCTCGCTCACGCCCTGGCGCACCTGGGCGATGTAACTGCGAAACGCCACCGGCTCGGGCGCGCTGGCGTGCTCGCCGGCCAGGTACAGCTGGATTTCATGGCGCACGACATCGAGGGCGGTGTGGTCGAGGATGGTGTGGTGGAACAGCAGCGTGGCGGTCACGCCGCCGCTGGCCGACGCCTCGCTGAACAGCAGGCGCAGCAGCGGCGCCTGGCCCAGGTCCATGCGGTAGGTGCGCGCGTCGAAATCCCCGGGCTCGCAGGCCAGGGTCGCCTTGCGCCACACCACTTGCAGCGGCTCGTCCAGGCGCTCCCAGACCATCGAGGTACGCAGGATGTCGTGGCGGTCGATGACCCATTGCAGCGCCTGGGCAAAGGCATCCAGGCGTGCACGGCTGTCGAACGCAAACCGCGCGTGCAGCACGTAGGGGTCGCCCAGTTCCGCCGACAAATGATGGTAGAGCATGCCCTCCTGGAGCGGCGCCAGCGGGTAGATGTCCTGCACGTTCGCCGCGCCGCCGGGGATGGCCGCGACGATACGGTCGATGGCCGCCTGGTCGAGGTCGACCAGCGGCAGCATGTCCGGGGTGATGCGGTAGGCGGGGCTGAGCCAGTCACCGCCATGCTCGGCCACCAGGGCCAGCAGTTGGGGCTTGTGGGCGATCAGTTGGTCCCACAGCGCGTCATCCAGCGCGTCATCGTCGCCCAGGATAATCAGGTCGCCATCTTCCAGTTGCAGCCGGATCGCGTGGGTGGAAATCGCTGCCAATAATTCGCTGAACTGCATGGGGGTAACCTGCCTGATAAGTCACGGTTGATGAGAAAGTCCGTTTTCAGCTACCGCTTGATCGGGTGTGCTGGGCGCCCTGAAAAATATGGGCGCAGCCGACGGCCTGGAGAGGCTTCCGACAGGGTTGGGAAATTAAGGGATTTACCGGGAGGGGGGTGACATGGGAAGCGGGGACAAGACAGGGCCAGGCAGAGTTCAGTTTATTTTGTGAAAAAAAGCGAACGGAATTGCACCGTTCGCCGCCTTGTTTCAGGCCGGTTTGAGCTTGAGGTTGCGCGCATACCAGGGCCGCTTGGGCACACGTTTGAACAGGCCTTGCAGTGCCTCGTCCTCGGCACCGAAGGTGATACGCAGGGCGAGCTTCATCACCTCGGGGTCCATCTCCAGCGACTTGCCCACCTGCAAGCCCGGCGTGGTGCTGCAACCGTGGGTATCCGGGCCAAGCCAGGGGTCGCCCACTTCCACCCAGCGCCCCGGCGCGAACCAGGGTACGCCGTTGACTTGCAGGCGCTGGACTTCGCCCGGATGAAAGCGCTCATGGGCACGAAACCAGTCTTCGACACGGTCGTCGATCCAGCCATGGAAATGCCAGAACACAGGGTTGACGTGGGACGAGAACGGGTCGCCGAGGAAATCGTTTTCGGCGGCGTACCAGCGCGCGGCGAAATCCGCCGGGTCGCGGGCGAGCGGCACCGGTCCGCCGTTGGACGGGTCACGGGGCACGGAGGCCCAGCGCATGTGCAACCAGTCGTGCAGGCCCAGCTCCATCTCGGAGCCGAGCTGGCCCAGGGTCAGCCTGGCCAGGTAGCGCGGGTCGCGGTACTGCGACTCCCAGACCTGGAAGTTGCTGTGGTAGGTCTCGGCGGCCTTGATGTCACTGACCCACTGGGTGTAGTCACCGTCATCCGGCGCCGACCAGGTGGGCGGCAGCGCGAAGCCGTCACTGTTATCGAAGTAGCGCACAAAGCCCAGGCGGTCGCGCTCGAGCGGCGGTTGCGGTTCGGGAAACGCCGGCCAGGAGGGCAAATGCTGCATGGCCCGCGCGGTGCCGAGCATATGTCGGTGCATGTAGAAGAAGTCGATGCCCGAGCCGTTGCGATCCTTGCGCTTACCCCGGGCATCGCGCTCCTGCCCCCGTGGCCCGGGTTGCCAGCCGATCCCGCGCAGGGCCTCGCGCTTGTCCTCGGACAGCTTGTGCCATTGGTCACGGGTGGCATGCCACAACTGGTGGAACAGGCGATGCTCGGGGGCGATCAGCCAGGCCAGCAACGCGGGGTTGAGGCCGATGCGTTCGCGGGCTTCGGGAAACAGCTGTTTGTGGGCGATGAAGCGGTTGTCGCGCTCGGTCAGCGCCAGGGGCCGGTCGAGGTCGAAGATCTGCCCGCTGAGGGTGCCGCTGCCGGCGTTGCCGAAGTTGGCCCAGACCTCGTCGAGGGTCATCTTGAATTCATAGGCCGGGGCGCCGTCGGCAGACTCGCGGTCGATCAGCCGCCAATAGAGCAAGGCGCCCTCGCCCGTCAGCAGGTCGCCGAGTACCCGGTAACGCGGTTCGCCTTCGGCGCGCAGATTGGCCGCAGTGTCCAGGTAGCCGCGCAGGCCACGGCCACGGGGGGCGATGTCCAGCAGCAGCTCAAGGCCTTGCAGTGGCAGGCCGTCGAGGCCGGCGTCGCGCCCTTCCAGGCGCAGGCTCCAGATCCCGCGCAGCGTATTCGCCAGGTGCTGGCCCTCGGTGTCGGCCAAGTCCACCGTGGCTTCGCCGGGGGTGATGGGGAATTCTTCACGGGTCAGCTCGCGATGGGCATAAAAAGCTGCCGGCACGGCAGCGCCCGTCAGCGCCAGGCCGGCAATGAACCCACGTCGAGAGATCGTCATTTTCTACCTTAGCAAACGCCTTTATCAGAGCTAGAACGTTGGCCGCCACGCAAAATTTACCGGCCCGCCCCGGCGGCCTAAATTTGTGCGGTCATCGCTCGTTCCTCCCTGATAGCGAAGGCCTCAACTGACTGAGATGGCAATGACAAAACCACGTTCGAAAAAGGCGCTGTATATCGGTCTGCCCCTGGCACTGGCCATCGGCGCCGGAGCCGGCTTCCTGGCCTGGGACCACTGGTTCCGGGGCAATGCCGGCTACCCGCTGGCGGTGATCAAACAGGCCAACGAAATGCAGGACCGGCTGCTGTCGTTCGACAGCCATATCACCGTGCCCCTGGACTTCGGCACCGCCGGCAACGAAGCGGACAAGGACGGCAGCGGCCAGTTCGACCTGATCAAGGCCAGTCGCGGGCGCTTGTCCGGCGCAGCCCTGACGATTTTCGGCTGGCCGGAAATCTGGAACGGCCCCAACGCACCCCACAAGCCCACCGACGGGTTCGTCGAAGAGGCCCGCCACGAGCAGGAAGTGCGCTACAAGATCATCTCCGGCCTGGTGCGCGACTTCCCCAACCAGGTGGGCATTGCCTATACGCCGGACGATTTCCGACGCCTGCACGGCGAAGGCAAGTTCGCGATCTTCATCAGCATGCTCAACGCCTACCCGCTGGGCAACGACCTGAACCAGCTGGATTTGTGGACCGCGCGCGGCATGCGCATGTTCGGCTTCAGTTATATCGGCAACAACGCCTGGTCCGACTCGTCGCGCCCGCTGCCGTTCTTCAATGACTCCACCGATGCGCTGGACGGGCTGTCGGACATCGGCAAACAGGCCGTGCACCGCCTCAATGACCTGGGCGTGATCATCGATGTGTCGCAGATGTCCACCAAGGCCCTGGAGCAGGTGGCGCAACTGAGCCGCACGCCGATGGTGGCGTCGCACTCGGCGCCGCGCGCCTCGGTGGACATCCCGCGCAACCTCAGTGACAAGGAACTGCAACTGATCAAGCAAAGCGGCGGCGTGGTGCAGGTGGTGGGATTCCCCGCCTACCTGCGCCCGCTGAGCCAGCCGACCCAGGACAAGCTCAACACCCTGCGCGCCCGTTTCGACCTGCCGCCGCTGCCCAATCTGGCCATGGCGCTGATGCCCGGCGACGCGATCATCGCGGCGTGGCCCGAACAGAAATTCGGCCAGTACGCCCAGGGGCTCTACGGCATTCTCGAAGAGGAACCCAAGGCGACCCTCAAGGACCTGGGCGACGCCATCGATTACACCGTGCGCAAGATCGGCATCGACCACGTGGGCATCGCGTCGGACTTCAACGACGGCGGCGGCATCCAGGGCTGGGACAACGTGGGCGAGGTGCGCAACGTCACTGCCGAACTGATCCAGCGCGGCTACTCCGAAGCCGATATCGCCAAGCTGTGGGGAGGCAACTTCCTGCGGGTGTGGGACCAGGTACAAAAAGCCGCCAAGCCCTTGGCCAATCGTTAACCCTGCGTGAAGTGAGTCCATGACCGACCGCCGTACGTTTCTCAAGCAGGCCGGCGTTTTCGCCGCCAGCCTGCCACTGGGCGCCGCCCTGCTGCCCCATGCCCAGGCCGCTACCCCAGCCGCTGCGACCGATGCCCCATGGACGGGCCTCAAGCAACTGTTCAACCAGGACCCGGATTATCTGCACTTTTCCAACTTTCTGGTGGCCTCGCATCCCAGGCCGGTGCGCGAGGCCATCGAGCGTTATCGCCAGCAGATCGACCGCAACCCCGGGCTGGCAATGGACTGGGACCTGCAGGAAACCTGGAAACGCGAAGGCCAGGTGCGCGAATGGGCGGGCCGCTACCTGAATGCCAAGCCACCGCAAATCGCCTTGACCGGCAGCACCTCCGAAGGGCTGGCGATGATTTACGGCGGGATCAAGGTGCGACCCGACCAGGAAATCCTCACCACCGCGCACGAACACTACGCCACCCAGAACGTGCTGGATTTTCGCGTGCTCAAGCAAGGTACCCAGGTGCGCCGGATTCGGCTGTTCGAGGACGCCCACCAGGTGTCCGCCGACGAAGTGCTGGGCAATATCCAGCGCCATATCCGCCCCACCACCCGCGTGCTGGGCATGACCTGGGTGCAGTCCGGCAGCGGTGTGAAACTGCCCATCGGCGCCATCGGCCAACTGGTGGACGAGCACAACCGCAACCGCGACGAGCAGGACCGCATCCTTTACGTGGTAGACGGCGTGCACGGCTTTGGCGTGGAAAACCTCGACTTCCCGCAGATGAATTGCGATTTCTTCATCGCCGGCACCCATAAGTGGATGTTCGGCCCGCGCGGCACGGGCCTGGTCTGCGCCCGCGACCCGGAAAACAAATACGTCACGCCCATGGTGCCGACCTTCTCCGAGGACACCAACTTCGCCACCACCATGACGCCCGGCGGGTATCACGCGTTCGAGCATCGCTGGGCGGCCGACGAGGCGTTCAAGCTGCATTTGCAGCTGGGCAAGCCGCAGGTGCAGGCGCGTATCCACGCGCTCAATACCGAACTGAAGAGCGCGCTGCTGGAACACCCCCGGGTC
Organism: Pseudomonas sp. SDO5271_S396; assembly: GCF_054071795.1. Taxonomy (NCBI): domain Bacteria; kingdom Pseudomonadati; phylum Pseudomonadota; class Gammaproteobacteria; order Pseudomonadales; family Pseudomonadaceae; genus Pseudomonas; species Pseudomonas sp. SDO5271_S396. The sequence goes on from NZ_JBSVWB010000055.1 coordinate 28,782, forward strand.
GAACTGGTCACGCCGCGCAGCCCCGAGCTGTCGGCGGGGTTCACGTTCTTCCGGGTCAAGGGCCAGGACAGCGACGCGGTGGCCGCCTACATGATGAAAAACCGCGTGGTGATCGACGCCGTGAACCGCGACGTCGGCCCGGTGATTCGCACCGCGCCCGGCCTGCTCAATACCTCCGACGAGATCCGACGCTTCATGACCCTGCTCAGCCAGCGGGCGTGACGGCGATTTTTTAACTTGATCGAGATGCCCACATGCACCGTGACATCCCTGCTCCATCACGTCTCAACCCCCTGGCTGCGCTGGCCCTGACCGCGCTGTGCGGCGCCCTGTCGCCGGGCCTGGCCCAGGCCGCCACGCCGCAACCGGGCAAGGTATTCAAGGACTGCAAGGACTGTCCGGAAATGGTGGTGCTGCCCGCCGGCACCTTCACCATGGGGACCCCGGAAGATGAAGTGGGCCGCGAGCCCGACGAAGGGCCGATGCATGACGTGACCTTCGCCAAGCCCTTCGCCATGAGCCGCTTCCAGATCACAGCCGGCGAGTGGGACAGCTACGTACGCCAGACCGGAGTGGTCATCGCCAACGGAGACACGCGCCCTGGCCGCGAATGCATCGCCAGCAAGCCGCGCTACCCCCAGGGCCCGCGCCAGCCGGCGGTGTGCATGGACATGGACGATATCAAACAATACGTGGCCTGGCTGTCGAAAAAAACCGGCCAGCACTACCACATGGTCAGCGAAGCCCAACGCGAATACGCGGCGCGCGGCGGCTCCACCGGACCGTTCCCCTTCCCGTTCGATGAAGGCAAGGGCTACAGCATCGCCCAGCATGCCAACACCTACGGCCCGGCGGACGGCTACAGCTACTCGTCGCCGGTAGGCAGCTACCCGCCGAACGCCTTTGGCCTGTACGACATGCACGGCAATGTCTACGAACGGGTCGCCGACTGCTACCACGCCGACTACAACGGCGCACCCACCGACGGCAGCGCCTGGATGGACGCGCAGTGCGAGCTGTATCAGATTCGCGGCAATGACTGGGGCGAAGCACCGGTGTTTTCACGCTCGGGCAACCGCAACAACATCTACCCGGAAACCCGGGGCGACTGGATTGGTTTCCGCGTAGTGCGCGATCTCTGAGCCGCTCAAGAGTTCGGTGTGGGTGAGGCTGCGAAGGCGGTGGGTCAGGCGGCATCTGTGTCGGCGGTGCCGCAGTCATCGCAGGCAAGCCAGCTCCCACATTGGATTTCTATTGTTGGTGAGAAAGCGTACGGCGCGATGGACCTGCTGATGGAGTTTTTCCAGCCACTGCAAGACCTCTGTGGGAGCTGTCGAGCCCCGGCGAGGCTGCGAAAGCGGTGGGTCAGGCGGCATCTGTGTTGGCAGTGCCGCCGTCTTCGCGGCGATGCGGCGACCCGACAAGCCTGGCAGTGGCTGTCTCTCAAGCCTTCGCCAGCAGCGCCAAGCCTTCATGCAGCGCCGGGAACAGGCTGTTGTTGAAGTTGTTCCAGCGCAACTCGAGGATGGTGTCTTCCGGGGATATCTCGGTCTTGAGCACGTCGTGGAAGACTTCGCCGGAGTCGATGCCGTTGTCCACGTAGTGGAACGAGGCCCCGGTGAGGTACAGCGGTTCCGACGGTTTGGTTTCCCGGGTGGCCCAGTCCACCACCGTCTGTCCACGGGCACCGTACAGCGCATTCCAGGTCGCATAGGCGCCCCGGCGCTCGTAGGGCGACTCGATACGGGTGATGCCCGGGTGAATGTTCATGATGCGTCGCGCGAACGGTGCCCCCGGACGCACCAGCTCGTCGAGGATCACCAAAAGACCGTCGAGCACCACGATATCGGCCTTCAACTCCACCAGTGTGTCATGCAGGCGGCGTTCGAAATCCTGCTTGCCGGCGATGTGTTCGGCACTGCCCCGGGGCAGGCGGCGGTACGTGGACGGCACGCTCAGCAGCAGGTCGTTGACCAGGTGACCCTGCACGCGCAGATCCGCCGGATACAACCACTGGCGCCCAGGCTGGTAGGCAAAGCCGTAATCGGCGACCAACTGCTGGTCGCGCGGGTTCTGCGCGTCATCGTCGTACACCACACCCACCAGGTTGTAGGCCTGTCCCAGCGGGGTATCGTTCAGCGACCCCACCAGAAACTCCAGCACCGACTTCATGTAGCGCTCGTGATCTTTGTAGGCCACCGGCTGGCCAGCCTTGTCGGCTGCGGCATTGCGCAGGGACCACACGTACACCAGGTTCTTTTTCGTCATTGTCTCGCTCTCGCTGGATAGTTCAGGCACGCGCTCATACGCGTGCGCCTACCTCACAAGAACGAACCAGCCCGCCGCCGATTTATCCCCCCGCCCACCGCTGGGCACGCCGCGCTAAATACTCGCCCCGACGCTTCGTTTGTCATGGGTAAGGGTCTGTGTGCCCAGCCCCCTCTTTTCACTCTCCGGGAAGTATTTATGACCGACCCCAAGCGCGGCGCCTTCAATGGTCTGCTCGCATTGCTCAGGCCCTTTCGTACCATCGTGACCGTCTCGGTCGCCCTGGGAATGGCCGGCGGCCTGGCTATCACCTTGCTGCTGGCCACCATCAACAACGCCCTGCACTCGTCCACCGGCATGACCCAGGGCGTGGTCCTGACCTTCGCTGCGCTGTGCCTGCTGGCGCTGACCAGTTCGATCGTGTCCGACATCGGCACCAACTATGTGGGCCAGCGCATCATCGCCGCGCTGCGCAAGGACCTCGGCGAGAAAGTCTTGTCGGCGCCCATCGAGCAGATCGAGCGGTATCGCTCGCACCGCCTGATCCCGGTGCTGACCCATGACGTCGACACCATCAGCGACTTCTCCTTCGCCTTCACCCCGCTGGCCATCGCGACCACCGTGACCCTGGGCTGCCTGGGTTACCTGGCGTACCTGTCGGTGCCGATGTTTTTGATGATGATCGTGGCCATTGTGATCGGCAGCAGTGTGCAGTTCATCGCGGGCCACAAGGGCATTCGCGGTTTCGATGAGGCCCGCGACCAGGAAGACGAGTTGCAGCGTTACTACTCGGCAATCGCCTCGGGGGCCAAGGAGCTGCGTATCCACCGCCCGCGCCGCTACCGCATGAACACCCATCGCATTCAGGAAACCGCCGATCGCATCAGCGATATCCAGGTGCGCTCGGTCAACATCTATATCGTCGCCAAGACCTTTGGTTCGATGCTGTTTTTCGTGGTCATCGGCATCGCGCTGGCGATGCAGGCCTACAGCCCCAACCCGGATCCGGCTGTGATCACCGGCTTCGTGCTGGTGCTGCTGTACATGAAAGGCCCGCTGGAGCACGTGGTGGGTTACCTGCCGATCATCGGCAAGGCGCGCATTGCGTTTACGCGCATCACCGAACTGTCCGAGCGTTTCTCGTCGCCCGAACCGCACCTGTTGATGGACGACACCGAGGCACCGCAACCGCTGGTGCACAGCCTGGAACTGCGCGGCGTGAGCTACAGCCCGCCGCCGGTGGAAGGCAGCGAGCCGTTCCATCTGGGGCCGATCAACCTGAGCATCAAGCAGGGCGATATCGTGTTTATCGTCGGCGAAAACGGCTGCGGCAAGACCACCCTGATCAAGCTGCTGCTGGGCCTGTATCAACCCCACGCCGGGGAAATCCGCCTGAACGGCGAAGCGGTGACCGACCCGCTGCGCGATGACTATCGCCAGTTGTTCACCACTGTGTTTGCCGACTACTACCTGTTCGATGACCTGGTGCAGGGCAGCGCCACGCAGTCGCTGGACAGTGCGACGAAATACCTGGAGCGCCTGGAAATCGCGCACAAGGTCAGCGTCAAGGACGGTGTGTTCAGCACCACCGACCTGTCCACCGGCCAGCGCAAGCGCCTGGCGCTGGTGAACGCCTGGCTCGAAGAACGTCCGGTGCTCGTGTTCGACGAATGGGCCGCCGACCAGGACCCGGCCTTCCGCCGCATTTTCTATACCGAGCTGCTGCCGGACCTCAAGAGGCTGGGCAAAACCATCATCGTGATCAGCCACGACGACCGCTATTTCGACATCGCCGACCAATTGGTGCGCCTGCGTGCGGGCAAGGTCGTGCACGAAATGGCGCCGGCGTGAAATTTCTTTTCCGGTTTTTCCAAGTAGGAACGTCTCACTAGTGTTAATGAGAACCAGCCTCAACAAATACCTATAACTGCCAACCTAAAACCCAGAAGAGAAAGCATCCATGCCAGCACGACTCGGTCTCAGCCCCTTGAGCAAAGCGCTCTCCATGCGACGGGCCCTGAACATCAACCTGCTGCCCAGCGCGCTTGCCCTCGCGGTCTCGATGCCCATTGCCGGTTATGTACAGGCCCAAGAGATCGAGCTCGACATTCCTGCACAGCCGTTGGGGACGGCGCTGCAGGCATTCGGCCAGCAGACCAACCTGCAAGTGCTCTACAGCCCGACCGACGTGCAAGGCAAGAACAGCACCGCCATCAAGGGCAAGCAGGCGCCGGAACAGGCGATCGCCACGCTGCTCAAGGGCACCGGCATCCATTACGCCCTGCAAGGCAACGCGGTGACCATCAGCGCTGTCGCCACGTCGGGGCTGGAGCTGGGCACCACCCAGGTGACCGCCAACCAGCTGGGTACCGTCACCGAAGGCACCGGTTCGTACACCCCGGGCACCATCGCCACTGCCACGCGCATGGTGCTGACGCCACGGGAAACGCCGCAGTCGATCTCGGTGGTGACCCGCCAGGTCATGGATGATTTCGGCCTGAACGCCATCGACGACGTGATGCGCCACACCCCGGGCATCACCGTGTCGACCTACGACACCGAACGCACCAACTACTATTCGCGCGGTTTTTCCATCGTCAACTTCCAGTACGACGGTATTCCGACCCTGCGCGACGCCCAATACTCGGCGGGCCAGACCCTGACCGACATGGCGATCTACGACCGCGTCGAAGTGCTCAAGGGCGCGACCGGCCTGCTCACCGGCGCCGGCGGCCCGGGCGGTACCATCAACCTGATTCGCAAGAAACCGACCTCCGAGTTCAAGAGCAGCATCGAGCTGGGCGCCGGTTCCTGGGACAACTACCGCTCGCAGGTCGACGTGAGCGGCCCGCTGACCGAAACCGGCAACGTGCGTGGTCGTGTCGTGGCGGCATACCAGGATAAAAAATCGTTCCTCGACCACTACTCGCGCAAGACCGGTGTGCTCTACGGCATCCTCGAGTTCGATCTGGACGAAAACACCCTGCTGACCCTGGGCGCCGACTATCAGGACAGCGATCCCAAAGGCTCCAGCTGGACCGGCACCCGTACCATTTTCGATGCCACCGGCAAAAAGCTCGACGTGCCGCGCTCGTTCAACAACGGCCCGAAATGGGGTTCGTGGGAACAGTACAGCCGCACGGCGTTCGCCACCCTGGAACACACCTTCGACAATGGCTGGGTGACCAAGGGCCAATACAACCACCAGATCAATGGCTACAACGCGCCGCTGGGCTACATCTCCCAGGACTCCGCCACCGCCAGCTCGATCTATGCACGCAAATACGTGGGCGATACCACCAGCGACAGCCTCGATGTGTATGCCTCGGGCCCGTTCGAACTGTTCGGTCGCGAGCACGAACTGGTGATCGGCCAGTCCCTGTCCATCTCCAAGTGGAAGGCCAAGGACTACACCGCCACCACCTACTTCGACAACTCGTATGATTTCTACAACTGGCACGGCCAGGCCATCGAGCCGCTGTGGACCGCGACCAAGATCAACGACGAGACCACCCGCCAGACCGGCACCTACGTCACTGGCCGTTTCAGCCTGACGGATGAACTGCACCTGTTGCTCGGCTCGCGTATCGCCAACTACCAGGTCACCGGCACCAGCGACACCAAGGAAAGCGGCAAGGTCGTGCCCTATGCCGGCCTGACCTACGACCTCAACGACAACTTCACTGCGTACGCCAGCTATACCGAGATCTTCCAGCCGCAAACCCAGTACCGCACCCGTACCCGCGCCATGCTCGAACCCAACGAGGGCAAGAACTACGAGTTCGGGCTCAAGGGTGAGTTCTTCGGTGGCCGCTTGAACTCCAGCCTGGCTTACTTCGAAGTGCACGAAGAAAACCGTCCGATCGCCGACACCGTGTGGAACTCCCAGCCGGGCGTCGACTACTCCTACGTCGGCACCAAGACCAAAACCAAGGGCTACGAAGCGGAAATCTCCGGCGAACTGGCCAAGGGTTGGCAGCTGCAAGCGGGCTACACCCACAAGATCGCCCGGGACGACGACAACAAAAAGGTCGCCACCTGGGAGCCGCAAGACCAGGTCAGCTTCTACACCACCTACAAATTCCAGGGCAACCTGGACAGGCTCACCGTCGGCGGTGGCGCGCGCTGGCAGAGCGCCGGCTGGCAGACCGTCAACAACTGGGGCTACCCGGGCGGCGGACGCTTCGAGAAGTTCACCCAGGATCCGTACTGGCTGGTTGACCTGATGACCCGCTACCAGGTCACCGACAAGCTGTCGGCCACCCTCAACGTCAACAACCTGTTCGACAAGCACTACTACACCAACATCGGTTTCTATGATTCCGCCTACCCGGGCGACCCACGCAACGTCATGGTCACCACCCGCTACGACTTCTGATACCTGCACCACCCCAAGCCCGCGAGTCCTGTGACTCGCGGGCTTTTTCATGGCAGTTGCAAATGCCTCGGCAACGTCTAGGCCCACAAAAGAAAACGCCCCTGACCATCGAGGATGATCAGGGGCGTCGCTTGCCGCCGGTGTCTACTTCATCGCCGCCGCAAAGCTGCGGATGAACTCGGCGTTATCGACAATGCGGTGGTGCGTGGTGTCGATCACCTCCGAGCGCTGGATACCGGCCTGGCCGATCACCTCGCGCATGCCGGCTTCGATCAGCGCCTGATGCATACCGCCCTCGCTCAGCGCCGCCCACCAGCAATACACCGGCGCCTGGATGGCGCGGTAGTCAGTGTCTTGCAGGCGCTGGTCCAGCACCTGCTTGATCGCCCAGGAGCGCTCGGTTTCGCCGCCACCTTGCAACTCGTCCTTGAGCACGCGGTAGCTGTCACCCAGGGTCGCGTCGGCCCACGCCGACAGGCGCTGCCATTGCTCGTCCTCACTGCCCGCCGCGCTGTGCCAAATGCCGTGGATCTGTTCGGCGAACGCCGGGAACATCACCGCCAACAGTTCGGCACGTCGTTCGGCAGCGGAGATGACCCGCTCATCCACCAACGCTCCCTGGTTCCAGAATGCGGTAAAGCGTGCCGGCGGCGGCGCGTCGATCCAACCCACGGACTCCACCGTGCGACCGGCCTGCTCCAGACGATAAGCCACTTCCATGGCCAGGTTGCCGCCCAGCGACCAACCGGCCAGGCGGAGTGCGCCTTCCGGCTGGGCACTCAACAACTGCTGCGCGTAATCCTCGACCATCTCGGCCCATTCCGGCACCTCGCCGCGCTCATCCACCAGGGCGCGGCAGATCACCCCGTGCACCGGGCGCTGTTCGCGCAACGCCAGGGCAATCGCCTTGTAGCAATGCACCGAGCCGAAGCTTGGATGGAACAGGTACAGCGGCGTGCCCTCGGTCTGGCCATTGAGCGGCACGATCAGCGAATGGCTTGCGCTGCCCTGCATGCAGGCTGCCTGCGCGGCCACGGTCGGGTGCAGCATCAGTTGGTTGACCGTCAGCGTGATACCACACGCCTTGTTCAGCCGCTCCTTGAGCATCAACACCAGCAGCGAGTGGCCGCCCAGCTCGAAGAAGTTGTCATGTACGCCCACCCGCTCCACATCCAGCACCTGCGCCCAGACCGCCGCAACCTGCTGCTCCCGCTCGGTGCGCGGCGCCACATAGGCACGGCCCGCCGCCTCGGGTTTGGGCAGGGCCTTGCGGTCCAGCTTGCCGTTGGGGCTCAGTGGCATGGCGTCCAGCGACACCCATTGCGCCGGCACCATGTAGTCCGGCAGATGCTTGCCCAGGTGCTGGCTCAAGCGCTCGCGCCAGCTGTCGCCAGGCTGTTGCAGCACCAGGTAACCCACCAAGTGTTTGCCGTCCACCACCAGCACCGTGGCTTCGCGCACATCCGGGTGTTCGAGCAGACGCGCTTCGATTTCGCCCAGCTCGATACGCAAGCCACGCAGCTTGACCTGATGGTCCAGGCGCCCGAGGTATTCGATAACCCCGTCGGCGCGCTGGCGCACCCGGTCGCCGGTGCGATACAGCCGCGCGCCGGCGTGGAACGGGCATGCCACGAAACGCTCGGCGGTAAGCCCCGGGCGGCGATGGTAACTGCGCGCCAGGCCCTCGCCGCCCAGGTAGAGTTCGCCAGCCACGCCGACCGGTACCGGCGACAGACCGGCATCCAGCACATGGGTACGCAGGTTGGCGATCGGTTCACCGATGGGCACCGTGTCGCAGTCTTCCTCGATGCATGTCCAGTGCGTCACGTCGATGGCGGCTTCGGTCGGGCCGTACAGGTTGTAGAGCCCGGCCTGGGGCAGCCTGGCAAACACTTGCTGCTGCGCATCCACCGGCAATGCCTCGCCGCTGCACACGATGCGTTGCAGGCTGTGGCACGTGGAAACCCGGGCGTCCTGCAAGAACGCCTGGAGCATCGACGGCACAAAGTGCAGCGTGGTGATCCGCTCGGCGTTGATCAGGCTGACCAGTTTGGCCGGATCACGGTGATCCCCCGGCGCAGCCACCACCAGGCGCGCACCGGTCATCAGCGGCCAGAAGAACTCCCACACCGACACGTCGAAACTGAACGGGGTCTTTTGCAGCACGCTGTCGCGGGCGTCCAGCGCGTAGGCCTCCTGCATCCAGCACAGACGGTTGGTCAGCGCCGAATGACGGTTGCCGGCGCCTTTCGGCTGGCCGGTGGAACCCGAGGTGTAGATCACGTAGGCGAGGTTTTCGCCATCCAGTTCAATGCCCGGGTTGGCGTCGCTGTAGTCCTCGAACGTCGATTCACCAAGGACCAGCGTTGCCAGCCCAGCCGGAATCGGCAACTGCTCGCGCAAATGGGCCTGGGTCAGCAGCAGTTTCACGCCACTGTCATCGAGCATGTAGGCCAGGCGCTCACGCGGGTATTCCGGGTCCAGCGGCACATAAGCACCGCCGGCCTTGAGCACCGCCAGCAGGCCGACCACCATTTCGACGGAGCGTTCCACCGCGAGACCCACCAGCACATCCGGGCCGACACCGGCCTCGATCAAACGATGAGCCAGGCGATTCGCGCGGCGGTTCACCTCGGCGTAGTTCAACCGCTGTTGGTCAAAGACCAGCGCCGGAGCATCCGGCGTGAGGGCCGCTTGTGCTTCGATCCACTGGTGCACACAGCGTTGCAGCGGATAGTCACGGCCAGTGGCGTTCCAGTCATGGACCGTGGTCTGCCGTTCAGCGGGCTCCAGCCACGGCAGTTGATCGATACGCTGCTGCGCATCCGCCGCCATGCCGCCCAGCAGGTTCAACCAATGGCGCGCCATGCGCGCCAGGGTGGCCGGCTCGAACAGGTCGGTGGCGTAGGTCAACGACGCAGCCAGGCCCTCGGCAGACTCGTGGGTGTTGAGGCTCAGGTCGAACTGCGCGGTGTGGCTCTCCCACGCCAGACCGTCCACCCGCAGGCCCGGCAGTGGCTGGCCCGGGTCACGTGCGACATCCTGTGTCTGATGGTTGAACAGCACCTGGAACAGCGGGTTGAAACTCAGGTTGCGCTCCGGTTGCAGCGCCTCCACCAATTGCTCGAACGGCAGGTCCTGATGGCTCTGGGCTTCCAGCGCACGCTGTTTGACCTGGGCCAGCAACCGCGCCACGGTGAGCTGCCCGTCGATCTCGGCCTTGAGCACCTGAGTGTTGACAAAGAAGCCGATCAGACGCTCGGTTTCCACCCGGTTACGGTTGGCAATCGGCACGCCGACGCGGATGTCCTGCTGCCCGCTGTAGCGGTGCAACAGGGTCTGGAACGAGGCCAGCAGCAGCATGAACAAGGTCACACCTTCGCGCTGGGCCAGGGCCTTGAGGTTGGCGACCAAGGCTGCCGGTATCTCGATGTCCAGGCTTGCGCCGCGATGGCTTTGACGGGTCGGACGGGCATGGTCCAGCGGCAGTTCCAGCACCGGTTGCTCACCGCCCAACAGGCCGCGCCAATAGTCCAGTTGACGGGCCTTCTCGCCCGCCTCCATCCAGTGACGTTGCCACACCGCGTAATCCGCGTACTGCACCGGCAAGTGCGGCAGTTGCGGCACCTGGCCCTGGCTGAACGCGGCATACAGTTGCACCAGCTCATCGACCATCACCTGCATCGACCAGCCATCGGAAACGATATGGT
>NZ_JBSVWB010000056.1:0-39028 GCF_054071795.1 Pseudomonas sp. SDO5271_S396
CGCGTACTCCTGTGGGAGCCGGGCTTGCCCGCGATGAGGCCCTAAAAAACACTATCTCTATTGATCATCGCCGCCCTCAATCGGCCGGCACTTGGCCGCTGGCAATTGAGCCGGACCTGTTCCAGCCCGAGCCAGTCGGCCATTTGCCGCAGGTTCAAGGCCAGCGCAGCCACCCCCTCATCATCCAAGCCAGGCTCTTCCTCATGCACCGCATGCACCGCCAGGCGCCCATTGGCACGTTCGGCACGCAGGTCGACACGTGCGGCAATACGCTCGTTGTGCAAAAACGGCAACACGTAGTAGCCGTACACCCGCTTGTCTTGTGGGGTATAGATCTCCAGCCGGTAACGGAAATCGAACAAGCGCTCGGTGCGGCTGCGCTCCCAGATCAGCGAATCGAACGGCGACAGCAACGCACTGGCCGGCACTTTGCGCGGCACCCTGGGCTCGGGCAGGCAGTATGCAAGTTGCCTCCAGCCTTGCACCTGGCAGGCCAGCAACTGCCCATCCTCGACCAACTCGGCCAGCCTCAAACGACTGTCGGCGGGGTCCAGACGAAAATAGTCACGCAGATCTTTTTCAGTGGCTACGCCCAATGCCGTGGCACTGTGCAGCAACAAGCCGCGCTGGGCATCGGCCTCACTTACCACGGCCTGAAGGCATTCGTCAGGGATGATCCGCTCCGGCAAATCGTAGAGACGCTCAAAGCCACGCCGCCCCGCCACCGTGACCAGGCCCGCAGCAAACAACCACTCCAGCGCGTGCTTCTCATCGCTCCAGTCCCACCAGGGCCCGGCGCGCTCTTCACGGGTCGATAGGCTGCCGGCTCCCACTGCGCCTTGTTGTTCGACCGTTTGTAAAACGCGCCGAATCGTCGCCTGTTGCTCACGCCCGAAACGCGCCATCTGCGAATAGATACCCCGCCCCTGTTGCGCCCGCTCCATGCGCCAACGCATCAGCGGGTAGAGCGCCATGGGTAACAACGAAGCCTCATGCCCCCAGTACTCGAACAGCGAACGACGTCGACCCTGGCTCCAGGCAGCCTGTTCGAGGATCAGCGGAGAATAGTGACCCAGGCGCGAAAACAACGGCAGGTAGTGGGAACGCACCACGGCATTGACCGAGTCGATCTGCAACACGCCCAGGCGTTCGATCATGCGGTTGAGGTGCGCGGCCTTGATCTGTGCCGGCGCCTGGCGCCCGGAAAAACCCTGGGCCGCCAGCGTCATGCGTCGAGCTTGCTTGAGGGAAAAGGACAAGTCGGCGGGCATGGTTTTCTCCATAGGGGCTCGCCGACTACCCTACTGCATTCCGGCTCATTTGCGCAGCGGGTCTTCCCAGAAATGCCGATGGCTTTCCTGTTCGACATCGGCGCGATTGAGGCCGATGTCCTTGAGGGCATCGTCGCTCAACGTCGCCAGCAACTGGCGCTCGTGGTGCAGCGCCTGCCAGCGCGCGATCACTTGGAACAACCCGGAAAACGGCCGTTTCGTCGTTAACACATAACCTTTCTGACCTTTCATCTTCTCGCCCTCCCGTGGGGATGACGAAAGTGTGTGCCTGGCACTATGATCAATCCAACGAATGTTTTTTATGCAATACATCTCGGAGATTGATCAATTGTCCGGCTACCCGAGCATCGACACCGAAGTGCTGCGCACCTTCGTCGCCATCGCCGACCAGGGTGGTTTTACCCGTGCCGGCGAACAGGTCAACCGCACGCAGTCGGCGGTCAGCATGCAGATGAAACGCCTGGAGGAAGACGTGCTGCAGCGCAAGCTGTTCGAGCGCGATGGCCGGCAAGTGCGGCTCACGCCCGAAGGCCAGGTATTGCTGGGTTATGCACGGCGCATCCTGAAACTTCACAGCGAAGTGTTCAACACTCTGCGCGAGCCGCACATGGTGGGCCTGGTACGCATCGGCACGCCGGACGACTACGTGATGCGCTTTCTACCGGGGATTCTCAAACGGTTTTCCAAAGCCTACCCACTGATCCAGATCGAGATGCACTGCGAGTCTTCACTGGTACTGATGCAGCGCAAGGACTTGGCGCTGACCGTGATCAGCCGCCAGCCAGGCGACGACATCGGCGAACTGCTACGCAACGAAAGGATGGTCTGGGTCGCCTCGCCCGGCTTTTGCCTGGACGAACATGCCTCACTGCCCGTGGCCATCTCCGGCGTCGACATGAACAGCTTCTGCACCCAGTGGATGCGCACGGCACTGGAGGCCAGCGGCCGCGATTACCGCTTTGCCTATCACAGCACCAACTGTGCGGCGATCCAGGCGGTGGTCAGTTCCGGCCTGGCGATCACCGCCAGCATGGAAAGCCTGGTGACCGACGACCTGCGGATCCTGGACAGCGCCGAAGGTTTCCCGCCGCTGCCTTCGGTCAACCTGCGGCTGTTGCGCAACCCCGGGATGACTTCGCCGATTACCGACTGCCTGGCGGAGTACATCCTCGAAGGCTTCAAACTTTAAAGGTCAGCATCACCGCGCAGATCACCAGGAACCCGCAAAACAGCCCGCGCAACACACGCTCCGGCAGTGCGTGGGCCACTTTCACGCCCCAACTGATGCTGAGCAGGCCACCGACTGCCAGGGGCAGGCCGATGGTCCAGCTCACTTCGTGGTGCCAGGCGTAGGTCACCAACGTCACCCCGGTGCTGGGCAGCGCCAACGCCAGCGATAACCCCTGTGCCACCACCTGGGTGGTGCCGAACAGGCCGGTGAGCACCGGCGTGGCGATCACCGCCCCACCCACTCCGAACAAGCCGCCCATGGAGCCGGACGCCGCCCCCAGCACGCCCAGCCATGGCCAGGAGTAGCGCATCTGCGCCGTAGGCGGTGCGTTGCGTGTGAACATGCGCAAGAGGTTGTAGGCCGACAGTGCCAGGAGAAAGGCGATAAAGCCCACGCGCATCGCCCCGGCATCCAGCCCCACGGCCCAGATCGACCCCAGCCAGGCAAAGGTGAACCCCATGATGCCCAGCGGCAGCGCATGGTGCAGGTGAATCCGGTTGCGCTGGTGGTAGCGCCACAGGGCGAGCATCACATTGGGCACGACCATCACCAGCGCCGTGCCTTGGGCCAGTTGTTGATCGAGCCCGAACAAGACGCCCAGCACCGGGATGGCAATCAGCCCGCCACCAATGCCAAACAGCCCACCGACGGTGCCCAACACACCGCCCAGCACCACATACATGACGACATCCAACACAACCGCGCTCCTCCACTATCCCAAGGCTTGCATGCTACGCAGTCGGCTATGGCGCGGAAACGCACAGCAACGCACAATGGCTGTGCCAATCTCGCATAAGCGCGCCTATGAACCCGAATACCTTGACCGATCAGTTGGGCCTGTTCCTCGATGTACTGGAAACGGGGAGCTTTTCCGCCGCTGCACGACGCCATCCACTGACACCCTCGGCGGTGGCCCGACGCATCGACAGCCTCGAAAGCTCGGTCGGCAGCCGCCTGTTCCAACGCAGCACCCACGCGGTGGTGCCGACCCCGGCGGGCCTGGCATTTGCCGAGCGGGCGCGCAGGATCGTCAGCGAGTTGCAACTGGCCAGGGCCGAGGCGGTGTCCTTGAGCCATGCGCCAGAGGGTCTGATCCGCGTGGACGCGCCGGCAGCCTTTGGTCGCCGACACCTGGCGCCGGTAATTGCGGACTTTTTGAATGTGTACCCCGGTCTGGATGTGCACCTGCACCTGATCGACAGTTTTGTCGACATGCAGGGTGCGCATCTGGGCAAGGTCGACCTGGTACTGCGCGCCGGGCATATCGTCGACACCCGGCTGATTGCCACACCGCTGGCCAGTATCGTACGTATCGCCTGCGCGAGCCCGACCTACCTGAAAAATCGGGGCACACCGACCCATCCCGCAGAACTGAGCGAGCACGACGGCCTCGACTGGGATGGCCTGGCGCCGACATTCGCCTGGCGCTTCGAGATGGATGGGCGCCGCGTCACCTATCGCCCGCAACGCATACGCCTGAGCGCCAATAACGCGGAAGCCTTGTTGTCCGGCGCACTGGCTGGTCTGGGTGTGGCCCACCTGCCCACGTGGTTGGCGAGTGAATACCTGGTGCGCGGCGAACTGCTGCCACTGTTCTGCGAAAGCGGCCTGCCCAGTCCAGAAACCAGCGGCATTTACGCATTGCGCCTGGAACAACAACCCAACGCGCGCAGCCGGTTGCTGCTGGAATACTTGAAGTCACGTTTCAGCCCCATTCCGCCCTGGGATCTGGCGCTGCAAAGCGGCTTTGGCTGACCGCCCGGACGGAATTATCTGGCGCATTAAAGATTTGACCGCTAGATTCAGGGCAGACACGCTTTTTGAGGCACCACCATGAGCAAGAACCCCGCCCCCTGCGAATCCCTGATGCTGGACAACCAGCTGTGCTTCGCCCTGCACTCTACGTCATTGCTGATGACCAAAGTCTACAAGCCCTTGCTCCAAGCGCTCGGGCTGACCTATCCGCAATACCTGGCCATGATGGTGCTATGGGAAGAAGATGGCCTGACCGTAGGAGAAATCAGCAACCGCCTGCTGACCGACCCCGGCTCCCTCACACCGCTGCTCAAGCGACTCGAGAGCGAAGGCCTGCTCAGCCGTACCCGCAGCCGCGAAGATGAACGGGTGGTGGTGGTGGAACTGACCGACGCCGGCCGAGCCCTGCAAGACAAGGCCACCACCATTCCCCAGTGCATCCTCGGCGCCAGCGGCATGGAGCTGGAGCAGTTGATCAAGCTGCAAGGCGAACTGATTGCACTGCGCACCAGCCTGCAAGCCAGCATCTGATACGTAAGACCAGATACTGAGTCACTAAATCGTGGGAGCTGGCTTGTCGGGTCGCCGCATCGCTGCGAAGACGGCGGCACTGCTAACACAGATGCCGCCTGATCCACTGCCCTTGATTGTTCCCACGCTCCGCGTGGGAATGCCGCCCTGGACGCTCCGCGTCCGCTTTTGAAGTCGTGACGCGGAGCGTCACAGGATGCGTTTCCACGCAGAGCGTGGGAACGATCGGTCATACCGCAATCGCGGGCAAGCCAGCTCCCACTTTTGGTTCTGCGACGGCCTCGAGATTCAAGGCTGCAAAAAAATTTGAAAATTTATCTTGCGCGCAAAACATTGGCGCTATACATTCACTTCACCAACTACTTAGCGCACAAAACTTTAGCGCTACAACCAAGAGGAAGTCACCATGCAAGCTCTCTATACCGCAGTAGCCACCGCCACCGGCGGCCGTGATGGTCGTGCTGTTTCCAGCGATAACATCCTCGACGTCAAACTCACCACTCCCAAGGAGTTGGGCGGTGCCGGTGGCCAAGCCACCAACCCTGAGCAATTGTTCGCCGCCGGTTACTCGGCCTGCTTCATCGGCGCCCTGAAATTCGTGGCCAGCCAGACCAAACGCAAAATCCCGGATGACGCTTCGATCACCGCCCACGTTGGCATCGGTCAGATCCCCGGCGGTTTCGGCCTGGACATCGACCTGCACATCAGCCTGCCGGGCCTGGCCCAGGACGACGCGCAGAGCCTGGTCGACGCCGCTCACCAGGTCTGCCCGTACTCCAATGCCACCCGTGGCAACGTCGATGTACGCCTGCACGTGACTGTGTAATGAACCTCGCCGCCCTTGGAGAACACAATGAACACAATTGGTAAAGCACTCACCGGTACCCTGCTCGCCTTGTCGGTCACCCACGCCTTCGCCGCCCCTGGCGACGTTGAACACAACACCCAGGCGTTCCTGGATGTGTTGAACGCCGGCACCGGCAAGCCGCTGGAACAACTGGCACCCAAGGACGCCCGCGCCGTACTGACGGGTGCCCAGGCCGGCGTGAAGTTGACCTTGCCCAAGGCCGATGTGAGCCAGAAGACCATTCAGGTCGATGGCAAGCCACTGGACCTGACCATCGTGCGTCCGGCCGGGGTCAAGGGCACATTGCCTGTGTTCATGTTCTTCCACGGCGGCGGCTGGGTGCTGGGGGATTACCCGACCCATGAACGCCTGGTGCGGGATTTGGTAGTGGGCTCGGGGGCGGCGGCGGTATTCGTCAACTACACGCCGTCACCGGAAGCGCACTACCCGGTAGCGATCAACCAGGCCTACGGCGCCACCCGCTGGGTGGCCGAACATGGCAAGGAGATCAACCTCGACGGCACACGTCTGGCGGTTGCAGGCAACAGTGTCGGCGGCAATATGGCGGCAGTGGTCAGCCTGATGGCCAAGGACAAGGGCACACCGGCAATCAAGTTCCAACTGCTGTTATGGCCGGTGACTGACGCCAACTTCGACACGGCCTCGTACAACCAATACGCCGAAGGGCACTTCCTTACCCGAAACATGATGAAGTGGTTCTGGGACAACTCAGCGCCTGTCGGGTAGAGCCATTAAGCACGGGGCCTGTAGCCATAGTCAAGTCTATTGGTGACACGGTTGTTACAGCGTTGGTTACACACGCAGCGCACCGCATACCCATCAAGTGGTCATCCTCTGACCCAGCTCCCAAGGCATCTGAAAACCTTTACGTGACGCGACATGCACGCGCAGGCCCACCGGGGGTAACCGCGCAGGTTAGCTATGACAGGTGGTCTCAGAGAAATTTGTGTCAGATTTTCAAAGGGTCCCCGATACGTCCGTGATGACCTCTCCGACCAGCTCAGCGATTAGCTCGCCATGGGCTGCACCGTAAAGAACCGCTACGGTGCCTATCAGTTTCCATGTGGCTTTTGACATGGCGATAGCCTTAAGGACGGCCAACCATTGTTTCTTGGCGGCCATAGCGGTCTCCTTAAGCGTTCCTACGTAAAATGTGATGGTTGTTGTGGGTCATGTCCCTGCTCTTCGAGCGTAGGAACGCGCCACGGAATGGGCTCAACTGAAGACCCACCTATTTAGGTAGATGCTCAGGTCAGCCCACAAGGCCCGCGATGGGCCCTATGGATACTGCGGGTGTTACGCCTTGACGACCACGCGGGTAATCAGCGGGAAGTTCACGGCCTCAACTTGCAGGCGCTCGGTTGGGTCTTCAGGGTTGGCCAGCTTGATCTTGACCTTGGCCTGAGCCATTACGTCAGCCACACCGCTCACCTCAAAGTCCCAGCCCTGCACGCCAGCGTTACGGCTCGCCAGGATCTTCCACACGTCGCCTTCTTGGTCATGACGGAACGACAGCGAGGCGAAGCCCTTGGGCAGCATGAAGACGCCACGGTCGAGCCCGGAATAGAACTGCGTGCGGCAGCCCAAGAGGTCCTCAATGGACTCAACGCCTGCACGCTGTGCGGCACGCTCAAGCATCGCCTGCTCGGTCATGTGCATCAGCAACACAAAGTCACCCAGCGAATTCCCGACCGACTGGTTAATGCTCAGGGTCAGGGCGTCAATCCAGTCTTCAGCACGATCACGCGGAGTGGTGCCCGCAATGGTGACCTCCTTGGCTTCGACGCTTGGGGACTTGATGAGGATGTCTACCACGGTGGAACCACAGGCTTTCTCAAAGTCGGCCAGCATCTTATCCATCATCTGACCAATGCTATTGCCGGTGAAGCCAGCAACAACGTGAGCATCCAGAAGGGTGAAGCGATGCGAGAAGAACGCTGCGGTATTGGTCGGCTCAGTGAAGATGAAGTCGCCCGCTACGGCCTCCCCCTTGGTGACCAGAGAGTGATCGTAAATCGACTGGCGAGGGTCAAACTCGACGTTGCGATTGACCATGTTGACCAGTTGAACCGGGGTCGGCTCGGTGCCCTTAGGGCGGAACTCACAGGGGATCGCATCGACAGCGTTGTCGTGCCACTCACCGCCGTTAAAGAATTCGTCCATGCCCTGAGTGATGGCCTGAGCCAATACGCTGGAGTCAGTCGCTTGGGTGCCCGTAGAGGCTTGCGAGCTGAACTGAAGGTTGCCGCCATTGCCCCATACGGAGGTCTCATAGGCAGTAGGCGCTTTGTAGCGGTCGCGCTGGTCGCGGTGATCGGTAGTTTTGAATACGTTGGACATAATAATGGTCTCCTGAAATTGATTGATTGAGGTAAAGGTCAGTCTTAGTGGTTGTCGAGCCAGTTGGCATCCGATGAGAAGCTGCTACGCCCATTAGCGGACCGGATAGCTACGCCCATGGCCCGGTACTTGTCCTCACGGGTTTCACGAGCGGCACGACGACGAGCGACCTCAAGGGCAGAGCCACCTTCATAGGACTTGCAGCGCTCGGCATGGGCATTGGCTTCGCGGAGTCGCTCAGCCTGCTCACGTTGTGCGACCAACTTACGGGTCTCGATGGCCCTCACGATGGCCGGAAAGGCAGCAGCGCTCAGACCAGCGTCCAGATACTGGCTTACGATTGCCTCTTGGGCTGGCTTGCTGCTCCCAGCGGTAGTAATCAGGGTCGCCAGCATGACGCCCTCGGCATACGCACGTGATACGACCTGACCTTGTACTTCAACGGTTTCAGGGGTGACTTTCTGGATATTCAGTTGCATGGTTGTGAGTCTCCTATTAGAGACATTGATTCATGGCCTTGCCGCATAGAGGCAACGTGACCAGATGGCAAGGAGTAGCCGCACGGGCCTCTCAAGGTCATGATCAATATCTTCTGGGTTTGGGGGTTAGTTAGTGCGATCACGGGTCTGTAGCTTGGCGGGTGTGATCCGGGTGCCGATGGCGGACGGCGGTAAGTTAAAGCGGTAGGTTAATTGGCTGGCGGGTCAGCGGGATGCGCATGGGCGCTCGCATAACGGCGTCAAGATTCATACTGGTTGTGGTAGTGATGGACTCGACAAATGAGACCATGACTGGATTGATCGCCTTCAGGTGCCCTATAAGTTTCTCGTAGTTCACCCCATGCTCATCGCTGGAGGTCACTTGTTCGCGGACACGCCAATCACGCCAAAGGGTGCGCAGGGTGATCAGCTTGGTTCGACTTGCTGGAGACGTGAAGAATGCGTTGAGCTGGTCGGCAAAGGTCATGGCCGAGGCTCCCGCTGGTGATACGCATAGCGCTGACGCTTACGTGCCTCCCGATAGTAGTGGAGCCTACGCTCGATGATGGCGCGGCGTTCCTCTTCAGGGACCCCGGCGAGCATTAGTTTCAGAGTCAGGCAAAGTAGGTGGCGTTGGCGGTTACTCAACGGCCCCAGATTTGGGGGCGTTGACGCCTTCATCGGGTCACCCCCAGCTTCAAGCCCAACTCGACAGCTCGTTCATGAGTCAGGTTGCCACGCTGAACGGCGTTGCGCAGGCCCTCTTGGGAGTTCGTGTGATGGCGCTTCAGGGCCGTCCAGTCGCACTTATCGTTGAACACATGGCGTTTCAGGATGGTGGCGCTGTGGTCATTGCCTAACGCGGTCATCTTGTCGGCGACCAGCAGGGCTACTTCTGGTAACTCAAGGATGGCCTCGAAGGCGTCATAGACCATATCCTTGAACTCGTCTGAGACCCAGCCAGCGTACTCAAGGGTTGCTCGCTTAGTTGCAAAGACCATTGAGCCAGAACGCCCGTTGTTTAACGCATGCAGAAATTGCATTCGTTCCAGACGCTCAGCGAGCTTGGTCCGCCACTGCCCCGGTTGCTTACCCTTAGGTAACTTCAAGGTCCGCCAGATGTCCGTTAAGTCCCACCGTCCATGGTCGTCGGCCTTGAATGCCTGACCTTCAATGATGATGATGTGTGCAGCGTGCTTGTGTCTGATGTTAGGGGTAAACATAGTTGTCGTGTCCTCTACTGACCCCGGTTCGGTTGCCATGGTCCCGCCGTTGTCGCCATGAACGATGTTGAAATTTCAACCTCGGTGCAGCTCAGCTTGCTCCATTGACCGGGGCGCTTATTGTCGGGCAGACCCAGTGCCTTGTGGATGGCCGTGAGGCTCCACATTCCATCCTCGTTCGGCTTGAAGGCTTGACCCTCAATCACGATGGGCAGCAGGTCGGTCTGGTTGTTGGTTAGCATAGTAGTGGACTCCTTTTGAATGCTTCCTGGTTCGCTTCCACAGGCCGACCGTCAAGACCCCACTACGGGCATCGACTATGGCTCAAGAAGCATTCAGAAAGACTTGACGTTGATATAAGCCCAGCGACGGGCGTAGAGGTGACCAGGGAATGGCTGCTGATATTTATTTCAGAATAAACGTAGCTGTCCCTGTTGTAGTGAGGGTTTTTGCGTCACCCTTGACGTGACCATGCAGAACCTGTTAGGCTTTAGACTCAATAGACCCTTGGCGTGCTGCTCATGGAGTACTTAAAGTTGACTTTGAGGAAGGGGATTATTTTGCAATAGCAAATCCCTTCACCCTGGGTCCACCTAACGCCCTTGGGGTCCTCGACGAGTAACCCGATGAGTTTTACCCCCAAGACCCGTAAAGACCTTTCGCTCTCAACCCAAGGGTCATTTGGTTATTAATAGTATGCGGCATTTAATCAGAGGGAGGTCTTTACGCTCCCTTAAAGTCCACTCAATGAGTAGGGATTATTTTTGCAATAGCAAATCCCTTCACACTGGGTCACCTGACGCCCTTGGGGTCCTCGACGAGTAACCCGATGAGTTTTTACCCCAAGACCCGTAAAGACCTTTTCGCTCTCAACCCCAAGGGTCATTAGGTTATTAATAGTATGCGGCATTTAATCAGAGACGCTTCCAACGCCCAGTGTTCGCAGGTCGTAGTGCAACTGTGCAAGCGCTTCTGGGCTTGGCGGCTCAAGCTGGTCCTCCCATTGGCTCGAACGTTGCGGCGCATCCTTCAGGAAGCCGTAGCGCATCAGATGGCTAAGCGCATCAGGTCTACTCTTAAGTAGGCGTGGCATGGCTAACTCGATGGCCTTCACGTACCGCTGCGCCTGACGTAGGCCCAACCGGCTGTGAGCCATTACGGTGGCCGCTGAGACGACTTCGAGGTCCGCGATGATCGCTACAAGGCGCTTCACTGACAGGGGCTTAGACGAGCCACCGACCCCGATAGCCCGGTCATGCCAGTCAAGTCGAGCGATCCCCTCAATGATGTCCATAGCGAAGAAAGGGTACTGGCCGTAGTCGGGCTCAGTCGGGCCTATGAAGCCGCAGAACAGGTTGGTTATTTCCTTGGTAGGACGGCCTCGACCTCGCTTGACGCTGGAGATAGATGCAGTGTAATCGGCCTCGTGTAGAGCTGGATCGTAGCTGGTCATATGGTCCTCACTTGAAATCATGGCGACCGTTGTGGTCATCCTGTTTCAGTGAGGGTTTTTAACGACACCCGCTGTCACAAGGTCAGACAAGGCAACAAAAAGCCCACAAGGCCCGATGATTACGGGCACTTGCAGGCTCAAGGTGACGCTCCTGTGTAAATTGTGCAGGCCTATGGCCCAGGTGTTCCCTCAGATTTCACACAGGAGCGCCCTAACGAGCGCCTCAGCCATACGACCCACCTCAACGGCACTCCCAGCCCCATACAGGTCATAGCTGATCGACCCCGAAGCATGCCCCAAGATGGACTCAGCGGTGCCGACAGATACCTATCAGCCCTTCAAAGCCAACCGAAGGGAGTCACGAAGCCCCATCAGGTCAACCCCGCCGCCCTTACCATACAGGTCGAATGTAATAGACCCGGTAGCGTGCCCCATGATCGCCTGTGCGTGGTCGAGGGGAACCCCGTGGATCTTCATGGCCGTAGCCAACGAATGACGCAGGGAGTGAAATACCAGAGCCTTGTCATCAGCTTGGCCGTGGAAGGTCCTAAGCTTTGCGTTGACCATACGGCCTACGTTGATTCCATAGGAGAAAAGACGGCCACCAGCAGGCAGCGTATCGACCGACCTAAGGAAAGCTCCAAGGTCAAAACCATACGCTGACACGAGCGGGATCAGTCGAGCGCTCTGTTTGTTCTTCAGTGACTTGTGGCCGTGATCTTCATTTATAGACAGCACCACCACACCCGCCACGGTCTTAACATCCTCCTTGACCAACGTAGCCAGCTCATTGAGTCGAGCCCCGGTGATAGTCGCCAGTTGGATCAGCGTAGAGGCGTCTGTAGGATCCTGGACGGCGTTGCCCATGATCGCCTTGACCTGTGCCTCAGTGAAAGCTTTGCGATCACTGTCTACATCTCGCTTGATTTTAAGACCTTTGGCGAAGTGACGCGGGATCAGTCCATTATTCACAGCCCAATCAAGAACGGTCGTCATTGTGGTCAGCAGCTTATTGACGGTTGTGTTCGCACGATCAGTGCCAAGAGCCGCCTTCAGATCCGTCATCACAGCTCTATCGTGGGTCACCATATCGGTATCCCCAAGGCAGTCTGCAACGGTTCCTAACGAGGCCTTGAGCGCTTTCAATGTAGAAGCCTTCACGTTGTCGGCATGTTCGGCCAAGTAGGCGTCAGAAAGAGTCCTGAAGGTGTAAGGCGTAGCGATGGACTCGGTGGTCCTTTTGGGAGAATTGTGCTTACAGATTAGGACAGGAAGAGACGATGATTCTCTATTAGAGATTGAATGCTGATAGCTTTGATCTATTAATTGACTTGAGCTATTAGGCCTTGAGTTATCATCAAGTTCCTCAATAATCCCTGTAAGACCCTTCAGATCTCCTGAGAGACGCCGCTCGGCACCAGTAAGGGCAGAGAGAGCCTTGTCGAGACCCTTGGCCTGCAAGGCGGTCAGAGGGGCTGTCATTGCGTGGACTATCAAGTGCCCCTTGAGGTCACTGTAAACCCTGCCATATTCTTGCATCGGGTCATCGCTGTGATCCATCGCCAGGGCCTCGCAGGCAAACGCACGTATAGCGCCCTTGATGTCATCCCAAGTCGCCTGTGGATTGTCGAGGTGGAAGCCTTGTAGGGCGTCTCGCAGGTCCTTTGAGGTGGTCATTGCTTGATTCCTGTCGGTGGTACGTAAGGATACCGCATGGCCCACGGTGAGCCCTACAGGCCGTAGCCGCATGTAGTAGACCCCTTGGCGTCTGTAGTAATAGGGGGCAGCTATGCGGGTTGTTACAGCATTGGTTACACGGCGATCATGGTTTTCAGTGTTCATCAGCTCAAGACCCTGTATTCATTGGGCCCGATAGGGAACTGATAGAGTCCTGGGACAACTACACCACCGATGCCAAGCAGCGTGCCGAGATTTACGCCTCGCCGCTGCGGGCTACCACGGACCAGCTCAAGGGCTTGCCGCCCGCGCTGATCCAGACCGCCAGCGCCGACGTGCTGCGTGACGAAGGCGAAGCCTACGCCCGCAAGCTGGATGCTGCCGGTGTGCCGGTGTGCCGGTGACGGCGGTGCGCTACAACGGCATGATCCACGACTACGGTTTGCTCAATGTGGTCAGCCAGGTACCGGCGGTGCGTTCGGCACTGTTGCAGGCTGCGGATGAATTGAAACAACACCTGAAGTAAAAGCAGCGCCCACGAAAAAGCCCGCTTGCAAAAGCGGGCTTTTTTTCGTCTCGGCGCAGCCAGAATTACTTCTTGGCGCGGCCTTTGTACGAACCACCTTCGCGGGTGTCGATCTCGATCAGGTCGTCGATTTCGATGAAATCGGCAACTTGCAGCTCGGTACCGTTGCTCAGTTTGGCAGGCTTCATCACCTTGCCCGAAGTGTCACCGCGAGCGGAACCTTCGGTGTAGGTCACTTTACGCACGATGGTGGTCGGCAGCTCTACGGATACCAGGCGGCCTTCGAAGAACACGGCTTCGCAGATGTCTTCCATGCCTTCTTCGATGAACGGCAGAACGGCTTCGATATCTTCGGCGTTCAGCTCGTACATGGTGTAGTCAGTGGTGTCCATGAACGTGTAGGTGTCACCGCTGATGAACGACAGGGTGGCTTCCTTACGGTCCAGGATCACGTCATCCAGCTTGTCGTCTGCGCCGTATACGGTTTCAGTCTTGTAACCGGTCAGCAGGTTTTTCAGCTTGGTTTTCATGATCGCGCTGTTACGGCCCGACTTGGTGAATTCAGCTTTCTGAACCAACCATGGGTCGTTGTCGATACGCAGCACGGTACCGGGTTTCAGTTCTTTACCAGTTTTCATTGCATATATCCGAAATTTGGATGGGATTTACAAAATTCAAGGTGGCGTATCATATCCAACTTTCATAAAACTGTACCAGCGCCGTCGCAAGATCAGCCTGCAAGCCCTGTTCCAGACACCACGCCTCGGCGTGCCGGTTCACTTCAGGCCAGTGCTCCAGCAGCATTTTCCAGCAATGGGCCATATCCCCCTCGGTGTTCCACGCTTGCCACAGCGCGATCAACGCCGCACGGGCAGCCGGCGACAAGGCCGCCGTGTAGAGCGCCAGAAAAGCATCGAGCTTGTCGAGATGAATGTCCTCGTCCTGGCGATAGATGTGCCACAGCAAAGGCCGTCCGGCCCACTGGGCCCGCACGAACGAATCTTCGCCACGCACCGCATTGAAGTCGCAGCACCACAGCAGACGGTCATACTGCGCCTGGCGCACGAACGGCAGTACCTGCACGGTCAGGGTGTTGCGTGCATGAACATCCCCCGCCACCAGCCCTTCCACGCCAAGCCAACGCTGTACATCGCCGAGGATCCGCCCTTCGGGCACCAGTAGATGAGTGGCATGCCCGTCCGTCGACAACACGTCCAGCCACCGGGCCAGACCCGGGTTTTCATAGGCGAACAGCGATATCAGGCGAGCGCCTGTCGCCGGGAACACACCGAGCGACTGCAAAAACTGCTGTTGCGCTGCGGCGTCCTGCTGGAAGGCGCGACGCTGCTCCAGCAGCCCGGCCTCGCGCAGCAAGCCACCGGTGCCGTCACGAAAGCCGGGGAAGAAAAAGTACTTCTGCACCCCCTTGAACTTCACCGAAGGCAAGCGATGGCAACCCACGACCCAGTCCTCGGCACTGAGGTAATCCAGGTTCATCCACAACGGCGCACGCTCACGCTCGGCCATCGCCTCCATGTACTCGGGCGGCAATTGGCAGGCGAAGGCGGCCACCACCACATCGGCGGACGAGGTCTGTGCCCACTCGACCGGCCAATGGCGCACTTCAACGCCCTCTTGCCATTGCTGACTCGCCTGCACATTGACTTCGGGGCACATGCGTTCGAACGCGCGCAAGTCATCGACCCACAGGCGCACCTCACAAGCGTGCTCCGCGACCAATTGCCGGGCCAGGCGCCAGGTCACGCCGATGTCGCCATAGTTGTCGACGACACTGCAAAAAATATCCCAGCGGGCTTTCATTCCGGGCTCCAACGTTCAAAGGCTCGATTGTCCGCATAAATGCACGGATGCAGAAGGCTTGATCGCGATTATTCTGCACAGCGGCTGTGCGACAATCGCCGCCACACCGCCCATGCCTGCCAGGAGGCCGCTATGCCCGATCGTCCGTTGTCACTGCTCAAGCTCAGTGTCGCCATCGCGTTTGGCGTGTGGCTGGGATTTATCGCCATCGTGCTGAGCACCTGGCTGGCGTCGCGCTACCTGTTCCCGCAGAGCCTGGCGCCGGTGACCCAGGCGGTGGAGCAATTGGGCAAACCGACCGTCGTGGCGCCTGAAGCGCCGAACCGCATGTTCGAGCAGTATCAGGAAAACCTGCGCAAACAGGCGCAACAGCAAAGCCTGGAACAAGCCCGCAGCAACGCGCGCAACCTGTCCAACCCCAAATGCCAGTTCTGGCTGCAACAGGACCAGAACGCCCCCAACGAAAAGACCCGCGCCAATGTCCTGCAATTCTGCGATTGATCACCATGAATAAACATGCCGTCCACCGCCTGATTCTGGAAAAGCTCAGCGTCGACCTTGAGATCGCACAACGCGCTGCGCAGACCGCCTATGAAGCGGCGACCCACGAAGAAAACATCGCGGAAAACAAGTACGACACCCTGGGGCTGGAGGCATCCTACCTGGCAACAGGACAAGCCAGGCGCGTCGAGGAAATCAGGCTGGCGCTGACGCTGTGCCAGAACATGGCGCTGCGTGCCTACGATGATCAACGGGGTATAGAAATCGGTGCGCTATTGGGCCTGGCCGACGAAAACGATCGCCAGCAATGGCTGTTCCTGGCGCCGGATGGGGCGGGGTTGAAGGTAGAGGTCGTGGGACAACCGGTGACCGTCATCACCCCGCGCTCACCCTTGGGCAAAAGCCTGCTGGGCAAGTTCGAGGGTGATGAGGTGGAGATTCAGGTCGCAGGCGCCCGGCAACACTTTACGGTTACCGAGGCCAGGTAACCGGCTTAATGAACGGGCAGTTCCACGCCGTCGAACAACTCTTCCAATTCCTGCTTGTTGTGACACTGGATCGCTTTGGCCATGACTTCGCGGGTCAGGTGCGGCGCAAACTTCTCGATGAAGTCACACATGAAGCCGCGCAGGAAAGTGCCGCGACGGAAACCGATCTTGGTCACGCTGGACTCGAACAGTTCGCTGGCATCGAGCACCACCAGGTCTTTGTCGAGGGCGGTATCGACGGCCATCTTGGCGACGATGCCCACACCCAGGCCCAGGCGCACGTAAGTCTTGATCACGTCGGCGTCGGCGGCGGTGAACACCACTTTCGGTGTGAGACCACGGTGGCTGAACGCTTCGTCAAGCTTGGAACGGCCGGTGAAACCGAATACGTACGTCACGATCGGGTATTCAGCCAGCGCCTCGAGCGTCAGCTTCGGCAACTTGGCCAACGGGTGGCCTTGAGGCACGACCACGCAACGGTTCCAGCGGTAGCACGGCATCATCACCAGGTCGCCGAACAGCTCAAGGGCTTCGGTGGCAATGGCGAAGTCGACAGTGCCGTCAGCGGCCATCTCGGCGATTTGCATCGGTGACCCCTGATGCATATGCAGTGCCACGTCCGGGTACTGCTTGATGAAGTCGCGGATCACCGGCGGCAAGGCATAACGCGCTTGGGTGTGGGTAGTCGCGATCGACAGGGTGCCTTTCTTCTCGTTGGAGAATTCCTGGGCGATCTGCTTGATGCTTTCGACTTTGCGCAGGATCTCGCCGGCGGTGGTGATGATGCGCTCACCGGCCGGAGTCACGCGGGTCAGGTGCTTGCCGCTGCGCGCGAACACTTCCACACCCAGCTCGTCTTCGAGCAGGCGGATCTGCTTGCTGATACCGGGTTGCGAGGTGTAAAGGCTTTGAGCGGTAGCGGAAACGTTGAGGTCGTGGTGCGCCACTTCCCAGATGTAGCGCAGTTGTTGAAGCTTCATATGTGTCCCTCAAAGCAGATAGACGCCACGGGTATCAGCGACGGTATATAACTATATTAAAGGTATGATGGATAAATCTAGAACTTTTTATCGTTTTTACCGATCACACGTCATCACTGCGTCGACGTTGTAACGAGGGCACCAGGTAAATCGGCACGGTAGACAACTGCAACACTCGCGCAGCCGTGCGTCCAAGCGGGGTCGCCGCTGCGGTGGCATGGCTGTGGCTGCCGACGATCAGCAGGTCCACGGAAAGTTTGCGCAACTGGTCGAGAATCACCTCGCACGGGTCCCCCTGGATCACGCGCACCGAGCGAATCAACTTCAGGTCCTGCTCCCCCTCCCCCAACTCTTCGCGAAAGCTGTCCAGCACCCGCTGTTCGATCGTTGCCATCACCGTATTCACCCCCTGGCTCTGCCACTCGCTCAGCGCCTTCTCATCAAGGTAGCTCTGTAACACCGATTCGGCGAACAGGCCGATGGGCTCCACCACGTGAATCACGTACAGATCGGCCTTGAACGTTCGCGCCAGCGCCAGCGCATGTTGCATCACATAAGGCGCATACAGACCCAGGTCCGTGGCGTACAGCATCGAACGAATCATAGAACCTCCTGGTCTGCCAGGATGGCGGGGATTGCCTCAGCTTAGCAGTGCCACGGACACTTCGGCTGACTCAACTCTCAGACGGCGCCCTTACCTCGTTGCTGATGCCGTGGGGCACGTGCCCGGTGGCCACCACCTCCCTGGCTTTCTCGCAATGCCCGGCCTGATCATCGAAAAACACATCGGCGGCGAAGGCTTCCAGAAATGCCGACTTCTCCAGCCCGCCCAGGAACAGCGACTCATCCAGCCGGATGTCCCATTCGCGCAACGTACGAATCACCCGTTCATGGGAAGGCGCCGACCGTGCAGTGACCAACGCGGTGCGGATGGGGCACGCCTCGTCCGCAAACTCACGCTGCAACAGATTGAGCGCCGCCAGAAACCCCTTGAAGGGTCCACCGTGCAGAGGTTGGCGCGCCGACTCCCGTTCACTGGCCTGGAACGCTTCCAACCCCCCTGCCTGATACACCCGCTCGGATTCGTCGGAAAACAGCACCGCATCACCGTCGAAGGCGATTCGCAGTTCCTCGCTGGACGCACGTCGCGAGCCACCCGACAGAATCGTCGCCGCAGCGAAGCCTGCATCGAGGGCGCTGCGTACATCTTCGGCATGGGTGGACAGGAACAGGTGACACCCAAAAGCGGCCAGGTACGGATAGGGACTACGCCCACCCACAAAAGCGGCACGGGAAATATCCAGGCCGTAATGCTGGATCGAATTGAACACGCGCAGCCCCGTGTCGGCGCTGTTGCGCGACACCAGCACCACCTCGACCCGGGCGCGCCCAAGGCTGGCGTTGAGACTCAGCAGTTTCTTCACCAAGGGGAAGGCGTCGCCGGGCTCGAGGGTTTCTTCCTCATGGTCGATCTGGTACTTGCGGTAGGCCTCCACCCCTTGAGCCAGGTAGACCTTGTGGCTTTCACTCAGGTCGAACAGCGCCCGCGACGAAATCGCCAGCACCAGTTTGTCGCCCAATCCCTTTGCCATGATTTGCCCCCCCGGACTCAGCGGTTATGCCGGTCAATAAAACTCAAGGCTTGATACAGCGCCTGCATGCGTGGCAGCTCGCAACCCGCGGCCCTGGCAGCCGCCAGGGGGCGCGCGTAGATCGCCGCCAGCTCCAGTGGACGTTTATGCATATGGTCGTGATACATGCTGGGCAGATAGTCATCCATGCTTTCAGTCATGGTGAACATCTGCTCGGCGTAACTCGCAGGAATCCCATGGCCGCACGCGTGAGCGCCCTGTACCACCTCAGCCATCAATGCCTGGATCAGCTCACGACTGGACTCGTCGGCCATCATCGCGGTAGTGCCGGTCCCCAACAGTACGGAAAGTCCGTTGTAGGGCACGTTCCACACCAGTTTATGCCAGCGGGCCAGATGCACATTGGCCATACCTTGAGACTCGATACCCGCTTTGTGGAACAGCGCCGCGCCGGCGTCGACAATCGCCTGCTGAAGCGCCTCGTCGCCCGCCGCGCTACCACTGTGATAACCCAGGTTGACCCGACCCAGCGCCTGATGCTCGACCACACCTGGCGCTGAACGGTGCACACCGATGTAGCACAACCCTCCCAGCAGATGCAGCGACGGCGGCAAGTGTTCGCGCAGGCTGTCTTCCACATCCAGGCCATTTTGCAACAACACCACCTTGGCATCCGGCGCGGCCACCTGGGCGAGGGTTGGTGCCAGCTCGACGTTTCCCGTGGACTTGGTGCCCACGAGCAGCCAGTCACAGGGCGGCATATCGGCGGCACGGGCATAGGCCTGTACCGGATGCAGGTGCAAACGGCCATGCAGCGTACTATTGAGCTGCAAACCGCGCTCGCGGACGGCCGCGTATTCACTGCGCAACAGGAAGTGCACATCGAAGCCGGCGCGTGCCAGCATCACGCCGTAGAAACCACCGATGGCGCCTGTGCCGATGATACCGATGCGGGGTGATTGTGCAGTCATGGCAGATCCTCTGGGGTGCGGGCAAGCGCTTGTTGGATGGCGTCAGCGAGATCAGACGGTGTAAGGCGTGTCTGTAATTGTCCGAGAAATTGACCCTCGCACACCACGAACAGCGCCGGCAAATGAAAGATCTGGTAGCGTTCGACCGCACCGCCGTTGTGCCCGGCATCCACCCAGCACACGCGGCTCACCGGCAACTGCCAGCCGGGCACCTGCTGGCGCGCCCAACGACAGCTGGAACACCCGACGCTGGTGAATATCACCAACGAAATACCTGGCAATCCCAGCAATTGCTGGTCAATATCCAGATCGGTCAATTCCAGTTCCTTCACTATACTGCTGCCACCGCCGTCAACTGGACGGTGCTCGGAGTCCGTGTACATGGGTCGTTTTTTACCTCACCCTGATGATGTCGCTGTCGAGTTAATCCAACGTCCCTCTCCCGCCATCCCCCGCCAACGCCTGCTCACTATCGGCCTGGGCGGCATTGCCTGCAATTGCCCGCGCGCCTGGCGCCAGGGCACGGCCATCGACCTGCACATCCCTTCCCTGGGTGCCAGCGCCCGCTATCCGGGCTATGTAGCGTGGTGCCGCAAGGTAGAAAACGGTTATCGCATCGGCATCTTGTTTACCGAGGAACATGCCCTGTTCGGTGCTCGCATGGGGGAGCAAGCATGCAGGATAGAGCGTTACTGCCGCCAGCACGAAGACGCCGAGCCCACCCCCCAGCAACTTGACGCCCTGGCCCGCGAGTGGGTAGCACGCCATGCCAACGAGTTCTCCCATGAAGCCTTTGTGGCGCCGGCGCTGGATTAAAGGGCTTTGCCCATTGTCGCGGGCCCGTGATACGCGCTAAGGTTCCTCCCCCCTGCATTCAAATCATGCTGTGCTCCGCCGCACGGGGATGGCTGGCGGCCGGCACCCGTGACCCTGACGAGTAACACGATGGCTGATTTACCGATCAATGACCTTAACGTCGAATCCAACGAGACCCTGATCACACCCGATCAGCTCAAGCGCGATATTCCCCTGAGCGACACTGCCCTGCAGACCGTCACCAAGGGCCGCGAAGTCATCCGCAATATTCTCGACGGCACCGACCACCGCCTCTTTGTCGTGATCGGGCCCTGCTCGATCCACGACCTCAAGGCTGCCCACGAATACGCCGAGCGCCTCAAGGTGCTGGCGGCGGAAGTGTCCGACACCCTGTATCTGGTGATGCGCGTCTACTTCGAGAAACCTCGCACCACCGTCGGCTGGAAAGGCTTGATCAACGACCCTTACCTGGACGACTCGTTCAAGATCCAGGATGGCTTGCACATCGGTCGTCAGTTGTTGCTGGACCTTGCCGAAATGGGCCTGCCCACCGCCACCGAAGCCCTCGACCCGATCTCCCCGCAGTATCTGCAGGACCTGATCAGTTGGTCGGCCATCGGCGCGCGCACCACCGAATCCCAGACCCACCGCGAAATGGCGTCCGGCCTGTCTTCGGCCGTGGGCTTCAAGAACGGCACCGACGGCGGCCTGACCGTGGCGATCAACGCCCTGCAATCGGTCTCCAGCCCTCACCGCTTCCTGGGCATCAATCCGGAAGGCGGCGTTTCCATCGTCACCACCAAAGGCAACGCCTACGGTCACGTGGTGCTGCGCGGCGGCAACGGCAAGCCCAACTATGATTCGGTCAGCGTGGCCCTCTGCGAGCAGGCGCTGGACAAGGCCAAGATCAAGCCGAACATCATGGTCGACTGCAGTCACGCCAACTCCAACAAGGACCCGGCCCTGCAACCGCTGGTGATGGAAAACGTCGCCAACCAGATCCTTGAAGGCAACCAGTCGATCATCGGCCTGATGGTCGAGAGCCACCTGAACTGGGGTTGCCAGGCTATTCCAAAAGACCTGGCCGACTTGCAATACGGCGTGTCGATCACCGATGCCTGCATCGACTGGTCCGCAACCGAGAACACCCTGCGCAGCATGCACGCCAAGCTCAAGGATGTTTTGCCGAAACGCAAACGCAGCTGAACCCAGGCCGCACACACAAAAACGCCGGGCTGAGCCCGGCGTTTTTGTGTGTGCGATTTAACCTTTACAGCTTCGCAGCATGGCGCTGGTGACGCTCCATGTAGCGCTCCACGTAGGAGCAGGACGGGATCACCGTGTAACCCGCCTCTTCTGCGAACTTCAAGGCTTCCTCGGTCAACGCAGCAGCGATGCCACGGCCTCGCAGAGCATTGGGTACGAAGGTGCGATAGATATCCAGGGTCTGCTTTCCGAGATCCATATAGGTCAGATAGGCACGATGACCGTCCACATTGGTCTCGAACTGATGACCAGCCTGGTCATGGTGGATGGACAACGCCTCGCTCATCACTACTCCTCGCGGGTCTTGGTTTCTGACCCCTACCTTACCGATGTTTTTCCGGCGAAGGAACATCTACGCCACCCCGTGCCAGTCCGACAACGAGAAAACCCTTGGCGCTCACCACCAGCACGTAGGGAATAGTAGGCACCAATCCTGCAATTGCTCAAGGCGCACTCGTCATCCCCTGCCGCTGGCGGACATAGAAAGAGCCCCGATCACCCCGCGATCGAAAGCCTGAACATTGCCGGCAGTTGAACCTTGAGACGAACAGACGCTCTTAAAGTCACTCTACATGGGTGAAAGATGCCCGACGACGCAAAGGCACACTGCACGAAAGTGTTCCTCTGGATATATAAAATTTCATCTATTTACAAGGCTTAACACATACGGGCCGGCCCTTTCAGCCTGGATCCAATGTGTACGGACATGCAAAAAACTGGATGCTTTTTATACAAATTTCCAAAAGGTTAGCCAAAATAGATTCGGCGCAAGAATTTTTTTTGCTTCTTGCGCTACGTCAGTTTACTTACTACAAGTAATGGGTAGTATGTACGCCGGCTATTAGCTCACGCTGAGCAAGTAGTCATTTAATAGAAAGTCCTTGAAGGGGAACACGATGAACAACGTTCTGAAATTCTCTGCTCTGGCTCTGGCCGCAGTTCTGGCTACCGGTTGCAGCAGCGTCTCCAAAGAAACCGAAGCTCGTCTGACTGCAACTGAAGACGCAGCAGCTCGCTCCCAGGCCCGTGCAGACGAAGCCTACCGTAAAGCTGATGAAGCACTGGCTGCTGCTCAAAAAGCACAACAGACTGCTGACGAAGCTAACGAGCGCGCTCTGCGCATGCTTGAAAAAGCTAGCCGCAAGTAATAATCCCTCGGGATTGTTATCAAGCCGATCCATTTATGGGTCGGCTTTTTTATTGCCTGCGCTCGGGCTCCGAATCCCGGGCAATAAAAAGCCCGCCACAGCACAACGCCATGGCGGGCCAGCGATCAAGCAGACTTACTGCTGCAGATCGACCGGTGTACTGGACGCCACCGGCGCACCGCCCGGTACGCCGATTTCGGTGGGCAGACCATCTTCCGCCGCTACCACATCACGCACCTGATCCCAGTTCACCCGCAGGTTATTGGCCAAGTCTTCGCGCTTGAGCAAGGCGTTGATGACCGCTGTGTGCTTGTCCACCACCGAAGGTGTGCCATCGTCATTCAAGGGCGTATGCGCTTCGAGGTAAACCTTGCCGCCGCTGCTACCGAACTTGTAGGCATCGTTGATGATGCGCACCGACGTTCCGACCGGCACCATGCTCGCCATTTCCAGCACGTTGTTGTTGAACATGCGGAAACAGCCGTGGCTTGTACGCGTGCCGATACCAAATTTCATGTTGGAGCCGTGGATCAGATAGCCCGGCGTCCCAAGGGTGAACTTGAACGGCCCCAGGGGATTGTCCGGCCCGGCCGGCACCACGTTGGGCAGCGGATCGCCATTGGCAGCATGCTCGGCCTTGATCGACGCCGGCGGCGTCCAGGTCGGGTTGGGCGTCTTGGCGATGATGCTGGTATGGGCAATCGGCGACCCCCAACCCTCACGCCCGATCCCGAGCGGGAAGGTGTAGACCACGTTCTGGCCTTTGGGGAAATAGTAGAGCCGGTATTCGGCCAGGTTGATCACGATGCCTTCCCTCGGCCCCGGCGGCAGAATGAAGCGCGTCGGCAGCACGATCTCGGTGCCCGCACCCGGCAACCAGGCATCGACGCCCGGGTTGGCCGCGACCATTTCCGAATAACCCAGGTCATAGGTGGTGCCCAGGTCGGCAAAGGTGTCTTCGTACTTGGCCTTGATCACCTGGACCTGGCCCACGATGTCTTCACCGGGCGGTGGCAAGGGCAACTGCAAGGCGGCTGCGGAACCGGCTGCGCAAAGCGCGGCGAGAGACAGGCAGCAGGTGACGACGGAGAGGCGCGACAACATCCGGAAAATCCTTCGCAGAAACGACGGGTATGAAAAAATCGATTGTATACGTGATGCGGGTCGCAAGCTTCAAGCTTTAAGCGACAAACCCTACAGCTCGAAGCGCAATTCCGGCCAGATCGGCGGTGTGCCGCGCTTCTGTGACTCAAGGATCGCCCGGCACAGGGGGCACAATCGCTGATCCTGAAAGATAGAACGGTCCACCGACGACCAGCGCGGTTGAGCGGGCAGCAGCGTCCCGCACAGCGTACGGTCGATCGAGCCACCCAACTCCAGCTGACGCGTCACCAGATGCACTCGGACTTCCTGGCAGGCGAACAAATCCAGCTGCTCGTCAGGCTCGATCAGTTGGTAGGCAAACAGGGACCAGGCAGGGCGCGACATCTGGGGCTCCGAATCAGGGGGGCGCCACATTAGCCGAAAGGCCGCGCCTAGAAAAGCGTCACAGCAACGGTTTTAGCGTCGGCCAGACATTTTCCAGCAACTTGCCCTGGGCACTGACCGCCGGGTGCAATTGATCCGCCTGCATCAACTCCGGATGGCCGCCTACGCCCTCGAGGAAAAACGGCACCAGGGGAATGTTTTTCTCCTTGGCCAGCACGCCATAGACTTCGGCAAACGCCGTGGTGTATCGCGGGCCGTAGTTGGGTGGCAACTGCATGCCCAGCAGCAGCACCTTGGCCCCCCCCGCCCTGGACTGGTCGATCATCGACGCAAGATTTTGTTGCAATTGCGCTGGCGGCTGCCCGCGCAAGCCATCATTACCTCCAAGCTCGATGACCACCACGTCCGGCTTATGCTCTGCAAGCGCCGCCGGCAGCCGCGCCAGGCCTCCGGCACTGGTGTCGCCGCTGATGGAGGCATTGACCACCTTGTCGTCGAAACCCTCCTGCTTGAGCCGTTGTTCCAGCAGTGCGACCCACCCTTTGCTGGTATCCAGGCCGAAACCGGCACTGATACTATCGCCAACGATCAGGACTGTACCCGCCGCTGCGTTCTGGGCCATGCACATCAGGGCCAGACCAGCACTCAAAAACCACATTCGCATCGGATTCTCCATGGGCGCACGCATTCTCACCGCGCGGAACCTTAGCAAAGTGGTTCCCAGCGCGGAAGGTGAACTGACTATCCTGCACGAACTGAGCCTGGAACTGAACAAGGGCGATAGCCTGGCTATCGTCGGCAGTTCCGGCTCCGGCAAATCCACCCTCCTGGGCCTGCTGGCCGGCCTCGACCTGCCCAGCAGCGGCGAGGTCACCCTCGCCGGACAAGCCCTGAGCAGCCTCGACGAAGACCAGCGCGCGCGTATCCGCGCCGAGCATGTGGGCTTCGTCTTCCAGTCCTTCCAGTTGCTAGACAGCCTCAACGCCTTGGAGAACGTCATGCTTCCCCTGGAACTGGACGGTCGTAAAGATGCGCGCGAACGGGCCAGGCACCTGCTGGAACGCGTCGGCCTGGGCCAACGCCTGACCCACTCTCCCCGCCAACTGTCCGGTGGCGAACAACAGCGAGTGGCGATTGCCCGAGCGTTTGCCGCCGAGCCTGACGTGCTGTTTGCCGACGAACCCACCGGCAACCTCGACAGCCACACTGGCGAACGCATCAGCGACTTGCTGTTCGAGCTTAATAAAGAGAGCGGCACCACCCTGGTGCTGGTTACCCACGACGAGCGCCTGGCCCATCGCTGCCGACGCCTGATCCGCCTTGAAGCCGGCCTGATGGTCGCGCCCCTGGAGCCTTGATGGCACGCCTGCCGCTGTTGCGCCTGTTCAGCCTTGCCATGCGCCAATTACTGCGCGATGCCCGCGCCGGTGAATTGCGCGTGTTGTTCTTTGCCCTGCTGGTGGCGGTGGCCGCCAGCACCGCCATCGGTTATTTCGGTGCGCGCCTCAACGGCGCCATGCTGCTGCGCGCCACCGAATTTCTCGGCGCCGACCTGGTGCTCGAAGGCAGCTCGCCGGCCCGTCCCGAGCAGATCAAATCCGGGCTCGAACTGAGCCTGGATCACGCGCGTATCGTGGAGTTTTCCAGCGTCATCGCCACCGATAACGGGATCCAGCTTTCCAGTATCAAGGCGGTCAACGAGCAATACCCGTTGCGCGGCGAACTGAAGAGCGCCGCAGCACCATTTGGCGAGGAAACCCCAGGCGGAGGCCCGAAACCCGGTGAAGCCTGGGTAGAGGCACGCTTGCTGACGGCGCTGGACCTCAAAGTCGGCGACAGCATCGATGTGGGCATGAAGACCCTGCGCCTGGCCCGCGTCCTGACCTACGAGCCCGACCGCGCCGGCAACTTCTATAGCCTTACGCCCAGGGTGATGATCAACCTCGCGGACCTGGATGCCACCGGCGTGGTCCAGCCCGGCAGCCGCGTCAGTTACCGGGAACTGTGGCGCGCGCCACAGGGCAGCACGGCACTGCAGACCTATCGCGACCTGGTCAAACCCGGGCTCGCCGCCAACCAGCGCCTGCAAGATTCGCGTGACGGCAATCAGCAGATCGGCGGCGCCCTGGGCAAGGCCGAGCGTTACCTGAACATGGCCAGCCTGGTTGCGGTGCTGCTCGCCGGTGTTGCTGTCGCGCTGTCGGCGAACCGTTTCGCCACGCGGCGTTTCGACGCCAGTGCGTTGTTACGCTGCCTGGGCTTGTCGCGCCGAGAAGCGATGCTGCTGTTCAGTCTGCAACTGAGTGTACTGGGCCTGCTGGCCAGCCTGACCGGGGCCCTGCTCGGTTGGCTGGCGCAATTCGGTCTGTTCTATTTTCTGCACGATCTGTTGCCGGCCGATGTACCGCCCGGCGGCCTGCTTCCGGCCATAGCCGGGATCGGCACCGGGCTGGTCGCCCTCGCCGGCTTTGCCTTGCCGCCCTTGGCCGCACTGGGTCGGGTCCCTCCCCTGCGGGTGCTGCGGCGCGACTTGCTGCCCATTCCGTCCAGCACCTGGATGGTCTACGGCGCGGCGTTGTTCGCCCTGGGCCTGATCATGTGGCGCCTGAGTCTCGACCTGGTGCTGACTTTCGCCCTGCTCGGCGGCGGTGTGCTTGCTGCGTTGATCCTCGGTGGCTTGCTGTTGTTGTTGCTGCAAAGCCTGCGACGGCTGCTGGCAAGGGCCTCGCTGCCCTGGCGGCTGGGCCTGGGCCAACTGCTGCGCCACCCGCTGGCGGCAGCGGGCCAATCCCTGGCATTCGGCCTGATCCTGCTGTCGATGGGTTTGATCGCCCTGCTTCGCGGTGAACTGCTCGACACCTGGCAAAACCAGTTGCCCAAGGACGCGCCCAACTATTTCGCGCTGAACATCCTGCCCGCCGACAAGGACGCCTTCGGCGCACGGCTGCTGGAAGTGCAAGCGCAATCCGCGCCCCTGTACCCGGTGGTACCGGGCCGGCTGATCAGCATCAACGGCGAACCGGTGCAGGAAATTGTGAGCAAGGACTCCAGTGGAGATCGCGCCGTACAGCGCGACCTGAGTTTGACCTGGGCTGCCGACTTGCCGCCGGGCAATGCCCTGGTCGCCGGTGCGTGGTGGTCGCAGCAACCTGCGGATGACGTCCCCGGTGTGTCGGTGGAAGCCAAGGTTGCCGAAAGCCTCAAGCTCAAGCTGAACGACCATCTGGTGTTCACTGTAGGCGGTGAGAACCGCGAAGCCCGTGTCACCAGCCTGCGCACGATCAACTGGGATAACTTCCAGCCCAACTTCTTCATGATCTTCCAGCCCGGCACCTTGAAGGACCTGCCGGCCACCTACCTGACGAGCTTCTACCTGGCGCCCGGCCACGACCAGCAGATCGTCGACCTCTCCCGGGCCTTCCCGGCAGTGACCATCCTGCAGGTCGAAGCGTTGCTCGAACAATTGCGCAGCATCCTCGCCCAAGTGACGCTGGCGGTGGAGTACGTGCTGCTGTTCGTCCTGGCGGCAGGGATGGCGGTGTTGTTCTCCGGGCTGCAAGCCACCCTTGATGAGCGAATCCGCCAGGGTGCGCTGCTGCGAGCACTGGGGGCCGAGCGCAAGCTGCTGGTCAAGGCCCGGCGCATCGAGTTCGGTTTGCTCGGTGCAGTCAGCGGCCTGCTCGCCGCACTGGGAACGGAACTGGTGACCTGGGTCCTGTACCGCTACGCCTTCGACCTGGCCTGGCACCCTCATCCGTGGCTATTGCTGTTGCCAGTGATCGGCGCGGTGCTGATCGGCGGTGCGGGGGTATTCGGTACTCGCCGAGCCTTGAACGCCAGCCCGCTGACCGTACTGCGCGAAGGTTGAGATGCCGATGGCTCGCGCTCTTCACAGAGGGCGGGCCATCATCCCTTACTTCACGTATTCAATCGCGGTGATCCACCAGCACACTTCGCCACCCGGGGTCTGCACGATGGCTTCATCATCCACCTCTTTGCGCAGCAGGGCTCGCGCCATTGGCGAATCGATGGAGATGTAATCCATCCGCTCATAAATCTCGTCATAACCGACAATACGAAAGCGCTTGGTATCACCCTGCTCGTTTTCGATCTCCACCCAGGCGCCGAAAAACACCTTGCCTTCCTGTTCGGGCATGTACTCCACCACGCGCATGTCTTCAAGGCGTTTGCGCAGGTAGCGCACACGACGATCAATCTCGCGCAGCAGTTTCTTGTTGTACTGGTAATCGGCATTTTCGCTGCGATCCCCCAGGGAAGCCGCCCACGTCACTTTGCGCGTGGTGTCCGGGCGCTTTTCCCGCCACAGGTAATCCAGCTCTTTCTTCAGCGCCTCATGACCTTCTTTGGTAATCAGCTTGGTACTCAAACGCTTGCATCCCCAAACACGGTTCATTGATGCCCAAACGCCATAACCTCATGCTCTGGCGTCGACAAACGACATCGATGATAAAGGAACCGCAGAAAGTAGCCAGAACCTGTGAACCTGCTCAGGCTAACCGTCCAGGGCCTGATCCAGTTCAGGCAGAACGCCCCGCAGGCTTTGGCGCAGCCCTGACAGATGCGTCATGGCCGATGCCAGCTGTTCCTCCTTGCGGCTGACGTCCCGCACCTGCTCTTGCAACTGTGCCTGTCGCAACTCAAGCGCTTGCGCCTTCTCATCCATCTGCCGTTGCTCCTGTTGCAATCGCGCCTGCCATTGTTCCAGCCTGGTTTCCTGCGTAGTGACAGCCAGCTGTTGCTGGGTCAGGTCATGGGCAACCCGGGCAAGACTCGCCAGCGTGTTGTCCACTTCGAACAAAGGCGTCGACTCCGGAGGAGCATTGATTGCAGGCTCAGGCGAGGCAACGACCGAACCCGCCTCGGCAGCTAACGGCAGAGCAACCGTAGACCGGTGTTCACGTTCAACGGCGTGTTGAGGCTCAAGCGGCAGCGTGGGCTCGGATGAACTCACAATCCTGGGTGGCGAAACCATTTGAGAGGAAAAACGAATGGACGGCACGATCAGCGAAGCACTCTCGATCGCAGGCAACGCGGGTGCTGACATCCCCAGCGTAATGACCTTCATGACCAAAGCTTTCTTGATGATCACCGAATGATGATCCTCGGGTCTGGCCGGCGGCAGCTTGCAGCCCTTCAGGTCAATGAAATGAAAGGGAACCTCCGGCTCCCCGGGGCTCAGGGTCCGGGTGCCCGAGGCGGACGCCACCATCAGAATCTGTTTGAAGACCTGCATGGCCACGTGCAGGTCGTCTTTGGATTCAATGCCTCCCAGAAAGTAGCGTTCAAGTTTCTTTCGCAATGTCGCGATGTAAATCCTGGAACTACCGGGCTCAGTCTCTTCATCAAGGCTATAGACAAGAAAATTGGAGGCTGCCTGAGCAACAGCAAACCCACAGAGCAGCGCACCGTTGACCGGCGCATTATCCCCCCCGCGTTCAAGTACTAAAGTACGTAGAAGCATCATCGTAATCAGGCCTCACTCCAAAAACAGCAACCTTACATAAACGTCGGATAAACACCCAACCGTTGATAACACTCTAAGCACACCAATTGTTTCAGCGCGCGCCCGACGCTCACGTAAGAATTTCCTTATTAACGGAAGCCTGCATATTCAAGTTCTGCAATAGAACGTACCCTTTTTAAAAATCTACCCTTGCACCCGCCTGAATACACATGCCGGCCTTGCATAAATCTTCGGTAAACAGATGATCGAAATAACTAACCTGACAAAGTACCAGGGTAAAAAAAGTGTTATCTGTAACTTTTCTCTCACTGTACAGCGAAAGGAATGTGTAGGAATTTTTGGACGGCAAGGCGCAGGCAAATCCACATTGCTGAACTTGATAGCCGGCTTGATCAAACCCTCAAGCGGGTACGTCATGGTTCAAGGGTTCAACACTCTGACCCAATCCCATCAAGTCAAATCCGTAGTGGGTTATCAGCTTGAAGGCGGACTCAATCACCACACTCTGTCGGTCAAAGGTTTTCTGAACTTCGTCGCGGGAGCTCACGGATACACCGGGATAGAAAAACGCCAGAAAGTCGACCGAGCAGCCACTCTGCTCGAGCTGCTGCCCCTGCTCGACCACCCCATCGACACGTTGCCACCAGGCTTAAAACGGCAACTCGCCATTGCCGGGGCCGTTCTGCATGGCCCCGGCCTGTTGCTACTGGACGAACCCGGCGAAGGCTTGAGCCCTGACCAGGCGAGCGCGCTCAAGACACTCATCCAATCCTTGGCAGAGGAAATGACCCTCGTCATTGCCTGCCGTCAATGCGAAGAGCTGTCCAGCCTGTGCACACGAGCACTGGTGATTGCCGATGGGCAACTGGCGGCAGACAGCTCGCCCCAAGAGCTGAAAAGCCGTTCTCGGCATTTCCAGGCAGTGACCCTGACAGCCCAGACTCCTTTGGATCTGCTAGCGCTGGCAGTGCTACCCGGCGTTGCGGGTATCGAAGAAGACCTGCATTCCCCGGGAACCGTGACCGTGCTCGCCATGCCGGGACAGACCATTTACCCCGCAGTCAATGCATTGATAGCCAGTCGTGGCTGGAACATCACCTCCATGGCGCTGGAACCCGGTCGTATCAACGACGTCGTTCATCATCTGAGCCAGGAGAACACCCTTTGAAACGGATGCCGGTGGTTTTCACCCGCCAACTTGTCAGTTATATCAGCGCACCGAGTATTTACCTGACCGTTGCCGCGTTCCTGGGACTGTCCGCCGCACTGGGCGTGCAAATGAGCCAGTGGATGGAGCACGACAACAGTGACTTGGATGCTTTCTTTCAATGGCACCCCTGGCTGTATCTGCTATTGATTCCCGTGCTGTCAGCCCAACTATGGTCGGATGAACGCAATGCCGGTTTTTTTAACGTCATACACGCATTACCCATCGCATCGTCCGAGTTGGTTGTCGGAAAATTCCTGGCGGCCTGGACAGTCTGTGCGCTTACCCTGGCCCTCACTTTTCCTATTGTCATCGCCGTCAATTATTTGGGCACTGCAGACAATGCAGTGATTGCCTCACAATACCTGGCCAGCTGGTTATTGGCCGGCAGTTATTTATCGATCGGCTGTTTTATTTACACATTCACACACCAACGCGTGATTATCTTTACCGTAACACTGAGTTTGCTTTTTATCGCGAGCGCTCTTTATTACGTGTCAGATGCACTGGAGCACCAAGCCCCTATCTGGGTGATTGACAGCCTGATTGCACTCAGCCCGGTGTTGCACTTCGAGGCAATCGACAGCGGGAAGCTGACACTTCATGACGGCCTTTACTTCATCAGCATGATCCTGGCTTTTCTCGTTGCGACGACCGTTGCACTCAACGCCAAGCGCAGCTGAGAGGAATGTCCTTTATGCGACCCGTGCTGCGCACAAGCATGACACTGGTAGTCATCCTGCTGGTTTTCCTCGCGTTCAATCTGGTCTGGATAAACCGGCTGCCCAATGCCCAATGGGATATTTCGCACCTCAAAGTGCATACCTTGTCCGCTGCGGTGCAGAGGTCGCTGACAACCCTGGAAAGCCCGATAGAACTGTACTATTTCAACTCGCACACCGACCCGAACACCCACCGCGTATTGAGACGTTACAGTCAACAGGTCGAAGATCTGCTCAGAGAGTACGAAAAGGCGGCCCAGGGCCTGATCAACCTGCACGTTATCAATCCTGCCCCCTTCTCCGAAGAATCGTACAAAGCGGAGCTATTCGGGCTTGATGTCAAACAGGGCGTATTCGGCCTGATCGGTACGCGCGCCGGTCAAGGTCCACAACGTATCGCCTCATTCGATCGTGATCGTGCCCCTCTTCTCGAATATGAAATCAGCCATTTGCTCCACAAGCTGACGAAGCCCGAGCGTGCCACCGTCGGTCTGCTGTCGGGACTGCCCATCAAGACTGCCACCGAACAACGGCTGACGCAGCAGTTCAATCTGGTCACTGTAACGCCCAACGTCGAGCGTCTGCCCCAAACCGTCCAGACGCTGATGGTGATGCACCCACACAAACTGCCTGATCCTGCACTGTACGCAATTGATCAATTTGTTCTGGAGGGCGGAAAACTGCTGATGTTTATCGGGCCGAAAGAAGGAAAGGCCTCCTCCCCCTCGCGGCTGGACGGAATGCTTGCGAGCTGGGGGCTGGAGGTGTCGACTGACAAGTTACTGGCCGACAGCTTCTACGCAACACCGATCACACTGACCGCCGGGATGCCCACGGTGCGTCATCCGGCCAGATTGACCCTGCCACGCCAGGCGATGAACGCGCACGATATCAGCAGTTGGAAATTGGCTTCGGTGGTCGTGTCCAAAAGCGCAGCACTGACCCCCCTCAAGAACGGCAGGACCCGTTTCACGCCGCTGCTGCAAAGCTCTGCACACGCGGCATTGATGGACGCCAAGCGGTTTGCCTCCCCGGACACCTTCAATACATTGATCGAAGAAGCGAGTGCTGAAGGGCAGCACCATGTCATTGCAGCACGCATCGAAGGGCCAGGTTATTCAGCATTTCCCGACGGCATTGAAGGCCAGCCACCAGGCTTGCAGAAAGCATCACAGATCCAGGTCGTGGTGGTCGCCGTCCCAGACATGCTCGCCAACACTACGCCTGACAACGGGTTATTTGTCTTGAATGTCCTGGATAACCTCGCGGCGCCCGAGCCCCTTGCGAGCATTCGCCCTCGCGCCATGGGAGGTCTGCCCCTGCAGGTATTGGCAGACCTGCGCGAAGCCGCAGCGCGCTCTTATCGCCAAAATGCAGTTGAACTGGAGCAGCGTCTGGAGCGCACGGAACAGGAGTGGCAATTACTGAACCCGCCCGCTCAGATGGTCGGTGCCCAAGCGGTCGAAACGAACATGCTGTTGCAAGCGCTCAATAAGGAACGCCTGCGATTGCCCATGGAATTGCACATGTTGAAAAGCCAGGCGTATGCGTCGGTCGATCGTCTTGAGCTCATCATCAAGTCACTCTTGATCGTTCCGATACCCCTGCTGCTATGCCTGATTGCAATGGGGCTGTCACTGCGCCGTCGCCGCCACTGGCCACTACCCGCCGCGGTGTCTCAGTGAACGTTCAACGGCGGGCAATCAGACCCTGACGGGCAATGCGCGTAAGATGACCGATCACTTCGCCTGCATCACTGGCGCTGGGCGCCTGGATCACCGCCAGATCAAAGCTGTTATTGGCAAAGCGGGCCAGGGAGTCACCATCTTCGACAAACTGAATCAGAAAAGCCGAAGGCCGCCCGGTGCGACGCGGCCAGCCATCCAGATAACGCAATAGCGTCGGCTGGTGCTTGCCACCCAGGAGAATTTTAGGATTACGTTGAGTCAAGTCCGCAGTGATCGGGGCCAGGCGTATGAGGGGGCGTAGTGCATTCATCGTGTCGTGTCTCTGCCTCAAAAGTCTGCGGGCAGGTGAGAGGCAACACCGAACCAGCGCTTTAGCGGAATTTCGAAGCCTGGATCAGGCTTCTGTCGGGACCGATAACGATCACCCCTGGCGCCCCGCAATTAGCTGTTTAAATCGGCGCATGAG
This sequence comes from Pseudomonas sp. SDO5271_S396, assembly GCF_054071795.1. Classification (NCBI taxonomy): domain Bacteria; kingdom Pseudomonadati; phylum Pseudomonadota; class Gammaproteobacteria; order Pseudomonadales; family Pseudomonadaceae; genus Pseudomonas; species Pseudomonas sp. SDO5271_S396. The sequence goes on from NZ_JBSVWB010000056.1 coordinate 34,015, forward strand.
CGGCATCCTAGAGAAGCCCGTGGTGCGATGTCAAGAATCCCGGACAGCAAAAGGCCCGCACAGGGCGGGCCTTATCAGGACACTATCGGATCATCAATTGGCGATGGCGCGGTCAGCCGACCATTTGCCCGCGCCCTCCAGCAGCACCGCCAAAGCGCCACCCAGCAAAGCCAGTGCAAACTCATAACCGTTGTTGGCCATGAACAGGCCGTTATGGATATGAACCGAAAAGATCGCCACCAGCGACAGAATGGTCAGCCCCAATGCCGCCGGGCGCGCCAGCAAGCCGATGATCAGGGCCAGCCCGGCGAAAAACTCGGTACCGCCCGACAGAACCGCCATCAGGGTGCCCGGCGCCAGGCCAATGCTTTCCATCCATTGCGCAGTACCCGCCAGGCCGTAGCCGCCAAACCAGCCGAAGAGTTTTTGCGAACCATGGGCCGCAAAGATGACGCCGACAAAAATGCGCAGAATGGTCAGGCCATAACCGGCGCGGGTGGACAGAATGCGGTTGATCAATGGGCTCATGGGAACAATCCTTTTCAAAGTAAGGTGGGGTTGGCCGCTATATTAATCAGTTTAAACAATGATAAAAGCCGAAAAATTGCCACATAGATATCGATAAAATAGATTATTTACGTGAAGCAACTTTTGGCGCCGCCGGCTCCAGGGACTCGCGCTCCCGATCGAATGCCAGGAAGTATTTGTTCACGCTATTAACATAGCTGACGCCGCCCATCCCCACTTGCTCCATGGCTATGCGTTCAACCTGAAAAAACCACTGATTGGGGTTCAGCCCCCGCCGCCTGGCCTCGGTGCGCATGCCCTGCACACGCTCCGGCCCCATGTTGTAAGCCGCCAGCACAAACGCCATGCGCTCGCGTTCATTGAGCTTGGGGCTGGCGAAAAACTTGCGACGGATCATCGCCAGGTAGCGGGCGCCCGCCTGCACATTACTGTCGAGGTTCTCGATATTGTTGACGCCCACCCGCTGTGCTGCCGACGGAGTGATCTGCATCAGCCCCGTGGGGCCGCCACTGTTGCGCGCGCCCGGATCGAAAGCGGACTCCTTGAACGCCAGCGCAGCCAGGTTCAACCAGTCGATCCCCTGCTCGCGTGCATGCTTCTGCAGCACCGGGCGCAGCTTCTCCAGGCGCTGGCGGTCCGCTCGGGCCAGTGGATTACGCACTTGGTAAAGGCGTCGGTAGATACGCTGGAACGCCACGTCCTGATCGGATGGCGTGCGGTAGGTCTTGAGAAAACGATCAATGCTGGCGCGCAGCATCGAGGCATCCTGGCGCACAAACCAGTACTCGTCGCCCGGCTCGCTGATCGCCACCTGTTTATCGAAGCGCAACTTGGGCAGGATTTTCGACCAGCGCTCGGCGATGGGCTTTTCGACGATGGTCAGGTGAAAAATGCCGGCCTGGACCATCTCCAGCACATCCTCCACAGCCAGGGTCGGATCGACCCACTCCACCTTCACCGGCGGCTGCTTGTGCAGCGCCAGTTTCTGGTTGACCTGGCTGATGGCGTCCGCCGCTGCACTGCCGGTGGTCAATGCCAGGGTGCGCCCGGACAATTGCTCCAGCCTGGTAAAGCGCCGCTCTCCCTTCACACCCACCAGCCACAACGGTACATCGCTGACAATCGGGTCACTGGCGCTGATCTTGTGCGCGGCCTTTACATCCAGCAATTCACCGGGGGCCACCAGGTCGCCTTCGCCACGGGCCAGTGCCCCCAGCAGCTGGTCCTTGGCCTTGGGAATGATCTTGAGGTTGATCTCCTGGCCATCACGGGCGTGACCATTGAGGTACTGCTCGAAGGCGCGCAGGCGATGGTATTCCACACCAATGGCTTGCCCCTGGACCTCGCCGGAACTGTTACGGCTCTGGTTCACCAGCACACGCAGGGTACGACTGGAACGAATCTCCGCCAGGTCGCGGACCTTGCCGGGCCGGGTCACTTCCAGCGGCCCGTCCAGACGCGCCACCGCCGCCATGGGCAGCAGCAACGTCAGGCACAACACTAGCAACGCCGAGGGTCGGATCATCCGCTCTCCGGAAAGAATACTGGCCAGCGCCTTCGCGAAGAACGAGGCGGTGGGGGTCAGAAACAGAGCGCTTTAAGCGCTGGCAAGGCGCGCAACGGTGGCACAACGGCAGGTGTTCGGCCAACCACAATGTCACTTGCGACGTTCAAAGACAGCTTTAACTCATTGTAGTTCTTCGTTTTTCTTATAAATCTACAGCTCTGATATGCTTTCCGGCCGCAGGCGGAGATAGCACCATGCAACTCATTGATATCGGCGTCAACCTGACCAACCCCAGTTTCGACGAGAAGCACCAGGCTGTTCTCGACCGAGCCTATGCCGCCGGCGTACAACAGCTGGTCCTGACCGGCACGAGTGTCGACGGCAGCGAACAGGCTCTGGAACTGTGCACCCAATTGGACGAAAGCGGTCAACGCCTGTTCAGTACCGCCGGTATCCACCCCCACTCCGCCAGTGACTGGAACAGCGACAGCGCCCGCCGTCTACGCAGCCTGCTCAGCGAAAACCGCGTGCGAGCGGTGGGGGAATGCGGACTGGATTTCAACCGGGACTTTTCACCGCGCCCGCAGCAGGAAAAGGTGCTGGAAGAACATCTGGCGCTGGCCGTCGAATTGAAGCTGCCGGTGTTTCTGCACGAGCGCGATGCCAACCAGCGCCTGCTGGCTATCCTCAAGGACTACCGCGATCACCTCACCGCCGCCGTGGTGCATTGCTTTACGGGCGAGCAGCAGGCGCTGTTCAGCTACCTCGACCTCGACTTGCACATCGGCGTCACTGGCTGGATCTGCGACGAGCGCCGTGGGACACACCTGCATCCTCTGGTCAGGGAAATTCCCCGGGGCCGTCTGATGCTGGAAAGTGATGCGCCCTACCTGCTGCCGCGCACCTTGCGACCCAAGCCGAAAAACGGTCGGAACGAACCGGCGTATCTGCCGGAAGTGCTGCGCGAAGTCGCCCTGCACCGCAACGAAAGTGTGGAAGACCTCGCCCAACACAGCACCGCCAGCGCACGGGCGTTTTTCGACCTGCCTGCATTGGACTGATGCGGCGCATTGACCCATGTCAAAACCGGCTTCCTGAATAGCGGCACAATAATGGCACCTTGCCAATGCTGTTTCCGCTATCAGAGAAGACCTTCCATGGGTGCCTGGCTTAGCAATATCTCGCTGAAGTACAAATTCTGGGCCGTCAACGCGGTCGCCTTTATCACCACCCTGCTGCTGGTGCTCTATGCCGTGCAGCTTGAACAACAGGCTCGCAGCGAGGCTTCTCGAACCTCGGCGCAAGCACAGGGGCAACTGCTCGGCGCCTGGCCGGCCGGCCAGACACTGCCGAGCGACGAGCACTGGCTGACGTTCCAGCGCGGCCAAATCCCACAGCTGGCCGGTCAGGATCTGTCGGCCCTGGGCAGTGCCATTGGCTGGGTCGAACTCAATCACCTGCCCCTGTTCGGCGAAAACCCGCTGATGGGGGCTGAAGTCGTCGCCCGTACCGACGGTGAGTACGTCGCCGTACTCGCCTACGCACCCAGCCTGAGCCAAGTGTTCGAAGAGCGCTTCGCCAACTATGCCGTGGCGGTCCTGATCCTGATGCTGGCGATGCTCGGCGCCTCGCAATTGCTGATCCGCTTCCTGCTCAGCCAGCTCAATACTCTCAAAGATGTGATGCTCCATGTGGAGAAGACCGGCGACCTGTCCGCCCGGGTCCCCTTGGCGTGCAAGGATGAAGTCGGCCAGATGGCCAACGCGTTCAACGCGATGCAGGCCGGTTACCAGCGAGTCGTGGGTACCGTGGCGCGCACCGCACGGCAACTGGACGATGGCGCCGCACGACTGGCCAGCAGCATGAACGACGTGCAGCACGGTATGTTCGGCCAGCAAAGCGAAACCGACCAGGCCGCCACGGCCATCAACGAGATGACGGCCACGGTCTACCACATCGCCCAGCACGCGGGGGCGACCCGGGACCTGTCCCAGACCGCCGACACCCTCGCCGGCAGCGGCCAGGCCGTGGTGACTCGCGTACAACGCTCCATCGCCGGGCTGTCCAGTGGTGTGCAGCAGACCGCTGAAATGATCCAGAAACTGGCCGAGGACAGCCAGAAAATCAACGGCGTGGTCGGGGTGATCCACAGCATCGCCGAACAGACCAACCTGCTCGCGCTCAATGCCGCCATCGAAGCCGCACGTGCGGGAGAAATGGGCCGCGGTTTCGCCGTGGTCGCCGACGAAGTGCGCAACCTCGCCAAGCGGGTGCAAAGCTCCACCGACGAAATCACCCAGATGGTCTCGGCCCTGCAAGCCGGAACCCGGGACGCAGTGGACTTCATGCAGGAAAGCTCGTTCAAGGCCGACGACTGCGTACAACAAGCCCAGGAAGCCGGCGCGGCCCTCGCAGAAATCACCGGCGCCGTGGCGCAGATGCGCGAAAGCAACACCCAGATCGCCGTCGCCGCCGAACAGCAGAGCCATGTCGCCGAAGAGATGAACCGCGCCGTGGTGAGCATCCGCGACGTGACCGAAAACACGGTGCAGCAAACCGTGGATTCGGCCACCACCAGCAACGAATTGGCGACCCTGGCGGGTGAACTGAGCAAGGCGATTGGGCAACTAAAGCTGTAGGAGCTTTCAACCTGTAATCCCGCGCCTACATCCAAGCCTCGGTTTACCCGAGGTTTTGGCGAAACGTCCTAACCTTACTGGCGAATAACGCCGACTTCTTTTTCCTGCCCACCTCTCCAAAGTCTCTCGCCTGCTCAATCAGCGCGAGGGACCGCCGATGCACCTTTCTATCCATGCCCCACTCCATGGGGCCGCTTCATGACTCCGGTGATTGCCAGGTTCGTCCTGTCACCCATGGATGCCAAACGGCCGGACGTCGACGCTGTCCTGCATGACTTTCGCGGCTGCCTGAACACCTTTGATGAGTGGGCGGAACGTTTCTGGAGCTTTTCAGCGCTCG